>DASSAL010000173.1:0-24481 GCA_035685405.1 Actinoplanes sp. | reverse complement strand
GACTACGTGACCAAGCCGTTCAGCCCGCGGGAGCTGGTCGCCCGGATCCGGGCGCTGGTGCGCCGCGCCGCCGGGCCGGCCGACGGGCAGCGGGTGCGCTCGCTCGGCCCGGTGACGCTCGACCCGGCCCGCCGCCGGGTCACCGTGGACGGTGCCCCGCTCACCCTCACGCCGACCGAGTTCGACCTGCTCGGGCACCTGCTCGGCCGGCCCGGCCGGGTGTTCACCCGGGAGGAGCTGCTGGCGTCGGTGTGGGGGTACGCGTCGCACGCCGGCACCCGGACCGTCGACGTGCACGTCGCCCAGGTGCGGGCGAAGCTCGGTGACGCCGCCACGCTCATCCGTACCGTCCGGGGGGTCGGCTACACCGCCGATGTACCGTCCGCCGACCCCACCCACCACCCGAGACCGGACTGAAGCCTTGCCCGTGCAGACCCTCACCGGCCGGTTCGTGCTCGTCACGGCGGCCACCGCGGTGGTGGCGGTGATCGTCACCGCGCTGGTCGCGCTGCCGGTCGCGGTCCGGTCGGCGAACCAGCAGGCCCGCGCCCAGCTGGTGGACAAGACCGCGCTGGCGGTCGAGCTGCTGGCCACCGAACGGCCCGCCAACCGCGCCCGGATCGTCCGGCAGCTGCGCAACGACGACATCGACGTGTACCTGATCCGGCGTGGTGCGGTGGACCGGCCGGGGCTGCCGGACCGGGTGGTGCGGCAGGTGTCCCAAGGTGCGCTGGTGGACACCCGGGCCATGGTGCACGGCCGGCCCACGCTGATCGCCGGGCGGCCGCTGTCCGGCAACAGCAGCGGGGTGGTGCTCACCCAGCCGGCCGCCACCGGCACCGCGGCCGGTCTGCTCGGCGGGGTGTGGCTGGCGTTGCTCTGCGGCCTGGCCGGTGGGGTGCTGGCCGGCGCGCTGCTGGCCCGGTACACGGTCCGGCCGATCCGGCGGGCGGCGGTGGCGGCCGGGCACCTCACCGCCGGTGACCGGTCCATCCGGCTGGCCACCCGCGGCCCGGCCGAGGCCGCGGAGCTGGCCGCGGCGTTCAATCAGCTGGCCACCGCGCTCCAGGTGAGCGAGGGCCGGGAACGGGACTTCCTGCTGTCCGTCTCGCACGAGTTGCGGACCCCGCTGGCCACCATCCGTGGGTACGCCGAGGCCCTCGCCGACGGGGTGGTCGGTGACGACGGCGCGGCGAAGGCCGGCGCCACCATGCTGGCCGAGGCGGACCGGCTGGACCGGCTCATCGCCGACCTGCTGGTGCTGTCCCGGCTGGAGGCGGCCGACCTGCCCCTGGACGTGGTCACCGTGGACCTCACCGAGCTGGCCGGCGCGGCGGCCGAAGCGTGGGCCACCCGCTGCGCCGCGGACGGTCCCCGGCTTCGCACCGAGCTGCCCGCGACGCCGGTCCGGGTGCGGACCGACCCGGGCCGGATCCGGCAGGTGGTCGACGGGCTGTGCGAGAACGCGCTGCGCATCGTGCCGCAGGGGGCGCCGCTGGTGCTCGCGGTCCGGGCCGAGGCGGACGCCGGGGTGCTGGAGGTGCGCGACGGCGGTCCCGGATTCACCGACGACGACCTGGCCGTGGCCTTCGACCGGGGCGCGTTGTACCAGCGGTACAAGGGGATCCGCCGGGTCGGCAGCGGGCTGGGGCTGGCGCTGGCCGCCCGCCTGGTGAGCCGGCTGGGCGGAACCATCGAGGCCGGGCACGCCGCCGAGGGCGGTGCCCGGTTCACCGTCCGCCTTCCTTACGACGCCCGAACATTCCGCTGACCGGGGCCGTGCATCGCGGGCGCACGCTGGCCGGCATGACTCGCACCCGGATGACTCGCTCCCTGATCACCCTCGCCCTGGCCGGTTCGCTCGGGCTGACCGCCTGTGGCGGCGCGCCGGCGGCCGTCGACCTCGCCGCCGAGGTGTCCGCCCTGCAGGCCGTGGGCCTCGAGGCGGAGCCGGCGCCGGCGGCCTCCGACGCTCCGGGCAAGGCGGGCCGTCCCGCGCTGCGCAAGCACCTGCGCAAGAACACCCTGCACGGCGAGGTGACCGTGCAGGGCAAGGAGGGCGTACGGACCATCGTGGTGCAACGGGGCACGGTGACCGCCGTGGACGCCGCCCGGGTGAGCGTGCGGTCCAGCGACGGCTACGCCCTCACCTGGACCATCGGCGACCGGATGCGGGTCGTCCAGAACAAGCGCCGGACCGAGCTGAGCGCGGTCAAGACCGGCGCCGAGATCGGCGTGGCCGGCACGAAGAACGGCGCCGAGGTGACCGCGCGCCTGATCGTGCTGAAGTAACCGGCGGCCCTACAGCAGGAACGTCCCCATCGGCGAGAGCAGGAGCCGGCCCACCGCGGCGGCGTTGCCGTCCAGCCGCTCCCGCTCCCGCGCCGTCTCCCGCAGGTCGTGCCGGCAACCCCACAGCTTCTGCGCGTTGCGCCAGGCGACGTTGCGGGTGTATTCCGCCAGCCCGCCCTGCCACCAGTCGTCCAGGTCGCCGTTCATGGTGTCGATCAGCAGTTGCCACTTCTCCAGATAGCCGCGCCGCAGCTCGGGGATCGCCTCGGCGAAGATCTCGTTGATCTGCAGGTAGTCGTGGTGCTGGTCGCCGTCGTCCACCGGGTCGGTGCCGAGGTGGTCGAACGTGGTCACCAGCGCGAACGGCAGGTCGAAGTTGATGTGCGCGTGCACGCCGGCGGCGACCGGCGGCAACGGGCAGGCGGCTCGCTCCGGAGCGGCCATGGTGTGCAGCCGCCCCGCCGGCTCGGCACCGCCGACCCGGTAGAACAGCACCGACCAGACCCGCGGGCAGGCGGCGTTGCCGGAACACCAGTGCCGCAACGCCTCGAAATACCGGGCGGCGAACTCGACGTCGAGCCGGGACAGGAACGCCGGGTCGGCGAACCGGCCCTCGTACAGCCGCTCCAGAACGCCCGTGGTGATGCGCAGGTAGAGCTGGTTGAAGTCGGCGACCGGGTTGCCGCCGGGCCGCGGTGGGACCCGCTCCAGGATGTCCTGCAGCTTGGTCAGCTGGTCCACCACCGCGGGTACGTCGTCGGGGTGGCGTGTCAGCAAGGCGGTCATGTCCTGGTGCACGGGTCCCCAGACCGACTCAGTCATCGGTTCCTCCACGGGCGTTGCTCGATCGGAGGACCCCCTAGCACCGCCCGGCGACGGGTGCCGTGCCGCCGGGCGGTGCTCCCCCGTGCGGCAAGCCTCGCACCGATGACGTACGCCGGGATCGGTAGAACGACGTATTTCCGGGTGTCACGCCGCGCCGAGATACACCCGGCTCGCCTGCACCCGGGACCGCACCTGCAGCTTGTCGAAGATGTGGCCGACGTGGACGCCGACGGTCCGCTCGCTGATGAACAGCCGGCTGCCGATCTCCTTGTTGGTCAGCCCCTCGGCCACCACGGCCAGCACCTCCCGCTCCCGGGTGGTCAGCACGCTCAACTCGTCACCCGGCGCCGGGGCGGGTGCGGCCGGCTCCTCGGCGGCCAGCGCCACCCGGGCGCGGGCGGCGACCGCGGCGATCTCGGCGGCGAACGGTCGCGCTCCCATCGCCTGCGCGGTGCCGTACGCCTCGCGGAGCGCGGTCACCGCCGTGGCCCGCCGGCCCCGGCCGTGCAGCGCCGCCTCGGCCAGCCGCAGCCGGGCGTACGCCGCGGGGTAGGGCTGGTTGCGCTTGTCCCAGGCGGCGGCCGCGCGCGCCCAGGGCGCCGGGTCGTACCGGTCCTCGATCCGGCTCAGCTCCGCGGCGCACAGGTCGAGATAGCCGTCGACCACCGCGCGGACCGGGGGAGCGGCACTGCCCACACCGCGGGTGATCCGGTCCACCACCACCGTGAGCCGGCGGATCGCGCCCGGGTCGGCCGGGATCGTGCCGCCGGTGTGCGCCTCGGCCTCGGCCCGCAGACCGTGCCAGGCCAGGATGCCCAGCAGCACCAGATCGTCGGACCGGGTCTCGGTGAGTCCACGTTGGACCGCGGCGCGCGCCTCGTCCGGCCGGCCCTGCCACATGGCCAGCCCGGCCCGCAGGGTCAGCATCGGCAGCACGTGCCGGGCGCCGCCGCCGGCCAGCACGGTGGCGATCGCGTCCAGGTCACGGTGGGCCGCCTCGACATCGCCGAACCCGACCCACAGCCGGCACCGGGCCAGCAGGATCTCCACCGCGTCGGCGCCGGACGGCCGGTGCTTCATCGCCGCCGCCAGCATCCGGTCGGCCTCGGCCCACTGGCCGACCCGGAACAGCCCGTTCGCCGCGATGGCCAGCAGCCGCAGCTGGTAGGTGCGCCCGACGCCCAGCTCGGCCAGCTTCTGCGCGCCCCGGCGGGCCACCAGCACGCCCTCCTCCAGCGAGTTCAGCGGGCCGGTGAGCAGTTCGGCCAGGTGCAGATAGGCGCAGCCCACGTCGTCCGGATGGCCGGACCGCTCGGCAATCTCCACCGCCTGCCGGATCACCGCCAGCCCGGCGTCCGGATCGCACCGGAACGCCGAGCTGAAGCCCAGCGCGGCGCTGGCCCGGACCAGGTCGGCGGTGGTGCCGTCGGGACCCTCCGCCAGGGCCAGGGCCTCGCGGGCGCGGTTGCCGGCGTCCTCGTACCGGCCCAGGTGCAGCAGCAGCTCGGCCAGGTAGGCGGCCGCCGTCGCCTTTTCCCGCGGCGTGCAGTCGGGCACCGCGAGCGCCCGGACGTACTCGGTCTCGGCGGTGGCGGACCGGCCGGCCGCCGCCAGGTATCGCGCCCGGCGCAGGTGGATCTCGCAGGCGCCGGGACCGTCCGGGCGGGCGGCCAGCTCCTCCAGCCGGGCCAGCGCGCGCAGGTGCTCGCCGCAGTGGTGGGCCGACTCGGCGGCGTGGCCGAGCAACGCGGTCCGGTCCACCTCGACCGGACCGCCGGCGGGCTCGTCGGCGGTCAGGTCCAGGGCCAGAGTCCAGTAGCGGTGTGCCTCGGCGAAGCCGTACAGCCGCTCGGCGTCCCGCGCCGCGGCCACCACCGAGGGCAGCGCCCGCCGCGGTTCGCCGGCCCGTTGCCAGTGGTGTGCCAGCCGAGTGTGGTCGGCGGACCCGGTCGCCGCCAGCGCCTCCGCATACCGCCGGTGCAGCGCGGTGCGCTGGGCCGGCAGCACCTCGTGCTCGAGCACCTCGGCGACCAGCCGGTGCCGCAACCGGTAGCCGTCCGGGGCGCCGGTCAGGAACCGGTGCGCCACGGCGGCCCGGATCGCCTCGATCAGCTCCTCCTCGGGCAGCGGCAGGACCCGGGCCAGCACCTCGTGCTCGACCGGCTCGACGCCGGCCGCGACGGCGTGCACGACGGCGTGTGCATTCGGCGCCAGCTCGTCCACCCGGGCGAGGAACACCTCGCGCAGCGTGTCGGACAGCTCGACCCGGCCGTCGCGCAGATCCCGGGCCAGCTCCTCGGCCACGAACGGGTTGCCGCCGCTGCGCTTGAACACCCGGTCGGCGTCCTCCGGCTCGACCTCGGGACCGGCGATCGCGGTGACCAGCTCGCCGGTCGCGTCGCGGTCCAGCGGGGCCAGGTCGATCACCCGGACCGACCGGAGCCGGCGCAGCTCGGTCAACACCCGGCGCAGCGGATGGGTGCCCTGCAGCGACTCCGCCCGGACCGCGGCCAGCACCGACAGGCGCACCTGGCCCAGCCCGGCGAGCAGATAGAGCAGCAGCTGGCGGGTGCTGCGGTCGGCCCACTGCAGGTCGTCGAGCACCAGCAGCAGCCGGCGGTCACCGGCCACCGCGCGCAGCTCCCGGGACACCCGGTCGAGCAGCGCACCGGCATCCCGCTCGGCGTCGGCCGGCGCCGCGTCCGGGCGCAGCCGGCGCAGGGCCTGCAGCACCGGGTGCAGCGGCGAGGCGTCGCCGATGTCCAGGCAGGTGCCGGACAGCACCGCCGCGCCGGTGGCGCCCAGCTCGGCGGCGGCCTCGCGCAGCAGCCGGCTCTTGCCGACGCCGCTCTCGCCGGTGACGAACACCGCGGCCGTTCCGCCCGGTCCGGCGTTCAGCAGATCAGCGGTGATCGCGGCCAGCGTGCCGGAGCGCCCGACAAGTGGCGCCTCGTCCGCTTCGCTGACCATGGACGGAGCCTAATCGGATTCCCCCTATCACATGGTCGTCGGTTCGGCCTGTTCTACGTCACAAAAGTGACCGCGCGTCTATGTATCACAGATAGGTAGTTCTGCGGATCCGCGGTCCGGTGACCGACTGACAGCCTGTTCCTCGCCATCGCCGACACGAGGGGGAGCGGCTGAAATGACCATCATCACGACGGGGGTACGCCGGCAGATCGTGACCGTCCTGTTCGCCGACATCGTCGGCTTCACGGCGCTGGTCGACGACCTGGACTGCGCGGACGTGCGTGCCCTCCAGATGGATTACTTCGCCGCTGTGTCGGCGGTGGTGCGCGGCTGCGGCGGCGTCGTGGAGAAGTACGTCGGTGACGCCGTGATGGCGGTCTTCGGCGTGCCCGCGAGTTGTCCCACCGACGGCGCTGCAGCCGCGGTCCGGGCCGGGCTGGAGATCCAGGAGGCACTGCGTGGCCGGGCGCTGGGCGGCCGGTTCCACGTGTCCACCCGGGTCGGCCTGGCCACCGGCGCCGTGATCGTCGACCTGGCCGCGGCCCATGACGGTGGCATCGGGATGGTCAGCGGCAGCGTGGTGAACACGGCCGCCCGCCTGCAGGCGTACGCACCGCAGGACACCGTGGTGGTCTGCCAGGCCACCCGGGACGCCACCGATCGGGTGATCGCCTACCAGGAGTTGCCACCGGCCGCGGTGCCGGGCAAGTCCCGGCCGGTCGACCTGTTCCGGGCCCTGCACCCGCAGCGGGCGATGGCGCTGGTTTAGTCGCGGCCGACGCATCCATGATGGCATTTGCCGCTATTGTTCCGGCAGTTGCCGTCCGCCATCGGCTCGGCTGCCGGGGAATGTCGGACCCTCCCGGTAGGCTCGCCGCGGCTGAGTGACCAGGGCGGCGTCCCGCACTGCGAGCTGAGCCGGCCGAGTTCACCGCCGACGACCGGGAGAGCCACACCGTGACCGCGCAGCCGGATGTCTTGTACGGCGCCGACGACCTGACCCATCTGGAGGGTCTCGACGCTGTTCGCAAGCGCCCGGGCATGTACATCGGGTCCACCGGCAGCCGCGGCGTGAACCACCTGGTCAACGAGATCCTCGACAACTCCACCGACGAGGGTGTGGCCGGGCACGCCACCCGGGTCGCGGTGACCCTGCACGCCGACGGCTCGGTGCAGGTCGACGACGACGGCCGCGGCATCCCGACCGACATCAACGCCAAATCCGGACTCAACGGCGTCGAGCTGGTGCTCACCCGGCTGCACGCCGGCGGCAAGTTCGGCGGCTCCGGCTACAAGACCTCCGGCGGGCTGCACGGGGTCGGCGCCTCCGCGGTGAACGCGCTGTCGCTGCGCTTCGACGTGACGGTCAAGCGCGAGGGCAAGGTCCACGAGATGTCGTTCCATCGCGGTGTGCCGGGCGTCTTCGACGGCCCGGGCCCGGGCGCCCGGTTCCGCCCGGAGTCCGGGCTGCGCATCGTGCGCCGGATGAAGCGCGGCGAGCCCAGCGGCACCTCGATCCGGTACTGGTACGACGCCCGCTACTTCGAGACCGGCGCCCGGCTCGACGTCGAGGCGGTCCGGGCCAAGCTGCGCAACACCGCGTTCCTGGTGCCCGGCGTGCACTATTCGTTGCGCGACGAGACCGCCGGGGAACCGGTCACCGAGACCTTCCACTTCCCGCACGGCCTGACCGACATGGTGGAATACCTGACTCCGCCCGGCGACAAGCCGGTCTCCGGAATCCTGATGGTCACCGGCGAGGGCACGTACAAGGAGAACGCCGCCGACGCCAACGGTGTCATGCAGGCCAACGTCGAGCGCCGGGCCCACGTCGAGGTGGCGTTTCGCTGGGGCACCGGCTACGAACGCACGGTCGAATGCTTCACCAACACGATCCGCAACGTGCACGGCGGCACCCACCGCAAGGGCTTCGAGCGCGCCCTGGTGCGGGGCCTGACCGAGGCCATCCGCAACGCCCGCGGCCTGCTCAAGCCCAAGGAGGACGCGCCGGTCCTGGACGACCTGCTGGAGGGCATGACCGCGGTCATCCACGTCCGGCTTCCGGAACCGCAGTTCACCTCGCAGACCAAGGACGAGCTGTCCACCGCCGGCATCACCCGGGTGCTGCAGGGCCTGGTCGAGCAACACCTCAAGGACTACGTGGACGGCCGGCGCACCAAGGCGGAGGCGCGCACCGTGCTGCAGAAGATCGTCGACGCGGCCCGGGTCCGGCTGACCCAGAAACAGCAGAAGGACGCGGCCCGCCGCAAGACCGCGCTCGAGGGCGCATCCATGCCGCCCAAGCTGGTCGACTGCCGATCCACCGGCATCGGCCGGTCAGAGCTCTACATCGTGGAAGGAGACAGCGCCCTCGGGACGGCGAGGATGGCCCGATCGTCGGAATACCAGGCCCTGCTGCCCATTCGGGGCAAGATCCTCAACGTGCAGAAGGCCAGCCTGCAGCAGGTTCTGGACAATGCCGAGTGTTCGGCGATCGTGCAGGTGCTGGGCGCCGGCTCCGGCCGCACCTTCGACATCGGCGCCATGCGGTACGGCCGCGTCATGATCATGGCGGATGCGGACGTGGACGGCTCACACATCCGAACCCTGCTGATCACGCTGTTCGCCAAGTACATGCGCCCGGTCATCGAGGCCGGCCGGCTGTTCGCCGCGATGCCGCCGCTGCACAAGGTGGTCACCAGGGGCCGCAACACTGAGACCGTTTACACGTACACCCAGCAGGAGATGGAAGCCACGGTGGCCCGGCTGGAGCGGTCCGGCAAGCAGGTGCAGAAACCGGTGCCCCGGTTCAAGGGCCTGGGTGAGATGGACGCCGATGAGTTGTGGGAGACCACGATGAACCCGGCCACCCGGACCGTCCGGCGAATCACGCTGGACGACGCCGAGCGCGCCGAGGCCACCCTCGACCTGCTGATGGGTGAGCGGGTCGAGCCGCGCAAGAACTGGTTGATCGAGGCCGCCGGCCGGATCGACCAGGAGACGATCGACGCCTGAGGAGCACGAGTTCATGGCACGCCGCAAGAACGACTCGTCCCGGGTGGACCTGTCGGCGTTCGACCAGGCCGGCGCCCGGGTGATCGACAACTCGATCACCACCGAGATGGAGGACTCCTATCTGGAGTACGCGTACTCGGTGATCCACTCGCGGGCGCTGCCGGACGCCCGGGACGGCCTCAAGCCGGTGCACCGGCGCATCCTCTGGTCGATGTACGAGCAGGGGCACCGCCCGGAGCGCCCGTACGTGAAGTCGGCCCGCGTGGTCGGCGACGTGATGGGCCGCTACCACCCGCACGGCAACCTGGCCATCTACGACGCGATGGTGCGGCTGGCGCAGGACTTCTCGCTGAACGCGCCGCTGATCGACGGGCACGGCAACTTCGGCAGCCCAGATGACGGACCGGCAGCGGAGCGCTACACGGAGTCGCGGATGTCGCGCGAGGCGATGCTGCTGGTCGGCGAGCTGGGCGAGGGCACGGTCGACTTCAAACCCAACTACGACGGCTCCGAGCAGGAGCCGAAGGTGTTGCCGGCCGCCTTTCCGAACCTGCTGGTGAACGGCACGTCGGGCATCGCGGTCGGGATGGCCACCAACATGATCCCGCACAACCTGGCCGAGGTGGTCGCGGCGGCCCGGCACCTGATCACCGACCCGGACGCCGACCTGGACACGCTGATGCGGTACGTGCCCGGTCCCGACCTGCCGACCGGCGGGCAACTGCTCGGCCTCGACGAGGTGCGGCGGGCGTACGAGACCGGCCGCGGTGTGGTCCGGATGCGCGCCAAGGCGGTCACCGGCCCGCTCGAGGGCGGCCGTGGGCGGCAGGCGATCACGGTGGTGGAGCTGCCGTACGGGGTGGGTACCGAGAAGATCATCGAGGCGATCACCGACGAGGTGAAGGGCAAGCTGATCGTCTCCGGCCCGCGCAAGGGCCAGCGGCAGGCGGCCCGGCTGCAGGGCATCGCCGACGTCAAGGACCTGACCGACCGGGAACACGGCACCCGGCTGGTCATCGAGTGCAAGGTGGGCGTCAACCCCCAGGCCCTGCTGGCCGACCTGTACCGGCTGACCCCGCTGGAGACCTCGTTCGGCATCAACAACCTGGTGCTGGTGGACGGGCAGCCGCAGACCCTCGGGCTCAAGGAACTGCTCGAGGTGTTCCTGGCCCACCGGTACGAGGTGGTCACCCGGCGCACCACGCACCGGCGGACCAAGCGGCAGGACCGGCTGCACCTGGTGGACGGCCTGCTGATCGCGCTGATCGACATCGACCGGGTGGTGGCGCTGATCCGGGCCAGCGACGACGCGGCCGCCGCCCGCGCCGGGCTGATGAGCGAGTTCGGGCTGACCGAGATCCAGGCCACCTACATCCTGGACACCCCGCTGCGCCGGCTCACCCGGTTCGACCGGATCGAGCTGGAGACCGAGCAGGAGCGGCTGCGCGCCGAGATCGCCGAGCTCAGCCGGATCCTGGACGACGAGTCGGTGCTGCGGCAGGTGGTCTCCGACGAACTGGCCGAGGTGGCGTCGGAGTACGGCATGCCGCGGCGCACCACGCTGATCGACGGCGACCTCAAGGAGGTGCTGGCCGCCTCCGCGCCGGCCGGGCCGCTCGAGGTGGCCGACGACCCGTGCCAGGTCCTCCTCTCCGCGACCGGGCTGATCGCCCGGACCGCCGCGGAGAGCGAGGAGGCCACCGAGGGGCGCCGGCGCAGCGGCCGGGTCAAACACGACGCGGTACGCGCGGTGGTGCACTCCACGGCTCGCGGCCGGGTGCTGCTGGTCACCAGCCGCGGCCGGGCGTTCAAAGTGGACGTCCTGCCGCTGCCGGTGCTGCCCGAACACCCCGGCACGGTGTCGATCCGGGGCGGCATGTCGGCGTCCGAGCTGATTCCGCTGGAGAAGGGCGAGCGGGTGATCGGCCTGGCTCCGCTGGGTGCGGCGACGGGCTCGCCGGGCCTGGCCATCGGCACCCGGCAGGGTGTGGTCAAGGTGTGTGCGCCGGAGTGGCCGGTGCGCTCCGACGAGTTCGAGGTCATCACGCTCAAGGACGGCGACGAGGTGGTCCAGGCGTCCTGGCTGACCTCGGCCGCCGAGTCGCTGGTGTTCGTCACGTCGGACGCCGCGCTGTTGCGCTACCCGGCCAAGATGGTGCGGCCGCAGGGCCTCAAGGGCGGCGGCATGGCCGGCATCAACCTGTCCGCCGACGCCGACGTGATCGCGTTCAACGTGGTCGACACGTCCGATCCGCAGCACGGCGAGCCGATGGTGGTCACCTCGACCGGCACCCAGGTGAAGGTCACGCCGTTCGCCGTGTACCCGGCGAAGGGCCGGGCCACCGGCGGGGTCCGGGTGCACCGTTTCCTCAAGGGTGAGTCGCGGCTCGCGGTGGCCTGGGTGGGCGCGCGCCCGGTGGGGTCGAGCACCACCGGCGACCCGGTGGAACTGCCGGCGCTGGACAACCGGCGCGACGGCTCGGGAGAGGCGGTGCTGATGGGGCCGCAGATCGTCGGCCACCACATCGAACGAGACTAGGACAGGCCCTAGGTCCAGGTGCCGGGCAGGCGCGCGGCGAAGCCGTCGAGCAGGGCCTCCAGACCGAACGTGAAGGTCTCGTCCAGCATGGTGTACGGGTTCCTGCGGCCGCGCTGCTCGAGCACGTCCCGGACGTCCGGGAACGCCTCGGCCGCCGGGAGCGCCTGAGCCAGCGCCTCGTCGGTCCACTCGGGCGCCGACTTGCCGGACGCCTTGACCATGGTCCGCCAGGCCACCTCGGAACCGGCGCTGCCGAGGACGTAGGAGATCAGGGCGGCCAGCGTCTTCTCGGGGTCGCGGCCGGTGAACCCGGCGGCGCTGAAGATCGCCATCCCTCGGGAGCTGAGCGCCATCGCGTTCGGCCCGACGCTGATCCGCTGGTTGATCACCGCGGGGAGCCAGGGATGGCGGATGATCGTCGACCGCATGCTGTGCGCCAGTAACGTGGCCGCCCCGCGCCAGCCGGCCAGCTCGGGTCCGGGGACGTCGATCTCCGCGTAGACCGCGTCGACGGCGTACTCGAGCAGGTCGTCCTTGGTCTGCACGTGCCAGTAGAGCGTGGTGGCGGCAACCGACAGTTTCCCGCCCAGCTTGCGCATGGTCAGCCCGGCCAGCCCCTCGTCGTCGAGCAGGTCGACTGCCGCACGCACGATCTGCGCCCGGGTCACCTTGTCCCGCGGCGGCGGCTGCGTGCGAGTCCAGACCGAGTCCATCGGCGCCATCATATCGGGTCTTGAACGCCGTACGGGTAAGTCGTACAGTGTTAGAGTGTCTCGAACAATGTTAGAGAACCCGGTGACCGAGGGTCACCCCCGCCGGTGGTGGATCCTCCTGGTCCTCTGCGGGAGCCTGCTGGTGCTCGTGGTGGACAATCTGGTGCTCACCCTGGCGATCCCGGCCCTGATGCGGGACCTATCGGCCACGCCGGCGGATGTGCAGTGGATGATCGACGCGTACATCCTCGTCTTCGCCGGCCTGCTGCTCACCGCGGGCAGCTTGTCCGACCGGTACGGGCGGCGCCGCCTGCTGATGATCGGGCTCGTGCTGTTCGGCGCGGCCTCCCTCCTGGCCACGCTGTCCACCACACCGTGGCAACTGGTCGCGTGCCGCGCGCTCATGGGCGTCGGTGGTTCCCTCGTCATGCCGAGCACGCTGTCGATCCTGTTCACCGTCTTCCCGCCGGCCGAGCAGCGCAAGGCCATGGCCGGGTGGAGCATGGTGGCGCTGGCCGGCATGGTGGCCGGTCCGACGGTCGGGGGCCTGCTGCTCAACCACTTCTGGTGGGGCTCGATCTTCCTGGTCAACGTGCCGATCGCGGCGCTGGCGCTGCTCGGCACGCTGCTGCTGGTGCCGGAGTCGCGCAGTCCCGCCCGGCCCGCCGACCCGCTCGGCGCGCTGCTGTCGATGGTGGCCATGACGGCGATCGTCTGGGCGATCATCCGCGTGCCGGGTGACGGCTTCAGGTCCGGTCCGGTGCTCGCCGGCTTCGCGGTCGGCCTGCTGGGGCTGCTCGCGTTCGCGCTCTGGGAGCGGCGGACCCCGCATCCGATGGTTCCGCTGGCGTTGTTCCGCGACCGCCGGTTCAGCGGCACCAGCTTCTCGATCGTGCTGCTGTCCTTCACCTCGGGCGGTCTGCTCCTGGCGCTCACCCAGTACCTGCAGTTCGTGCTGGGTTACGACGCGCTCGGTGCCGGCCTCGCGCTGCTGCCGTACGCCGTTTCGGCAGCGCTCTTCAACACGCTCGGCGCGACGCTGGGCAAGAAGGTGCCCGATCGCACCCTGATCGTGGCCGGGCTCCTGGTCATCGCCGGTGGCTACGGCATCCTCACCCAGGTCACGCCGACGTCGGGCTACGGGTTGCTGATCGCCGGCCTGCTGGTCATGGGCGTGGGCGGCGGTCTCGCCGGGCCGGCCGCGTACACCCTGCTCATGCAGGCGGTGCCGGCCGAGCACCGGGGCGTCGGATCGGCGATGAACGACACCGTGCAGCAGGCCGGCGCGGCCCTGTCGGTGGCCATCCTGGGCAGCGTCCTGGCGGCGGCGTACTCGGCCGCGCTGCCCGCGTCGGTGCCGGGCGCCGCGCGCGGTTCGATCGCCGACACCCTCGCGCTCGGCCCGGCGTTCGTGGAGGTGGCCCGGCGTGCGTTCACCGACGGCATGCAGATCACGATGATCGCTGGACTGATCGGCGCCGCCGCCGGGGCGCTCGTCGCCCGGCTGGTGCTGCCGCGCGGGCGGGTCGGTGCGGAGCCGGACGGGCCGCGGGAACCCGCAGCGGCGGAGACCGCCACGGTCTGACGCGGGCGTCCATCCGCAGTGGACAATGAAGGCCGGCTTAGGTCTGGGTTAAGCGGCAACCACCCGACGGTCCGATCATTACGGTATGCCGCGTGCCACCGCACCGTCCCGACTCCCCGCGCCCCTGTACGGCCCGCCCGGGCCCGGTCCGTCCCGCACCGGTGCGACCCCGTCCCCGGCCGCGCCGGCCACGGTCGGCCGGCACGCCTGGCGGGGCGTGCCGGCTCCGACGCGCGGCGGACGGCGCCGGCCTGATGGGCCGGCTCAGTTGCTCGGCTCGGGGATGTCGCAGGTGATCTTCGGGTTGACGCCCAGCCAGTTGAGCGGGCCGGCCACCACCGTGACGATGACGGTGCCGGCTTCGGCGCAGCTGGCGTCGCCGGTGTCGTTGAAGTAGCCACGCTCGTAGGCGGCCACGGCGCCCAGGACGAGCCAGATGATGAGGATCAAGCCGCCGATCGTTCCGAAACGCATCGCGATTCCTCCAGCGCGGGGACGGTGGACCGCGAGATACCCCGTACGCGTCGATCTCTAAACGGGTGTCTTCACCGCCTGCAGCGTGTAGGTGTGCGGCAGCCGCTCCGGCCGATCGGCCAGCGTCCACTCGCGCAGCTCACCGACCCTCCGCATCTTGCCGGGCAGCGCCTCCCACGGCACGCTGCGGTGTTCGGCCAGCCCGGTGACGGTCATCCCGTTCGACAGCAGCGCGGTGACGATCTCGCCGAGGCCGTGGTTCCACTCGTGCGTGACGGTGTGCGCGAACTCGACGTCGGTCCGCACGTACGTCCCCGGCTCGTCCCAGATCTGCGGCTCGTCGGTCTCGAAGTACGGAAACCCGATCACCAGCAGGTCGTCCGGCCGGTCCTGGTCGAGAGCCCACAGCACCGGATGCCCCTCCCGGATGAACAGCCGGCCGCCCGGCTTCAGCAGCTCCGACACCGTCCGTGCCCAGCGGTCGATGGACGGCAGCCAGCCCAGCGCCCCGATGCCGGTGTAGACCAGATCGAACCGCTCCCGGCCGAGCGCCTCGACCGCGCCGTAGACGTCGGACTCCACGAAATCCACCGCGGTGCCGGACCGGTCGGCCAGCAGCCGGGCCTGCTCGATCGACTTCGGGGAGAAGTCCAGGCCGGTCACGGTGGCGCCGAGCCGGGCCAGCGAGATCGTGTCCGTGCCGATGTGGCACTGCAGGTGCGCCGCCACCAGCCCGGTGATGTCGCCGAGCAGCGGCCGGTCGAACCGCACCACGTCGCTGAGGTGCGCCGGGTCGTCGACGAAGCGCTGCACGCCGTAGTCCACCGAGGCGGCGTGCGCTGGGGCGCGTTCGTCCCAGTTGGCTCGGTTGACGTCGCGGTAGTCGGTCATGACAGCAAGGTAGCGGCCCGGGAGGACAGGGCAAGACCGCGTGGCGTTAGATGGCATGGTGGACAGCAGGCGTACGACGGTGCGGGATGTGCGCCGGGCCAACCGGGCCAGCCTGCTCACCGACCTCTTCCACGGCGGCCGGCAGAGCCGCCAGGAGCTCGGCGACACCAGCGCGCTCAGCCAGGCCACCGTCAGCAACCTGATCGGCGAGATGATCGGCGAAGGACTGGTCGAGGAGGCCGGGCTGGTCGGCTCGGACGGTGGCCGGCCGCGGGTTCTGCTCCGGGTGGCGCCGGGGTACGGGTATGTGGCCGGCGCCGACGTCGGTGAGGCGCGCGTGCTGGTCGAGCTCTACGACCTGGCCATGTCCCGCCTCGGCGTGGCCGGTTACCCGCTGGCCGACGGCCGCGACCACGAGCAGGCGACCGCCCGGCTGCTCGAGGGCCTCGCGGCGGTGGCCGACCAGGCCGGGGTGCGGATGTCCGAGGTGCTGGGGTACGGCGTCGGCGTGGCCGGTGTGGTGGACCGGACCGGCGGCGAGTGCGTGGTGCACGCGCAGACCACCGGCTGGGACGGCGTGCCGCTGGGCGCGATGCTGCGGTCGGGCACCGACGTGCCGGTGTTCGTGGAGACCGGCGCCAAGGCGGTGGGTCAGGCGGAGATGTGGTTCGGCGCCGGCCGGGGCGCCCGGCACGCGGTGATCGCGATGGTCGGCCGGGGCGTCGGCGCCGCCGTGGTGATGGACGGGCGCGGTTATCGGGGCGCGCACAGCAATGCGGGGGAGTGGGGACACACCCCGCTGGTGTACGACGGCGCGCCGTGTCGCTGCGGCGCCCGGGGCTGCCTGGAGGCGTACATCGGGTCGGATCACGTCAACCGGCGGCTCGCCGAGGCGCTCGGCCGCCCGTTCGAACCGTCGCTGCTGACGCGGTTGCTGGCCGGCCCGGTGGACGGACCGGCGGCGGAGGTCATCGCGGAGACGATCGGTTATCTGGGCGCCGGGATCGCCGGCCTGATCAACCTGTTCGGCCCGGAGCGAATCGTGCTCGGCGGGCCGGCGGGCTTGGCGCTGGGAGAGCGCTTCCTCCCGGACATCCGGGCCGCGGCGGCACGGTCCGCCCTGCGCCACCCCTACTCCCAGACCCGCATCGACACCGGCCAGCTCGGCCCGGACGCGGTGGCGATGGGCGCGGCCACGCTGCCGATCGCCCGGTTGCTCGCCGACGGCGGCCTGCCACCGGTGCCGGCCGGTGGTGCGGCATCCCGCCGCCGGCTCGGATGAGGAAGGGGCACGGCCGCCCGAGACCGTATCCCTTCCGCGCCGTGGCCGGGCGGTCACCGCCCCCGGTGGCGCGCGATCCGGTCGCGATACCAGAGCGCGCTCTGCTTGGGCGTGCGCTTCTGGGTGGCGTAGTCGACGTGCACGATGCCGAACCGCTTCGCGTACCCCTCGGCCCACTCGAAGTTGTCCATCAGCGACCATGCGAAGTAGCCCTGCACGTCGGCGCCCTGGGCCCGGGCCGCGGCCACCGCGGCGATGTGCTCGGCCAGGTATGCGGCCCGGTCGTCGTCCCGGACGAAGCCGTCGTCGTCGGCCCGGTCGTCGAACGCGGCGCCGTTCTCGGTGATCACCATGGGCAGGCCCGGGTAGTCGCGGTGCAGCCGGACCAGCAGCCGGGTGAACCGGTCGGGGGTGATCGGCCAGTCCATCGCGGTGCGGGCGGTGTCCGGGTAGACCTGGCGGACGACCGGGTGCCCGTCGTCGTCGACCGTCCGGCCCCGGTCGTCCGTACCGCTGAAGAACTGTCCGAAGTAGAAGTTCACCCCGAGTACGTCGAACGGCGTGGCGATGACCGCCAGATCGCCGTCGCGCACCGGGAACGCGGAGCCGCGCGCGGCCAGATCCGCCACCACGTCGGCGGGGTAGCGACCGTGGCGCAGCGGGTCCAGATAGATGCGCAGCCCCATGCCGTCGGCCCGGCGGGCGGCGTCCCGGTCCAGGTCCGAGTCGGTGGCCGGGTCCGCGGTGCCCATGTTCAGCGTGATGCCGTACCGATGGGGGTGGGTCTCGGCCGCCCGCATCCGCTGGGTGGCCAGGCCGTGGCCGAGCAGCAGGTGATGCACCGCGCTGATCGCCGCGTCGAAGTCGCGCCGGCCCGGCGCGTGTACGCCCACCCCATAGCCCAGCCAGGCGGAACACCACGGCTCGTTCAGCGTGGTGACCGTCTCCACCCGATCGGCCAGCCTGTCGAAGACCATCATCGCGTAGTCGGCGAAGCGGTAAGCGGTGTCCCGGTTCGGCCAGCCGCCGGCGTCCTCGAGTTCCTGCGGCAGATCCCAGTGGTACAGGGTGACCCACGGCGCGATGCCGGACGTCAGCAGTTCGTCCACCAGCCGGTCGTAGAAGGCCAGCCCGGCCGGGTTCACCGGGCCCCGGCCACCGGGCTGCACCCGCGGCCAGGAAACCGAGAACCGGTACGCGTCCACGCCCAGGCTCTTGATCAGCGCCACGTCCTCGGCCGTCCGGTGGTAGTGGTCGCACGCCACGTCACCGTTGTCGGCGCCGCGCACCGCACCGGGTACCCGGCAGAAGGTGTCCCAGATGGACGGTGTCCGGCCGTCCTCGTCGGCCGCGCCCTCGATCTGGTACGCGGAGGTGGCGACGCCCCATTGGAAGGTCGCGGGGAACTCCGCCTCCGGATGGAGCAGGCCGGAGGCGGGCATGGTGGTGGGGTTCATTGTTCTCCTGGGGGAAGAGGAAATCAGCCGACCGGTTGGCGGACCGGGTGCAGCCAGCAGGCGACCGTGCGCGTTCCGCCGTCCGGGGTGTCCGGCCGGCCGAGCACGGGGATGTTGCCGGCGCACGGGTCGAACACCTTGGGACAGCGGGGATGGAACGAGCAGCCGGTCGGCATGCCCTTGAGGTCCGGCGGTGAGCCGGGGATGCCGGACAGCTCCCGGCGCGGGCCGCGCAGCGCCGGGAACGAGGAGAGCAGACCCGCGCTGTACGGGTGCAGCGCGTCGCGGTAGAGGGCGGTGGCCGGTGCCTCCTCCACGATCCGGCCGCCGTACATGATGGCGATCCGGTTGGAGAACTCGACCAGCAGCGACAGATCGTGGGTGATGAAGATGACCGAGAAGCCGAGCCGCTCGCGCAACTCGATCAGCTGGCCCAGGATCTGCCGCTGCATCACCACGTCGAGCGCGGTGGTCGGCTCGTCCATGATGACCACCTGCGGCTGCAGGATCAGCGCCATGCCGATCATCACCCGCTGGCGCATGCCGCCGGAGAGCTGGTGCGGGTAGGCGTCCATCCGGTCCGGCGAGATGCCGACCAGCTTGAGCATCTCGCGGCAGCGGGCGTTGCGGCGGGGCGCCGACATGCCCGGCTGGTGCGCCTGCAACACGTCGTTGAGCTGGGTGGCCACCTTGTGCACCGGGTTCAGCGAGTTCATCGCGCCCTGGAACACGATCGCCGTCTCCGCCCACCGGAACCGGCGGAGCTCCCCGTCGGACAGGGCGAGCACGTCGTACGGCTCGGCCCCGTCCGGGTGGTAGATCACCTGGCCGCCGGTGACCACACCGGGCGGGGCGAGCAGCCGGGTCATGCCGTACGCCAGCGTCGACTTGCCGGACCCGCTCTCTCCGGCCAGCCCGAGCACCTCGCCCCGATGCAGGGTGAGGTTCACGTCCCGGACCGCGTGCACCGCCTGGTCGCCCAGGCCGTAGTCGACGTTGAGGTTACGGATCTCGAGTACGGGCTGCCGGGTCACTGGGCCGCTTCCTTCTGCTGTACGGGGGTGGCCCCGGTGGCGTTGATCGGGATCGGCCGGGCGTGCGTATGCGGCGCGGCCGAATGGTCCAGCACCGGCGTGAAGCCCACCCGCATCCGTACGGTGTGGCCGTCGGCGGTCTTGATCCGGGTCTTGCCGGCGCTGCGCAGGCGCGGGCTGACGAACTCGTCGATGCCGAAGTTGATCAGCGACAGGGCGGTGCCGAGAAAGGCGATGGCCAGCCCGGCCGGCACGAACCACCACCAGGCGCCCTGGGCGAGAGCCTGCTGGCCCTGCGCCCAGAACAGGATCTCGCCCCAGTTCCAGTTGGAGATGCCGCCGATGCCGATGAAGGCCAGCGTGATCTCGGTGGAGACGGCGAAGAGCACGGTACCGACGAAGCCCGCGGCGATGATCGCGGTCAGGTTCGGCAGGATCTCGAACAGGATGATGCGCCAGGTCCGCTCGCCGGTGGCCCGGGCCGCCTCGATGTAGTCGCGCCGCCGCAGCGACAGCGTCTGCGCCCGCAGTACCCGGGCGTTCCAGGCCCACGACGTGAAGCCGATCACCAGCGCCACGATCAGCGCGCCGGCGTTCTGGATGGTGGACGCCACGATGATGATGAGCGGCAGCGCCGGGATCACCAGGAAGACGTTGGACAGCGCCGACAAGCCGTCGTCCCAGCCGCCACCGACGTAACCGGCGGTGACGCCGATCACCACCGAGAGGATCGTCGCCACGATGCCGGCGCAGAAGCCGACCACCATGACGCCACGGGTGCCGACCAGGATCTGGCTCAGCACGTCCTGGCCGAGGTGGGTGGTGCCGAGCCAGTGCTCCGCCGACGGGGGTGCGACCAGGTCGTTGCTGCGGGCGCTCGGATCGTACGGCGCGATCCACGGGCCGATGACGGCGAACAGCACGTAGATGCCGAGAATGACCAGCCCGGTGGCGGACTTGCCGTTGGCGACGAACCGGAACCGCCTGCGCTTGGCCCGGGCGCCGGGCTTGGCCTGCTCCGGCTGGGCCATCGCACCCTGGCCCGGAATGACCTGCTCGATGCTGGACGGTGACATCGTCATCGGTCAGCCCTCCTTGCGGGTACGCGGGTCGAGGAGCAGGTAGATGATGTCGGCCAGCAGGTTGGCCACCAGCACGGCGATCGTGATGATCAGGAAGATGCCCTGCATCAGCGGGTAGTCCTTGGCGCCGACCGCCCGGAAGAGCAGGTAACCCAGGCCCGGATAGGAGAACACGATCTCCACCAGCAGGGCGCCGCCGACGATGAAGCCGAGCGACAGCGCGAAGCCGGAGACGTTGGGCAGCAACGCGTTGCGGGCCGCGTAGCGCAGCGCCACCCGGCGGTCGGACAGCCCTTTGGCGTGCGCCACGGTGATGTAGTCCTCCGCCGCGACGGTCACCGTCATGTTGCGCATGCTGAGGATCCAGCCGCTGACCGAGGAGATCAGGATGGTGAACGCGGGCAGCAGGCTGTGCCGGATGGCGCTGGAGACGAACGGCCAGTCCGGGTACGGCACCAGTCCGGCCTCGTAACCACCGGACGACGGGAAGAAGCTGTCCGGTCCGGCCAGCAGGTAGATGGCGAGCAGGCCGAGCCAGAAGTACGGCACCGAGGACAGGAACGTGGTGGCCGGCAGCAGACCGTCCACCCAGGACCCACGCCGCCAGCCGGCCAGCACTCCCAGGCTGGTGCCGATCAGGAAGCTGATCACCGTGGTGACGCCGACCAGCGCGACCGTCCACGGCAGCGCGTCGCCGATCACCTCGGAGACCGGCGTGGGGAACGCGCTGAAGGACAGCCCGAGGTCTCCGTTGGCCAGCTGCTTCCAGTAGTCGACGTACTGGCTCCAGAGGCTGGCGTCCTTGTCGATGCCGAACAGCACGTAGAGCGACTCGATCGCCTGGGTGCTGATCTGGCCCTGGAACCTCGACAGCAGCGCGCTGACCGGGTCGCCCGGGACCATGCGGGGGATGAAAAAGTTGAGGGTGATCGCGGCCCACGCGGTGAACAGGTAGAAGGCGATCCGCTGCAGGAAGTACCTCACCGGGTCTCCTCCCGGACGATGCCGGCGGCGGCCGCGGAACCGGGCTTCTCGGCGGCCACGGTGGCCTCGTCGTAGAGCCAGCAGGCGGCCCAGTGGCCGGGCCGGTCGCCGATCTCCAGCCGGACCGGCAGGTCGGTGGTGCAGCGCGGCATCGCCATCGGGCACCGGGGATGGAACCGGCAGCCGGCCGGGGGATGGATCAGGCTCGGCGGTTCGCCGTTACCGCGATCCGCGCTGCCGGTCAGCATGTTCTCGATGTGGTCCGGGTCGGGCGCGGAGTCGATCAGCAGGCGGGTGTACGGGTGCGCCGGCGACTGGGTGACCGTCTCGCTGTCGCCACCCTCGACCATCCGGCCGGCGTACATCACCATCGTCTCGTCGGCGAAGTAGCGGGCCGACGCGATGTCGTGGGTGATGTAGAGGATCGCCAGGTTGAGGCGTTCCTTGAGGTCCCGCAACAGGTTCAGCACACCGAGCCGGATGGAAACGTCCAACATGGACACCGGCTCGTCGGCGAGCAGCGCCTCCGGGTCGGCGCCCAGCGCGCGGGCGATCGCGATCCGCTGGCGCTGGCCGCCGGACAGCTCGTGCGGGAACTTGTCCAGGTATCGCTCCGGCGGCGTCATGCTGACCCGGTTGAGCAGATCGTGCAGGGCCTGCTCGAGCTCCTGATCGGTGCGCCCGGCATTGCCGTGGATCTTCAGGGCGCGGGTCAGGTGGTACCGGACCGTGTGCACCGGGTTCAGCGACGCGAACGGGTCCTGGAAGATCATCTGGACTCGGGCGGCGTATCGGCGGAAGTGCTTGCCACCCTTGACCCGGGTGCTGGTGCCGTGCAGCCGGATGTCCCCACCGGTGCGGGGATACAGCTGGGCGAGCAGCCGGGCCACCGTGGACTTGCCGGAACCGGACTCGCCCACCAGGGCGGTCACCCGGCCGCGGCGCAGGACGAGGGTCACGTCGTCCACCGCGTGCACCGCGTCATGCCGGCGGCTGAGGAGGTCGCGCAGGCCGCGGCGGACGGGGAAGTGCTTGGTCAGGCCCTCGGCCGCCAGCACCACCTCGCCGGCCGGCGTGTCGGCTTGGCTCAACGTCATGGCCGTTCCTTAACGGGGGAGCTGGTGCCACTCCCCGGCACCGGTTCGTACGCCCAGGTGCCGGGGAGTGGGAGTCCGGATCAGGAGCTGGCGGGCTTGAGGTGCAGGATGACGTCCAGCGCGTTGGCCTGGGTGGGCTGCCCGGCGCCGTACGGGTTGGTGTCGTCCGGCCAGCCGACCCAGTTCTTCGTGCTGTAGGCCATGCCGACGTTGTCGGCGCCGACCGGGATCATCGGGACCTGCTCGACGAAGACCTTCTGCAGCGTGTTCAGCGCGGCGGTGCGGGCGGCGTCGTCGGTGGCCTCGCGGTACGCCGTCAGCGCCGCGGTGGCCTCCTTGTTGTCGAAGCGCCCGAAGTTGCCGGCCGGGGACTTCTTGCCGATCGGCTGCAGCAGCGTGCCGTCCATCACGGTCTGGTAGATGTCGTACGGCGTCGCGCCGCCGTTGGTCCACCGGAACGTCGCGTCGAACTTGCCCTCTTCGACGTTCTTGAACCAGGCGTCCTGATTGGCCTTGTCCACCGTGGCCTGGACGCCGATCTGGGCCAGGTTGTCCTTCACGATCTCCAGCGAGGTCTGGTAGTCCGACCAGCCCGCCGGGTCGGTCAGGGTGAGCTTCACCGGCTGGCCGCTCGGGTCGCTGAGCACGTTGCCGTTGAGCTTGAAGCCCGCGTCGGCCAGCACCTTCTTGGCGCCCTCGACGTCCACCGCCTGGTTCTTGCCCTTGAACTCGGGCGCGATGAACGGGTCGCCGGCCGGCGAGGGCAGGCCGGTCACGCTGCTCACCAGCGGGTGGAAGTAGCCCGCCTCGGCCTGGACGAAGATGTCCTCGCGGTTGACCACCATGTTCATCGCCCGGCGCAGCGCCAGGTTGTCCAGCGGCTTCTTGGCGGTGTTGAGGTACAGGCCGTGGATGCCCAGCACCGGCGGTGCCCAGACCTTGTAGTGCGCCGGGTCCTTGTCGATGAACACGGCCTTGTAGTTGGGGATGAACACGAAGGACCACTCGATCGAGCCGTCGGCCAGCGCCGTGGTCTGCGCGTCGTTGCCGGTCGGCGAGCTGTACCGCAGCTCCTTGACGGCCGGCGCGTCCTGCCAGTAACCGCTCTCACGAGCGACCAGCGTCGTCGTCTGCGGGGTGAACGACTTCACGGTGTACGGTCCGGTGCCGATCGGGTTCTTGTTCACCTCGGCGGTCGGGTCCTTGACCTGCTCCCAGACCTTCTTCGGCACGATCGGCGTCTGCGCGAGGATCCGGTGGGTGTTGACGAACTGCGGGCTGGTGAAGGTCATCGTCACCGTGTTGCCCTCGGCCTTGATGTCGCCGAACGGGATCGCCGCGTTGTTGATGCCCTGGTTGTCCTTGAGCAGTTGGAAGGAGTACGCCACGTCCGCCGCGGTCATCGGGCTGCCGTCAGAGAACTGCACGCCGTCGCGGATGGTGACCGTCACCGACTTGTAGTCCGGGGTCCACTCGGCGCCGGTGGCCAGCCACGGCTTCATCGGGTCGGCCGGCTTGACCGGGTTCCACATCATCAGCGGCTCGTAGAGCACCCACCGGTAGCCCAGCGACGCCGCGGACGAGGTGGACAGGAACGGGTTGTGGTTCTCGGTTTGCGGGCCGTTCGGCATGCCCACGGTGAGCACGGTGGTCGCCTGCTTGTTGCTGCTGGAGTTGCCTTCGTTGGGGGAGTCGCCGCAGGCGGCGAGACCGCCCGAGACGAGTACGCCCGCCAGGGCGACGGAGAACAACGTCCTTCTCTGCATCGGGAATCTCCTCGAGAGGTGGAACGGGGGTGGGGCGGGGAAGAGGGATACGCGGCGCTCAGGCGCCGGTCGTGGAGGCACGCGCGGTGAAGGTGGCCGGGATGACGGTCGGTCGGTTGGGCAGGGGTGAGCCCTCGAAGTGGGCGAGCAGCGTGCGGGCCGCGGCCTCGCCCATCTCGCGCAACGGTTGGTGCACGGTGGTGAGCGGCGGCTGGGTGTGTGCCGCCAGGGGGATGTCGTCGAAGCCCACCACCGCCACGTCCTGCGGGATGCGCCGGCCGCTGTCCAGCACCGCCTGCATGGCGCCGGTGGCGGACAGGTCGTTGTGGGCGAAGATGGCGTCGAAGTCGAGTCCGGTCTCGAAGGCCCGCTGCACACCGTCGAAACCGCAGGCGATGGTGAAGTCGCCGGGCAGCACGCGCTCGGCCGGAATCGGTTGGCCGGCCTCGGCGTACGGTTCGGCGAAGCCGGCCAG
>DASSAL010000172.1:0-37068 GCA_035685405.1 Actinoplanes sp. | reverse complement strand
CGAGCTGCCCGGTGCCGCGGCCCGGGATCAGGCCGGGGAGCAGCCGGTGCCGGACGGCGAGCTGGTGCCGGACCTGCCCGGGCTGGGCCGCGCGCTGCAGGCGGTGGCCTTCCCGCCGCGTGGCCGCACGGTGGTCGGCTGGGACGAGTTCTTCGGCGCGGCCCGGACCGCCGAGATGGAACGCGAGGCGGACGCCGCGCTGGGCACGCTGACCCGGGCGGCCGGCGCCCCGATCGCGCACGCCGGCGACGTGCTCGACCTGGCCGCCGACGGCCGGCTGCACAAGGTGGCCGAGGCGGTGTTCCCGGAACGCCCGCCGGACGAGACCACCGCCCGGATCGCCGAGCTGGTCACCCTGCTGCTGGCGCTGGCCGCCCTGCGCAGCGGCGCGGCCCGGTGGCGGCACAGCTGGACCGGTGCCGCCGCCCTGGCCGCGGCGGACGGCAGTCACCTCGACCTGGGCGCCCTGGCCGAGCTGGTGGCCGACCCGGCGACCGTGGACTCGGCCCGCGGGCGGCTCGCCGCGCTGGGCGTCAACCCGGCCGCCCCGGCCCGCGATCGCGGTGGCCCGGCCGCCCGTGCCGAGGTGGTCGGCGGGGTGGTCAACCTGGTGGTCGACGGCTCCCGTACCGACCTGCTGATCGTCGACACCGGACTGGTGTTCGTGCCCGGCCTGCCCCGCTCCCAGAACGGCTCGGCGAAGCGCCGGCTGGCCCGGTTCGCCGCCGGGTTGCGCGGCGACGCCGCGCCGGGCACCCGGTTCGTGCCGTACGCGGACGTGGCCGGCGCGACACAGACCCGCCGTACCCCCAAGTCGTGGGATCTGAGCCTGCGCGACGGTGGCACGCTGACCGTCCGCACCGCGCTGGACTCCGACGAGCTGCCCGGCGGCTGGGCCGCCCTGGAGGAGGCGGTGGCGTTCCTGGCCCGGACCCGCTCCCCGGAACACCCGGTGACCGGCTGAACCGCCGGGCCCATCCGGCTCGTGGTTATGGAGAGATGGTCACAACTTCGACGATCATGTCACCGAGCTGTGACTTTGGGTCACACTGGCACCAGATGGTGCTCGCTTGACTCGTCCCGGAAATGGGTAGAGGGAAGCCACACGGCACGGGCGATCATCGTCATGACAGGGGGAGGAAGCGCCGATGGATCGGGGACCGGTGGCGCTCTTCGGAGCCATTGTGGCGGTCGGTCTGGGCCCGGCGCTGTGGCTCGGCGCGCAGTTCGGCACCGCTACGGTCGTGCCCGAGCGGCCCCCGGCCGTGGTGGAGGCGAACCAGGACCAGAAGGCGCCCGGCGGTGCCGGGGCCGCGCCGGAAGACCCGGTCGCGAAGCCGAAAACCACGTCGCAGTACGTGCCGCTGTCCGGCACCCCGTCCGCGCGCCCGTCGGCGAGCACCGGGGCGAATCCGGCCGAGCCGGCCGGCGAGGCGGAGAACTCCGAGCCGGCCAGCACGACCCGGCCGACGCCGTCCGAGGCGCCGTCCACGCCGTCCACCGAGGTGACCACCGCGCCGACCGGCGGATCGTCGACCGGCGATCCGACCGATGAGCCGACCGTCCCGGCGCCCGACCCGGACGAGCCGGGTGACACCGGGGACGGCTCGACCGTCTGATCCGGTTCAGGCCGCCTTCGTCAGCGCCACCACCGGGATGGTCCGGCCGGCCTTCTGCTCATGCTCGACGAAGAACGGGTACTGCTGCTGAATCCGGGCCCACCGGTGGTGGTATTCATCACCGGCCAGCGGCGTGGCGATGGCTTCGAACTCGTCGCCCGGCACCTCGACGCCCACCCGCGGCTCGGCGACCAGGTTGCGATACCAGTCCGGGTCCTTCGGCGCGCCGGCGTTGGACGCGATGACCAGATACCGGTCGCCGTCGCGGACGAACATCATCGGCGTGGTCCGGCGCTGCCCGCTGCGCCGGCCCACCGTGGTGAGCAACAGCAACGGCCGGTCCCCGATGGACCGACCGCCGTCCCTGCGAAACTCCTCGATCAGCGCGGCGTTGTACGCGTTCTGGTCCGCCGGCATGGTCATGTCCCGATTCCCTTCAGATAGGTGTCGGCCAGGTCGCGGGCGGTCGCGGCGAACCGGTCACGCAGCTCCGGCGGTTCCAGCACCTCGGCATCCGCGCCCAGCTTGAGCAGTTCGATGTGGCCCTGCTTGACCGATTCGATGGGCACCTCGGTGACCAGCCAACCGGCGTCGTCCGGCGGACCCGCGGCGGCGCGCGCCCGGCGGGCCATCTCCGGCGGGAAGACGAACGGCATGATATCCAGCGCCCGTACGGTCATCCGGACCGTGGCCGTGGCGGTGTAGACGCTGTTCTCGTACCGCTGCGTCCACTCCTGCCAGAATTCGGCGAGGTCGAAGCCGTCCGGCCGCCGCACCTCGTCGTCCAGCACCACCGCGTCCAGGATGTTGGCCACCCGGTACGCGGTGATCCGCTCGCCGGCCTGCGCGACCAGGTACCACCGACCGGCCTTGAGCACCACCCCGAGCGGCGCGAGCGTCCGGGTCACCTCGCGCGGCGTCTTCCACCGGCGGTAGCGGACCGACAGCCGCCGGCCGCTCCACACCGCGTCCGCCGCCACCGCCAGGTGCGGGGTCGGCTCGCCGGCCCGGAACCAACCGGGTGCGTCCAGGTGGAAGCGGTCGCGGATCCGGTCCGCCCGGTCGGCCAGCTCGCCCGGCAGCGCCGCCCGCAACTTCAGCTCCGCCGCCGCCAGCACCGACCCGAGACCGAGGTCCGCGGCCGGGCCCGGCACGCCGGCCAGGAACAGCGTCCCGGCTTCGTCACCGGTCAGCCCGGTGAGCCGGGTGCGGTAGCCGTCCAGCAACTGGTAACCGCCGGCCGGCCCGCGGTCGGCGTAGATCGGCACGCCGGCGGCGTTGAGCGACTCGACGTCGCGATAGACGGTGCGGACCGACACCTCGAGCTCGTCGGCCAGTGCCTGCGCTGTCATCCGCCCGCGGGTCTGCAGGAGCAGCAGGAGGGAGACGAGGCGGCTGGCGCGCATGTCCTGAACGGTAGCGCCGATGCCTGACACCGACTGTCAGTCTTGCCACGCGAACGCCGGGAGCCGCGCGCTCGCGACTCCCGGCGTTCGGGTGCCGGTCAGTGGTCGATGTCAGAGGTCCAGCAGCCGGTTCACAAAGTCCCGGTAGGCCCGCAGCTCCACCCGCAGCTGCTCGGTGTCCTCGGAGCCGTCACCGGTGAGCGCGGCCCGCTGCGACTTGAGGCTGGCGGCCAGCTTGTCCACCACCTCGTCGACCAGGGCGGCCGCATCCGCGGTGGCCTCCTTGGGGCTGTCCACGAAACGCAGTTGCAGCTCGCGCCACCGCTCGCGGAACGACCCGGCGTCGTCACCGAAGAGCCTGCCGAGGCTGGGCGCATCCACCGTGCCCGGCAGGTGGTTGCCGGCCGCATCGGTGTCGCCGGCGCTCGCGGCTCCGGCCATCCCGGCCGCCGCGGCGGGTCCGCCGGCGGCCGCGGCGGCCACCGGCGTGGTGTCCTCCAGCGGCTGGTCGGTGGCCGGATCGACGGCCTTCGGGTCGTCGAAGCCACCGTCGTCCCGCAACGTCGCGACCGGACTGGTGACGGTGTCGGACGTTTCGTCCGGATCGTGGGTCCCGGCGTAGGGTGCCGCGATCGTGTCCGGGGAGGTGTCCGCCGCGGCGTGGTCCGGCGGCGTGGTGTCCTGCCGGGCCGTCTCCCGGTCGAGCACTTGCGGGTCGTCGAACGTCCCGCGGTCGTCCAGCGCGACGTCGACCGGGTCGTCCCGGCGACCGTCCTCCGGCCCCGCGGTGTGCTCGACCGCGGTGGCGTCCACCGCGCTGTCGTCCACCCTGGTGGCGTCGCCCCCGGTGTCGTCCGCCTGCCGGTCAGCCTCATCGCCCGGCGTGACCGCGGTCGCCCCGGCCGGTCGCTCGTCCAGCGTCCCGTCGCGGTCGTCGGCCACGCGGTCGGCGGCCACGCCGTCGCGGTCGTCGATCACGCCGTCGCCCGGCGCCACGCTGCCGTCGTCGGCCACCCCGGAGGCGGCGTCCGACCGCCGGTCGGTGTCGTCCCACCGGTCCTCCGCCGGTCCCGCCGCGGCGGATGCGGCCACCGCGCCGCCGACCGTGGCGGCGCCGAACGCGGTCGGCTGGGCGGCCGGCTCGTGGAACGGCGGCGCGTCACCGTCGCGGTCGTCGGGCGTGGCGTCGGCGGTGTCGTCCCGGCGCTCCCGGTCGGCCAGGTCCGGATCGGCGGTGTCCGGCGTGGACGACCAGGGCGAACCGGCCCGCTGCTGCGGCACGGCCACCGGGTCGGACTGAACGTGCTCCGGGAACCCGGTGCGGTCGGGGTCCTGCTCGTCCCGGCTCCGGTCGTCGTGTGCCTGGTCCGGATTCACCTCTTCGGCGCGGTCCTGCACGTCGACGGCCTGCTGGTCGTCGCGAGCGTCCTTGTCGTTGGAGAAGAAGCGCATGGCGGGGACTCCTAGCGTGGGGTGGCGTCGGGTCGGGTGTCGGTCACGTCGGAGTTGTTGACCACCCGGCCGTCGGCGACCCTGGCATCGGTCTGCGCGGGCACCGCGGTCGCCGTCGAGGTGGTCGTGCCGGTGTTGCCCACCGGGTCCTCGCCGAGCAGATCGGCGAACAGGGCCCGGAAGTGCACCAGCGCCTGCCGCAGGTCCTCGGTGCTGGCTTCGCCGCTGCGGCTGCGGGTGCTGATCTCATGGGCGTCGCGGTAGTGGCCGAGCGTGCGGGCGTGCTCGACGGAGAGGGTGGCGAGCCGGTCCTCGTAGTTGTCGGTGGGGTAGCCGCGCTCGGCGATCAGCCGGGTGACGAGGTCGTCGGCGGTGCCGACCGCTTCGTTGGGGTTGTCCACGAACGTGATCTGCACGTCTTCCCAAGCGGCCGAGTAACGGGCCTTCGACTCGGGGGACAGCTCCTTGAGCTCGAGGTCGGCGTGCCGCCGCTCGCGCTCGCGCAGCTCCTTCTCGGCGTCCGCGCGGCTGCCGGTGTCGGCGACCACCCGGTCGTACTCGGGTCCGAAGGTCTTCTGCAGCTTCCTGCGCCGGGCCGCGCGTACGCCGAGCAGGATCGCGGCGAGAACCACCAGTAGGACGATGACGAGGACGATGACTTGTCCAGCGGTCATGGGATTCCTCCTTCTTCAGCGGTGGTTATTCCCACCCACCGGTAGTCGTCAATCCCCCGGCGCGAAGCTGGTGCGACGGAAGTGCCAGTTCGTGGTTGCCGCCTGGCTCCGGGTCACCCGGTTACGTATCCTGCCGGAGGCGTACCCACCCCTTGACCTCCTCCCGGGCGGAGCCTTAGTGAGAACCCGCAACTGGTCGATCCGGACGAAGATCATCGCGTTGATCGCGGTGCCGCTGGCGGCATTGCTGGCATTGTGGATCTTCGCGACCTCCCTGACCATCGGGCCGGCGCTCAACCTGTTGTCCGCGCAGACGCTGCTGGACACCGTCGGCCGTCCGGGCGACGTGCTGGTCGGTGAGCTGCAGAAGGAACGCCGCCTGTCCGTGGTGCAGCTGTCCAGCCCGGCCGATGCGCCGCGCACCGCGCTGGTCACCCAGCGGGCCGTCACCGACCGGGCGATCCTGGAGTTCCGGGCGGCGGCCGGCAGTGCGGACGCCCGGGACGCGGCGAGCGAGACGCTGCGGGAACGGATCCGGCAGATGTTCGCCGACCTCGACGGGTTGCCGGCCAACCGGGCACACATCGACGCCCGCCAGGTCGACGTGGTGGGCGCACAGAACATGTACAACGCGATCACCGACACCGGCTTCACCATGTTCTTCGCCCTCGGCCGGTTCGACGACGAACAGGTGGACCGGGAGATTCGCGCGCTCACCACGGTCAGCCGAGGCCAGGAGTTCCTGAGCCGGTCGGATTCCCTGCTGGCCGCCGGGGACGCCGCCGGGCGGCTGCGCGCGGACGTCCGCGTCGACCTGCTCCGGTCGATCGTGACCGCGCGGTTCCTGCTCACCGAAGGGGTGGGCGACATGCCCGCCTCGGAACGGACCAACTACCAGCGGGTCAACTCGTCGCAGGCGTTCCTGCGCCTGCGGGGCATGCACGACGCGCTGTTTCTCAGCAGCCGGGCCGGCGAGCCCTCGCCGGTGCGGCTCCAGGAGTGGCAGCCGGCGTACGACGGCGCGACGGAGCAGTTGCGGGCGTTCGAGCTGAACGCCACCGACGCGCTGGCCGAGCGGTCCACCCCGGTGGCCGTCGCCGTGCTGATCCGGCTCGGTGTCGCCGCGTTGCTCGGCCTCGCCGCCGTGGCCGTGTCGATCATCGTGTCGGTGCGGCTGGGCCGGTCCATCATCGGCCGGCTGCGCCGGATGCGGGGCGAGGCGCTGGCCATGGCCGGTGCCCGGCTGCCCGAGGTGGTCCAGCGGCTGCGCCGCGGCGAAACGGTCGATGTGGACGAGGAGACACCGCCGCTGGAGTACGGCAACGACGAGATCGGCGAGGTCGGGCACGCGTTCAACGACGTGCAGCGCACCGCCGTGCAGGCGGCGGTCGAGGAGGCCGACGTCCGGCGCGGCATCAACGAGGTGTTCCTGAACATCGCCCGGCGCAGCCAGACCCTGCTGCACCGCCAGCTGGCGCTGCTCGACCGGATGGAACGCCGGGAGACCGGACCGGATGAGCTGGAGGACCTGTACCGGGTGGACCACCTGGCCACCCGGATGCGGCGGCACGCCGAGGACCTGGTCATCCTGGCCGGTGCGGCGCCGGGCCGGGGTTGGCGCAACCCGGTGCCGGTGATCGACGTGATCCGCGGGGCGATCAGCGAAGTGGAGGACTACAAGCGGATCGACATCGTCCGGGTGGCGCCGTCGGCGGTGGCCGGCCGGGCCGTCGGCGACGTCATTCACCTGATCGCCGAGCTGCTCGAGAACGCCGCGTCGTTCTCACCGCCGACCACCCGGGTCACCGTCACCGGCCAGCACCTGCCGAACGGGTACGCCCTGGAGATCGAGGACCGCGGCCTGGGCATGTCGCAGGAGGCGCTCGACGAGGCGAACCGCAAGCTGGCCCGTCCGCCCGACTTCGACCCGAAGGACAGCGCCCGGCTGGGCCTGTTCGTCGTGTCCCGGCTGGCGCACCGCACCGGCGTCAAGGTCTCGCTGCGCCCGTCGGCCTACGCCGGGGTGACCGCGGTGGTGCTGGTGCCGGCCGAGCTGATCACCGCCGCGCCGGAGCATCCGGGGCGTGGCCCGCTGGCGCTCCCGGCCGGGCCGGCCAGATCTGACCAGGGGTGGGACCGGCCGCTGGTCGGCACCGGACTGGACGATCCCGACCGGCGCGCCCCGGCCATCCTGCAATGGCAGGGCGGCGGCACGGTCAACGGCTCGAACCCGCCCGGCGGCACCACCATGCCGATCAGCCGCCGCCCCACCGCCAACGGCGCACTCGGCGGCGCGTTGCCGCGGCCCCGCGTCGCGCCGGACGCGGCCGCACCCACCCGCCCGGCGCCTAGCACGGTGGCCGACGGGCTCACCCCGGAAGGCCTGGTCCGGCGCCGCCGGAACACGCCGCGGGCGCCGGAGTCACCACCCGTGAGCCCATCGGCCGCGCCGGTGCCGGCCGCCGGTCCGTCCACACCGGAAGGTCTGCCCCGGCGGGTCCGCCAGGCCAGCCTCGCGCCGCAGCTGCGCCAGACGCCGGTGGACGACGAGGCCGGGCTCCCGTTGCGGTCGCCGGAACAGGTCCGCACGATCATGACTGCCCTGCAGCGCGGGACCACCCGCGGCCGGCAGGCGGCGGCCGCCGCCGACGATCCCGGCGAGGCGGCGACCGTCACTTTCCCGGTCGTCCGGGACGACCCCCACGAGAACCCTGTCACCAGGCCGGATAAGGACAACGCATAGTGGCACCGACCAAGCAGAGCGCGAACCTCACCTGGCTCCTCGACGACCTCGTCGACCGGGTGCCGTCGGCACGGCAGGCCGTCGTGCTGTCCGCCGACGGGTTGCCCATGGGCGCGACCAGCAGCATGGCCCGCGAGGACGCCGAGCACCTGTCCGCCATGGCGGCCGGCTTTCAGAGCCTGGCCAAGGGTGCGAGCCGGCATTTCCGGGCCGGCCCGGTACGGCAGACCGTGGTGGAGATGGAGGATGCGTTCCTGTTCGTCACCGCGGCCGGACACGGCGCCTGCCTGACCGTGCTGGCCGGCAGTGACGCCGATCTGGGGCTGATCGCGTACGAGATGGCCATGCTGGTCACCCGGGTCGGCGAGAACATGATCGCGCCCGAACGTGCCGGCTCCGCGTCCGCCGATGCCGGCTGACCCGCGGCGGGCGCCCCACGACTGGCTCGACTCCGACGCGGGCCCCGTGGTCCGCCCGTACACGGTGACCCGGGGCCGGGTGGCGCCCGCCGGCGGTGACTTCGACCTGGTCGCGTTCGTGGTGGCCACCGTTGCTCAGCCCCCGGCCGAGCCGCACCTGTCGCCGGAACACCGCGCGATCATCCGGGCGTCGTACGAGCCGGTGTCGGTGGTGGAACTGGCCGCCCGGCTCGATCTTTCGATCGGGGTCGTGCGGGTCCTGCTGGGTGATCTACGCTCGGCGGGTCTCATCTCGCTCTACGAACCTCCGGCGGCCGAGCAGCCGCACGACATCGACGTACTCAAGGCGGTTGTCAATGGACTCCGTGCGCTCTGAGCGGAACGGCGCTCCCGCGCACATCCCGGTGGCGCTGAAGATCCTCATCGCCGGTGGCTTCGGCGCGGGAAAGACCACCATGGTCGGCTCGGTCAGCGAGATCCGGCCGCTGCAGACCGAGGAGGTGCTCACCGGCGCCGAGGGCGCGGACGACACCACCGGGCTGGACGGCAAGCGGACCACCACGGTCACCATGGACTTCGGCCGCATCACCATCACCGAAGACCTGCAGCTGTACCTGTTCGGCACCCCGGGTCAGGACCGGTTCTGGTTCCTCTGGGACGAGCTGTCGCAGGGGGCGCTGGGCGCCGTGGTGCTGGCCGACACCCGGCGCCTGGCCGACTGTTTCCCGTCCATCGACTACTTCGAGCAGCGCGGCACGCCGTTCGTGGTGGGGGTGAACTGCTTCGACCGGGAGCGCCGGTTCAGCGCGGAGGCGGTCGGGAGCGCCCTCGACCTGGACCCGGAAGTGCCGGTGGTGCTGTTCGACGCCCGGGAGCCGGCGGCGGCCCGCAACGTCCTCATCGAACTCGTGGAGTACGTGGCCCGCCGCCAGCTGATCAGGGCCTAAAGTCAGGGCGTGACCCCGTCTGAACTCGTTTTCGTCGGCTGCTACACCGGTGCCTCCGGCGGCGAGGGTGACGGCATCGCCCTGCTGCGCCGCGACCCCGCCACCGGCGACCTGACCCGGCTCGGCGTCGTCGCCCGTACCGCCTCGCCGTCCTTCCTGGCCCAGCACCCGCACCTGCCGGTGTTGTACGCCGTCAACGAAGTCGACCGGGGCGCGGTGTCGGCGTTCGCGGTGGCCGAGGACGGTTCGCTGGATGAACTCGCGGTCCGGCCGACCGGCGGTGCCCACCCCTGCCACCTGGCGGTGTCCGCGGACGGCCGGCATCTGCTGGCGGCCAACTACTCCAGCGGCAGCGTGTCGGTGCACCCGCTGTCGCCGGACGGCGTGCCGGCTGAGCGCAGCGATCTGCTCCGCCTGGACGGGCGGGGTCCGGATCCGGAGCGGCAGGCGGGCCCGCACGCGCACCTGGTGGCGCCCGACCCGAACGGCCCGACCGTGCTGATCACCGATCTGGGGTCGGACCGGGTCTGGCGGGCCCGCCTCGATCCGGTCTCCGGCCGGCTGTTCGACCTGACCGCGGCCATCACCACCGCCCCCGGCACCGGTCCCCGGCATCTGCATCGCGCGGCGGACGGCACCGTGCTGCTCGCCGGCGAACTGGCCGCGGATCTGACCTGGTACCGGTCCGGCCCGCGGGGGTGGGAACGGGCCGGCGGCGTAGCGGCCACGACGGTGTCCGGCCCGGCGTACCCGTCCGAGATCACCATGGGCGCCGACGGGCGGTTCGCCTATCTGGCCACCCGGGGACCGGACACCGTCTCGGTCTTCGCATGGTCCGGCGACGGGGCCACGCTGATCGCCGAGGTGCCGACCGGCGGGGAGTGGCCCCGTCACATGGTGTTGATTGCCGATCACCTCTACGTAGCGAACGAACGCTCACATTCGGTCACCCTGTTCCGGATCGACCCCGACACCGGAATTCCCCTCATGCAGGGCGAACCGGTCGCTGAACCGAGCCCGACCTGCATCCTGCGCTGGAATCCGCCGTTGCGCCGCGAATAGCCACGATCCGGGCACACCGCGAGATGGCCCCCTCACGGAGGGTTCAACGAATGACAGGAATTTTCAATCCGAGTAACTTTCGCCCGAACGTATATGGCATTCGGACGTTCCGATGCGCAGTATGGAGCGCGTGTCAGGCCGCCATCGTAGAAACATCAGTTTCAGAGGAGCGGGGGTCGTCGGTGCTGCGATGGCGATCGTCGTCGTTATCGCTGGGTCGTACTTCGGCTACCAGCAGCTCTCCGACTCCGGCTGTACCGGTCAGATCAAGCTGACCGTCGCCGCCGCGACCGAGATCGCGCCGGCGATCGAACAGACGGCGCAGCAGTGGATCACCGACGGTGCCAACGTCAACGGGACCTGCGTGGCGGTCAGCGTCACCGGCGTGAACCCGGCGACCATGGCGGCCGCGGTCGCTCGCGAGCACCGGGTGGCGCTGACCGGCCTCGGCTCCGCGCCCGGGTCGGTGACCGTTCCGGACGTGTGGGTCCCGGACTCCTCCATGTGGCTGCTCCGGCTCAAGTCGGAGGCCTCCGGCTTCGTGCCCACCGACGGCACGTCGGTCGCGCAGAGCCCGGTGGTGGTCGCCATGCCGGAGCCGGTCGCCCAGACGATCGGGTGGCCGGACAAGAAACTGGGCTGGAAAGACCTGCTCGGCCTGATGAAGAGGAGCAACACCCTGCGGACCGGCATCGTCGACCCGACCCGGGACGCGGCCGGTCTGTCCGGCCTGCTCGCCCTGGCCGGCGCTGCCGGTGCCGGCCGGGAGGGTCAGACCACGCGGGTGAGTGCCCTGCGCGCGCTGGCCAACGGCAGCTCCGCGTTGCGCGACGACCTGCTGCAGAAGTTCCCGCAGTCGCCGGACGCCGCGGGCATCGCCGCCGGCCTCAGTGCCGCGCCGCTGTCCGAGGAGGACGTGGTGGCGTACAACGCCGACCGGCCGCAGATCCGGCTGGCCGCGCTCTACCTCGATCCGCAGCCGCCGGGTCTGGACTACCCGTACGCGGTGATGCCCGAGGTGGACCTGCAGAAGTCGGCTGCCGCCACCGGCCTGCGCCAGGCGCTGGGCTCGGCCACGTTCAAGAACGCGCTGGCCTCCGCGGGGCTGCGCAGCGCCGACGGCACGCTCGGCGCCAACTTCGCGTTGCCGGTCGGCGCGCCGCAGGCGACCACGCCGACCACCGCCAAGCCGGACAACTCGAAGGGCGGCGCGGCCGCCGCCGGTCTGGACGCCGGCGCGATCAGCCAGGTCCTCGGTGGCTGGGCCGCGATCACCCTGCCGGGTCAGGTGCTGGCGGTCTTCGACATCTCCGGCTCGATGGCCACCAAGGTGCCGACCGCCGGCGGTTTGACCCGGGCCCAGGTGACCCAGGGCGCCGCGAAGCAGGGTCTGGCGTTGTTCGACGACAGGTGGTCGGTCGGCACCTGGCTGTTCTCCACCGAACTGGTGGGCAAACAGCCGTGGAAGGAGATCGTGCCGATCAGCCCGCTGAGTGCCGCTCGCCAGGAGCTGCAGTCGACGATCGGCCAGATCGTTCCTAAGAAGGGCGGCGCCACCGGCCTCTACGACACCGCGCTGGCGGCGTACAAGGAGGTCCAGGGTGTCTGGCAGGACGGCCGGGTCAACTCGGTGATCCTGTTCACCGACGGCATCAACGAGAACCGGGGCGGCCTCAACCGGGACGAGCTGATCGCCGAGCTGAAGAAGGCGAACGACCCGAAGCGCCCGGTCCGCATGGTGATCATCGGTATCGGTGACGAGGTCGACCGCAAGGAGCTGGAGGACATCACCGGCGCGACCAGCGCGGGCGGTGTGTTCATCGCCGAGGACCCCGCGAAGATCAGCGAGATCTTCCTCGAGGCGATCGCGGCCCGCTCCGGCGCCAGCCGCTGACCCGGACGAACGCGACGGGCGGGTCCCCGATCGGAGGCCCGCCCGCTTCCCTTCACCGGTGCGCCGGGGTCCAGTCCAGACAGACCGCGACCGCGTCGTCCTCCAGGTCGCCGTGCCCCAGGAAGGTCTGCAGGTCGCCGAGCAGCGACCGGACCGCCTGCAGCGGCGCCATCGGCGCGGACCGCCGCACGAAGCGGTGCAGCGCGGCGTCGCCGTACGCGTGCGCGTTGCCGACCGCGTCGGTGACACCGTCGCTGACGATCATCAGCCGGTCGCCGGGGTGCAGCTCGAACCGCTGCGCCCGGTAGTCCGACGACTCGAACATCCCGAGCGGGAACTGCGCCTCCAGCGACAGGTCCAGCACTTCACCGGCGCGCAGCACCATCAGGCGGGGCGAGCCGGCATCCACCGCCAGCAGTTCACCGGTGGTCAGATCGAGCTGCAGCAGGAGGGCGGAGACGTAGGACTGGCCACGGTGCTGGGCGAACACCGCCTGGTCGGCGAGCGCCGCCTGATCGGCCAGATCGAGCCCGGCCCGGCGGGCGTTGCGCAGCGCGTACGTGGCCAGCGAGGTGAGCAGGGCGGCGCTCATGCCCTCGCCCATGCCGTTGAGCACGGTGAGGTACAGCCGGCCCTGGTGCTCGGCCCAGTCGAAGCTGTCGCCGTGCACCGCGTACGACGGCTCGAGCTGGCCGGCCAGGCTGAACGCGGGCCGGATCCGGCAGCGGCCCGGCAACAGCTCCCACTGCATCTCGGCGGCCAGGGTCAGGCGCCGGGTGCGGGCCGCCATCGTGTACCGGTCGGTGCCGGTACCGGCCGACTGCAGCTCGTGGGCAAGCACCGTGGCGATCTCGGCCAGCTCGGCCCGGGCCACCTCGTCACCCGGTACGGGGGAACACCGCAGCACACCGAGCCGCTCGCCCCGGGTGGTCACCGGCAGGTACGCCACCCGGCCAGCGACCACCTCGGACTGGTGGTCGAAGCAGCGCCAGGCCGGGTCCCCGGGGGTGGTCACCGGTGATCCGGTGGTCAGCGGCAACAGGGCGGCCAGCTGATAGTCGACGAGCAGGAGGTCGGTCTCCCCGATGCCGTACTCCTTGGCCAGCACGTCGCCCAGGCACTCGACCACCGACTCGGCCGGGGCGTCGATCAATGCACGCTGCACCGCGATCAGGCGTTCGGACACCGTTTCACCCCCTTCGTCGGTGTCGCCGGTACGGGTAGTCTCTGCTGCACCATGGCCGCACACCATGGGCCGGACGGTCCGGACCCGCCCCGCGCCGCGGCGGTCGACGACGCCGCGCAAGCCCTGCTGGCCACCTGGGACGCCGCCCGCGAGCAGGCCACCCCGCGACTGTCCGGACCACAGCTGAACGCCCTGATGGTGGTCGAGCGTGCCGAGGGCATCAACCTGCGCGGGCTGGCCACCCACCTGCGGATGATTCTGTCCTCGGCCAGCCGGCTGTGCGACCGGCTGGTGGCCTCGGGGCTGCTCGACCGGGAACCCGGCCGAGCCGACCGGCGGGAGATCGCGTTGTACCTCACCCCGTCGGCCCGGCAGTTGCTCGACGACCTGCGCGCGGCCCGGCGGGCCATGCTGACCGTGGTGCTGAACCGGATGTCGGAATCCGGCCGGGCGGCGCTGATCCGCGGGCTGACCGAGTTCGCCACCGCGGCCGCCGACGAAGCCGGCCGGACGAACCCGGCCCGCACCGCCTGACGATCCGGGCCGCCTGATCAAGCGGCGCGGGCCAGATAACCGGCCGGATCGGCCTGCACCGCGCGGATCACCGAGTCGGCCGCCCCCCGGACGGCAGCGTCCGCGCCCAGTGCGGCGGCGCGCAGGGTGATCGGCGCCAGGTCCGCGGTGAGCACCCGGCGGCGCAACTCCGGCTCGATCCCGCCGCGCAGCCACGGCAACAGCGGCCCGTAGCTGCCGCCCAGCACGACGGTGTCGAGGTCGAGCAGGTTGACCACACCGGACAGGGCGATACCCAGCGCCGTGCCGGCGTCGCGCAGCGCGGGGCCCGCAGCGGCGTCGAGCAGGTCCAGCGAAGGTGCTCCGGCGGCCCGGAGGATGGCTTCCTGGCCGGCGTACTGCTCCAGGCAGCCGCGCGCGCCACACCGGCACGGCAACCCGTCCGGGTGCACCGGCACGTGGCCGATCTCGCCGCTCCACCCGCGGACACCGCGGTAGAGCGCGCCGCCCAGCACGATCCCGGCGCCGACGCCGATCTCACCGGAGACGTAGACGAAGTCCGGCGTCCCGGCCGCGCGCAACTCGCTCAAGGCCGCCAGGTTGGCCTCGTTGTCCACGGTGACCGGCAGATCGAGGGCGTCCCGCAGCAACGCGGCGGCGTCCACGTCATGCCAGCCCAGGTTGGGCGCGACGCGCACCAGGCCACCGGGGCTGACCAGGCCCGGCACGGCGAGCGCGGCACCGGCCACCGGCAGCGGGCCGGGTTCGGCCAGCGCCCGCCTGGCCAGGCCGGCCAGCCCGGCCAGCGCGGTGGTCGCGTCGACCGGCCGCTGGTCGGCGTGCTCCACCAGCCGGTGCCGCACGGTGCCGCGGAGGTCGACCACGCAGGCGGCCAGATAGTCGACGTTGATCTCCAGCCCGAGCCCGGCCGGACCGTCCGGGGACAGCGTCAGACCGGCTGCCGGGCGCCCGGCGCCGGTGCGCGGCGCCGGCGCTACCTCGGCCAGCAGGCCACCCGCGACCAGGTCGTCGACCAGGGCCGAGACGGTGGCCCGGGTGAGCCCGGTGGCGGCCGCGGTGGCCGCCCGAGACCGGGGTTCTGCGCTGTTCGCCACAGTTTGCAGAACCAGCGCGAGATTATGGGCCCGGACGCTGGACTGCCGCACCGGGGCGTGGGTAGAGGCCAGGATGCGCGCGGTCACAGGCTTGACAATGCCATACCTCAAGCAAATAATTCAACCAATAAACAAATCGACGGTGTTTCCTGGAGGTAACCGTGTCGGTCCAGCCCACCCGCGACGACAAATTCTCATTCGGCCTGTGGACCGTCGGCTGGACGGCCCGTGACCCGTTCGGTGACGCCACCCGTGAGCCGCTCGACCCGATCGAGGCGGTGCACAAGCTCAGCGACCTGGGCGCCTACGGCATCACCTTCCACGACGACGACCTGGTGCCGTTCGGTTCCGACGCGCAGACCCGCGACGGCATCATCGCCGGGTTCAAGAAGGCGCTGGACGAGACCGGCATGATCGTGCCGATGATGACCACCAACCTGTTCACCCACCCGGTGTTCAAGGACGGCGGCTTCACCAGCAACGACCGCTCGGTCCGCCGGTACGCGCTGCGCAAGGTGCTGCGCAACATGGACCTGGCAGCCGAGCTCGGCGCCCAGACCCTGGTGCTGTGGGGCGGCCGCGAGGGCTCCGAGTACGACGTGGCCAAGGACGTGTACGCCGCCCTGGAGCGCTACCGCGAGGGCCTGAACCTGATCGCGCAGTACTCCGAGGACAAGGGCTACGGCCTGAAGTTCGCCATCGAGCCCAAGCCCAACGAGCCGCGTGGCGACATCCTGCTGCCCACCGCCGGCCACGCCATCGCGTTCGTGCAGGAGCTGGAGCGGCCGGAGCTGTTCGGCATCAACCCGGAGACCGGGCACGAGCAGATGTCGAATCTCAACTACTTCCACGGCGTGGCCCAGGCGCTGTGGCACGGCAAGCTGTTCCACATCGACCTGAACGGCCAGCACGGCCCGAAGTTCGACCAGGACCTGGTGTTCGGCCACGGCGACCTGCTCAACGCGTTCGCGCTGGTCGACCTGCTGGAGAACGGCCCGGCCGGTGGCGGTACCACGTACGAGGGCCCGCGGCACTTCGACTACAAGCCCTCGCGCACCGAGAACTACGACGGTGTGTGGGACTCGGCCAAGGCCAACATGCGGATGTACCTGCTGCTCAAGGAGCGCGCGCAGGAGTTCCGGGCCGACCCGGAGGTGCAGCAGGCGCTGCGCGACAGCAAGGTGCTGGAGCTGGAGACGCCCACCCTGAATCCCGGCGAGAGCTACCAGGACCTGCTCAACGACAAGAGCGCGTTCGAGCAGTTCGACGTGGACGCGGCCGGCGCGCAGGGGTACGGCTTCGTGAAGCTGCACCAGCTCGCCATCGACCACCTCCTGCGGGCAAGCTGAGCCATGGGCCTGGTAGCGGGAATCGACTCGTCCACCCAGTCCTGCAAGGTCGTCATCCGCGACGCCGAGACCGGCAAGCTGGTCCGGCAGGGCCGGGCGAGTCACCCGGAGGGCACCGAGGTGCATCCGGACGCCTGGTGGTCGGCTCTGCAGTCGGCCATCGAGGAGGCCGGCGGCCTCGACGACGTCGCCGCCGCCTCGGTGGCCGGGCAGCAGCACGGCATGGTGGTGCTGGACGAGAACGGCGAGGTGGTCCGGCCGGCGCTGCTGTGGAACGACACCCGCAGCGCCGGCGCGGCCGCCGAGCTGATCGACGATCTGGGTGGCGGCGACACCGGCCGCCAGGCCTGGGTGGACGCGGTCGGCATCGTGCCGGTGGCCAGCTTCACGCTGACCAAGCTGCGCTGGCTGGCCCGCACCGAGCCGGAGAACGCGGCCCGGGTGGCCGCGGTCTGCCTGCCGCACGACTGGCTCACCTGGAAGCTGGCCGGCGCGCCCGGCCTGGACGCGCTGCGCACCGACCGCAGTGACGCCTCCGGCACGCTGTACTGGTCGGCGGCGCACAACGAATACCGGCCCGACCTGCTGGAGCTGGGCTTCGGCCGGCGGATCGCGGTACCGGAGGTGCTCGGGCCCACCGGTGTGGCCGGGCATGTGCGCAGCGGCGCGCCGCTGGGCCCGGGCGCCGGTGACAACGCGGCCGCCGGGCTGGGCGCGGGCGCCGGTCCCGGCGACGTGGTGATCTCGATCGGCACGTCCGGCACGGTGTTCGTGTCCAGCGACACCGCCCCGAACGACCCGAGCGGCACGGTGGCCGGGTTCGCCGACTGCACCGGGCGGTTCCTGCCGATCGTGGTCACGCTGAACGCGGCCCGGGTGCTGGACGCGGCCACCAAGCTGCTCGGCGTCAGCCACGAGGAGCTGGACCGGCTGGCCCTCTCCGCGCCGGCCGGCGCCGACGGGCTGGTGCTGATCCCGTACCTGGAAGGGGAGCGCACGCCGAACCGCCCGCTGGCCACCGGTGCCCTGCACGGGCTGACCCTGAAGACCTCGGATCCGGCGCACCTGGCCCGCGCCGCGGTGGAGGGCATGCTGTGCGCCCTCGCCGACGGCCTGGACGCGCTGGTGCGGCACGGCGCCGACGCCAACCGGATCATGCTGGTCGGCGGCGGTGCGCGCAGCGAGGCGGTCCGCCGGATCGCCCCCGCTCTGTTCGGCCTGCCGGTGCTCGTCCCGCCGCCGGGGGAGTACGTCGCGGACGGCGCGGCCCGCCAGGCGGCGTGGGTCCAGCTCGGCGGCGCGCAGCCACCGGCCTGGTCGGCTGGGTCATCGAGGCGGCTTCGCCGCACTGCAGACGAAACCCGGGAAGAGGCCCCGGAGGTGTACGAGGACACCAGTGTGCCGTTGATCAGGGAGCAGTACGCGGCGGCGCGCGACGCGGTGATCGATCGTCCCGACGGCTAACCTCGTCCGGGTGACCATCCGCGGGAGCACGGCGCATCGCGCGTACAGCGTGATCGTCTTCGTCGTTCTCGCCTCCCTGGACAACGTGGCGATCGGTATCGTGCCGCCGCTGTACGGCAGCATCGGGGCCGACTTCGGCGTCAGCGAGGGCCACATCGCGCTGGCCACCACGGTGATGTTCCTGATCAGCGCGGTGGCCGCGATCGGTGCCGCGTACGCCGGCGACCGCACCAACCGCAAGCCGGTGCTCATCGCCGGCACCGGCATCTGGGTGGTCGCCACCTACTGGTCCGGGCTGTCCGGCGACTACACCAGCTTCCTGCTGTCCCAGGTGCTCGCCGCGTTTGGGCTGGGTGCCGTGGCCTCGGTGAGCTTCTCGGTGGTCAGCGACCTGATCTCGCCGAGGCGGCGGGGCCTGGTGATGAGCTTCTGGGGGCTGGCCCAGGGCGCCGGCACGATCGCCGGGACGATGGTCGGCGGCCTGCTCGGCCACGACGACTGGCGGCGGCCGTTTCTGGTGGTGGCCACCGCCGGCGTCATCGCGACGCTGGCCTACCTGGTCACGTACGACGTGCCGCGCGGTGACAGCCAGCCCGAGCTGGCCGGCGTCGCGTACGACGAACGCATCCACCACGACCACCTCCCGGTGATCCTGCGCCGACGCACCAACATCTGGCTGATCCTGCAGGGCCTGTCCGCGCAGATCGCGCTCGGGTCCCTGGTCTGGCTGCCGGTGCTGTTCCGGGCGCGGGCGGAGGATCAGGGCTACTCCACCGGTACGGCGGTGATCATCGGCAGCGTGTTCGCCACGCTGTTCCAACTGGGCGGGGCGCTGTCCATCCTCGGCGGACTGGTGGGCGACCGGCTGCAACGGCGGACCCCGCGCGGCCGGGCCCTGGTGTCCAGCATCGGCATGCTCGCCGCGGTCCCGTTCTACGTGGTGTTGTTCCTCGTCCCGATGCGCATCGACGTGCCGGACGGCGCCGGCTCCGGCGCGGTGATCCGGGCCGTGCTGGCCGACGTGTTCACCGAGCCGACGGTCGGCGCCTGCCTGGCCACCGCGGTGTTCGCGCTGGCGCTCACCTCGGCGAACTCACCGAACTGGTTCGCCATGATCGCCGACGTGAACCCGCCGGAGCACCGCGGCACCGTCTACAGCCTGGGCAACCTGGTCAACGGCGTCGGCCGGGCCGGCGGGAACGTCCTGGTGGCGGTGGCTTTCCGCGGCTTGGCCACGGCCTTCCCGCCGCCGCTGAACTATGCCGTGGGGCTGGCCGCCTTCCAGTTCTTCTTCGTCCCGACCGGCATCATGTACTGGCTGGCCAGCCGCACCGTGGCCAAGGACATGGCGGACACGCACGCCGCGCTGCTCGCGGCGCGCGCGTCCGCGCTGCGGACGACCGGGCCCGAGTCAGACCCGAGCCCAGACCGTGACGTCGGTGGGGACGCGACCGTCGCCGGTCAGGGGCTCGCTGCTCAGCAGGACCCGCGCGCCGACCGGTAGCTCGGCCGCGCCGGACCCGAAGTTGGTCAGCACCAGCACGTCGCCGGACCGGAACGCCAGCACGTCGCTCTCGGTCTCCTGCCAGGCCAGCCGGTTGCGGCCGAGCCCGAGCTCCCGGCGCAGCCGCAGCGCCGCCCGGTACATCTCGTAGGTCGAGCCGGCCACGCCGCGCTGGCGGTCCAGGGCATACTCGGCCCACTCCGGCGGCTGCGGCAGCCAGCTGGCGTCGGACGGGCCGAAGCCGTACGACGGCGCGTCCGCCTCCCACGGGATCGGCACCCGGCAGCCGTCCCGGCCGCGCTCGGTGTGCCCCGAGCGGAACCAGGCCGGGTCCTGCCGGTATTCGTCCGGGATCCGAGTGTGTTCCGGCAGGCCCAGCTCCTCGCCCTGGTACAGGTACGCCGAACCGGGCAGCGCCAGCATCTGCAGGGTGGCCGCGCGGGCCCGGCGCAGCCCCAGCGCCTGGTCCGGCTGCGGGTCGTCGGCGCCGATGCCGTGCATCCGGGAGTGCCCGACCGGGTAGCCGAGCCGGCTGGTGTGCCGGACCACGTCGTGGTTGGACAGCACCCAGGTGGTGGTGGCGCCGACCGCGTCGTTGGCGGCGATCGACTCGTCGATCACCTTGCGCAGCGGGTCCGCCGACCAGGGCGCGTCCAGGTAGAGGAAGTTGAACGCCTGGTGCATCTCGTCCGGGCGCACGTACCGGGCCAGCCGCTCGGCCGGCGTCACCCAGGCCTCGGCGACCAGGACCCGGCCGCCCGGGTACGAGTCCAGCACCGCCCGCCACTGCTGGTAGATCTCGTGCACGCCGTCCTGGTCCCACATCGGCGGCGGCGGGCCGACCGCCAGGCCGCCGAGCACCTTCGGGGTGTGCGTCCAGTCGCTGAGGTTCTCCTCCTTGACCAACCCGTGGGCCACGTCCACCCGGAATCCGTCGACGCCCCGGTCCAGCCAGAACCGCAGCACCGACTCGAACTCGGCGCGCACCTGCGGGTTGCTCCAGTTGAGGTCCGGCTGGGTGACGTCGAACAGGTGCAGGTACCACTGACCCGGCGTACCGTCCGCCTCGACGACCCGTTCCCACGCCGATCCGCCGAACGTGCTCTGCCACGAGTTGGGCGGCTGGTCGCCATCCGGGCCCTTGCCGTCGCGGAAGATGTACCGGTCCCGGGCGTCGCTGCCGGGGGCCGCGCCGAGCGCCTCCTGGAACCACGCGTGGTCGCTGGAGGTGTGGTTCGGCACCAGGTCGACGATCACCTTCAGGCCCTCGGCGTGCGCCCGGGCGATCAGCGCGTCCGCGTCGGCGAGGCGACCGAACCGCGGGTCGACGTCGCGGTAGTCGGCGACGTCGTAGCCGGCGTCGTGCTGGGGCGAGGGATAGAACGGCGACAGCCAGACCGCGTCCACCCCGAGCTCACGGAGGTGGCCGAGGCGTGCGGTGATCCCGGGCAGGTCGCCCATGCCGTCGCCGTCGTTGTCGGCGAAGGACCGGGGGTAGACCTGATAGATGACGGCGTCGCGCCACCAGGCGTCGTCGATCGGATGCATCACCACAGGTTAGCCGTCGAGAATGGCGGCGAATCGCTCCTCAGCGAGGTCGAGCTGGTCGAGGATGTGGTCCTTCGCCTCGATCGACAGCGGGGTGTCCGGCCGTCCGACCAGCTCACGCAGCTTCGGCACGAGCGGCCGGTACTTGCGGGCCGAGCTCTGTGCCTTCTCGAACGTGGTGTGGATGACACCGACGCCGTTGTCAGTGAAGTCGGACACCTTGATGACCCGGGCCCACGGATCCCGGTCCAGGCTCTCCTCGACGTGCATCCGGTACTGCTCGTTGCGGTCCCGGTCGGGGTCGTACTCCGGGTTGGTCACCGACCGGACCAGCTCGGCCACCCGCGGGTTGAACCGGCGGGCCAGCTCGGCCACCGCCGCGTCGGTCAGCTCGGCGTGTGTGCCCTCGCCGGTCGGCGCCAGCTCCTCCGGGTGGTCCTCCACCGCGTCGTGCAGCAGTGCCGCGGTGAGCACGTCCACGTCGGTGATGCGGTAGTACCGGATGATCCGGATCGCCCCCCGCAGCAGGTGGTTGAGGTACGGCTCGCGGACCCGCCGGTCATCCGCATGCAGCCGGGCGGCCAGCTCCAGCGCCCGCTCGAGCCGCTCGCGATCGGCAGCCGGGAACGCTGCCAGCTCGAGCCCGAACCGGTCGCGCAGACCTTGCTCGCCGTACACCTCGGTGATCGCGTGCAGCGGCATGGACATCAACATCCGGGGCGCCATGCCGATCAGATATACCGCACCCGCTCAGGGGGTGCTGGCGGCTTCGGCGGGTGCCTGGCGGTGCGGCACCGGCCGCGGCGACGGGCGGGTCCGGCGCATCGCCATCAGCGACGCCTGCTTCAGCGACCAGGGGTGCTCGGCGTGTACGCCCCGCCGGGGCGTGCCGGCGCCGTCGGTGAACTCCTCGTCGGTCATCGCCTGCAGCGCGCTGAGCGCCATCGCGATGATCGCCGCCGCGGTGATCAGGGTGATCGGGACGATCATCAGCATCGGCCGGATGCCCTCGACCCCGACCTCGCCGATCGGCGCCAGCTCGACCCGCATCGCGGCCATCCCGGTGTAGTGCATGCCGCAGACCGCGACGGCCATCAGCGCGGCCGCCCCGGTGATCGGCGCCCAGCCCTTCACCGACTGGGTGAACCAGAGCGCCGCGGTCGCGGCCACCATGGCGATGATGGCGGAGGCGACCACCAGCGTGAGCCGGAAGTGCACCGTTCCGGCCAGGTGCATGGCACGCATGCCGGTGTAGTGCATGGCCAGCACCCCGCCGCCGGTGATCACCCCGGCGATCACGGTCTTGGTCATGCTGCGCCGGCCGTGACCGACCACGATTAGACCGAAGCCGACGAACACCACGGCCAGCCCGAGGCTGAGGACGGTGAGCCTGATGTCGTACCGGACCGGGCTGGTCGGCACGTCGAAGCCCAGCATCGCGGTGAAGTGCATCAGCCAGATGGCGGCGCCGCCGATGGAGAATGCGGCGATGATCAGCCAGCGCGTCCGCCGGCCCCGGTTGTGGGCCGCGCGGGCCCGGCCGGTGCACAACAACCCGAGGAACGATCCGAGGAACGCCAGCAGGTACGCGGCGACCGGGTTGAAAGCTCCGTAGGTGAAGTGGTGAACTTCGGCCACAGCCGGGACTCCTCGCTTTGATCGGATCGTTCAGCGAGACATCCAGCCACATGTCTGGTTATGTCCGTCGCACCGAATGTGCGCCGCCGGACAACAAGGAACCGGGACCACCGTACGGCTACCTCCGGAGAGATGGCGGTACGGCGGCCCCGGTTCACGGGGTTGAGGACCGGTAGGGACAGGGGGATCAGGTGAAGATGCTGACGCCGCCGGGGCCGACGAGCAGGCCGACGATGATCAGCACGACCCCCCAGATGATCTGCCGCCGGAACAGCGCGAAGATGCCGGCGACCACGAGGATGACTGCGAGAATCCAGAGCAAGAGATCCATGCCCGACCGATACCCGGACGCCGAAAATTGGAAACCTGGCCTCACCCGGACCAGCCCCGGGCGTGATCAAAAAGCAATCGGCCCCGCAGGATGCGGGGCCGATCGACCGATGCGGATCAGGCGGCGACCAGGTCGCCGGCCTCCCGGGACAGCAGCTGATAGACGTTGTACGCCTGCTTGATCACCGGGTGCGCGACGTTGCGTACCGGCACCCCGCCGGGGGTACGGCCGCGCTCCGAGCCGTGGTGCGCGTGGCCGTGCAGAGCCAGCATGGTCGGCGCCGAGTCAATCGCCCGGCCGAGCTGGTAACAGCCCAGGAACGGATAGATCTCCAGCGGTTCCCCGGTGAGCGTTTCCGGCACCGGCGCGTAGTGGGTGAGCGCCACCAGCGCATCACATTCGACGCCCAGCAGCGCGGCCGCCAGCTGGTCGGCGATCGCCTCGGTGGCCATCACGAACGCCTTCATCTCGCGTTCGCCGAAGTTGCTGGCGCACGCCCCGGCGAACCCGCCGCCGAAGCCCTTCACCCCGGCCACGCCCAGCCGGCGGCCGTTCAGCTCCAGCACCGTCGACGTGCCCTCCAGCACCGTGATGCCGGCGTCCTCGATCACCTTGGTGACGTCGTCCTGCTGGTCGCTCTGGTGATCGTGGTTGCCGAGCACCACCACGACCGGCACGTCCAGCCCGCCGAACTCCGCGGTGAAGCTGCGCGCCTCCTCGGCCGTGCCGTGCCGGGTCAGATCACCGGCGATCAGCAGCGCGTCGGCCACCTCGGGCAGTTTCTCCAACGCCGGCCGGTAGCGGCCGACGACATCGGCGTCCACGTGCACGTCGCCGACGGCAGCGACCCGGATCATGAAATCTCCTCCACCTCGGTGGGCGCCTGGGCCCGGGTGATGCCGATGTCGCAGGCGATCTCGACGTCGGGGAACCGCGAGGTGACCTGCCGGCAGATCTCGTCGCGGCGCTGCGCACTCTCCACCTCGCCGCCCAGCACCACGGTGTTCTCCCGGCGCTGGATGGGGATGCCCTGCTCGGCGGTGCGGTCGTTCTCGGTGAGGAGGCGCTGGATCTCGGCCTCCAGGTCATGCGGTTTTTCGGTGCATTGCGGCGAAGCCGCCTCGGCAGCTCTGTGATGCGTCACGTCATCCCCCCACGGTGATCTGCGTGTCTCCCGGCAGCGGGACCACGTCCAGGCGGTCCAGCAGGACCAGAAAGGCTTCCGCGTACGGCGACTGCCGGGTCTCCCGGCGCACCCGCTCCCAGTCGATCTGCTCCCGCAGCGACCGGGCCACCGGCAGCCCGGTGGCGAAGTCGCAGTAGTGCTGGGTGTAGCTCATCAGCTTGTGGATCATCAGCTGGGTGGCCGAGAGCACCGGCATGGCGATCGCCTCGACCGGGCGGACCACGCTGTCGGCCAGCGTCTCATCGGTCACCGGCGTCTCGATCGGCCGGTAGATCAGGTCCACCATCCGCCCGTCGTCGTACACCTTGACCAGCCAGTCCTCCGGCGGCTGCTCGACCTCGAAGCCGACCGCGGACAACTCCTCCAGCGCCCGTTCCTTGTCCGGCTCACGGATCAGGAAGTCGACGTCGTGGTCGCTGGAGTGGCCGCCGTGCGCGTACACCGCGAAGCTGCCACCCAGCGCGAACGGGATCTCCGCCTGTTTCAGGACGGCGGCGACCCGCTTGAGCGTGGTGGCCAGGCCTTCGTCCACCCGGTGCGGCATGGGGGCTCTCCTCGGGTCGTCATGGTGTGCGGTGCGTCAGAACGACTACCCGTGCCTCCCTTCGTTCACACGCGGCAGCCCCTCGGCCCATTGTGGTACGGCGGGTCGGCGGCTCGGGCGAGAACCGCGCGTGACGGGGGGCGGTACCGTTGACGGGTATGGTTCTCACCCCGCAGGTCCGCGCCGGCCGTCCCGTCGTGCGCACCGTGGCCCTGGTCGGCATCGACGGGTCCGGCAAGACCACCCAGGCGCACCGGCTGGCCGGCGAGCTGACCGCGGCCGGCCGGCGCGCGTCGTACCGGCGCAACGCCGGGGGCCGGCATTGGTTCGGCCGGCTGGCCACCGCCCTCGGCCGGCGTGACGGGGAGGATCTGCTCGGCCGCCGCACCATGCTGGTCGTCGAGTCGGTGCTGCGCTGGCTCGCCATCGCCGGTTCGCTGCTGCGCCGATCGCTGACCCGGGAGATCGCGGTGATGGACCGGTACGCGGTGTGCCAGTACGCGAGCCTCCGCGCGCACGGTGCCCGGCCGGCCGCCGAACGGCGCGCCCGGCTGGCCTACCGGCTGTTTCCACGGCCGGACCTCACCTTCCTGCTCGCCGTCGACCCGGCGGTCGCGCACCGGCGGATCGAGGCGCGCGGCTACGACCACGAGGACATCGAGTTCCTGTACGCGGCCGCGGCGGCCTACCGATCGCTGCCCGAGTACCGCAATTTCGTGGTGATCGACGCCAACGGCACGCCGGACGACGTGGCCGCGGCCATCCGGGCCCATCTCGCCGTGCCGGCTGTGGGAGCCGGCCGGCAGTGAAGCCGGGCCGGCCGGCCGGGCGCCGGGGACGGCCGGCGCCCGGGACGGCTCCTCAGGCCTGGCCGTAGACCGGGATCGCGGCGCCGGTGGTCGGCTCGGACGCGTCCGAGGCGAGAAAGAGGATCACCTTGGCGATGTCCGCCGGCGCCACCCAGCGGCTCGGGTCGGCGTCCGGCTGGGCGGCCCGGTTGGCCGGTGTGTCGATCACGCTGGGCAGCACGGTGTTGCAGCGGACGCCTTGCCGGCGATACTCCACCGCGACCGCGTTCGCGAACGCCAGCACCGCCGCCTTGGCGGTCACGTAGCCGGCCGCGCCCGGGAACGGCGTGACCGCGGCCCGGGACGACACGCAGACGATCGCTCCGCCGCCGGCCGCGACCAGGTGCGGCAGGGCGGCCGCGGTGACCAGGTAGGTGGGCCGCAGGTTGACCCGGATCATCTGCTCGAAGGCATCGACCCCGGTTTCGTGCGTCAGCCCCGAACCCGCGTACCCCCCGACGGTGTTGATGACCGCCCGCAGGGGCGCGGCAGGGTCGCCGGCCGCGACGGACATCGCGTCGCCGACCTGGTCCGGCACTGTGAGATCGGCCTCAATCGCGACGGTGCCGGCGGGTCCCCGGCCGGCCGATCCGGGCCGCACCGGGGTCACCACCCGCCACCCTTCGGTCACAAATAGGTCCACGACGGCGCGGCCCAGACCGCCCGTTCCACCCGTGATCACCACGCTGCCGGTCATGTGTTTTCCGTCACTCCCCTCATCGAATTCCGTCGCGCCGCAGGACGCCGGCCGCCAGAATGGTCCCTCGTCCGGGCGTCACCCCGATGGGCGAGTGATCTGCGGCGGAACTCGGCGCATCGTTGCTGGGAGCCTGCTTCCGCCGTGGTGGCAGGCCATTTGGTGCGGGCATTTGCGTCAGGGCGCACGGCGTCCGGCCGATCTGCGCGTGAACCCAAACGGCTACCCGGCCGTACTGGGTAGTGATGAGCATCGCACGGCTGGTCGTGATGCCCGTCGCTGTGACGGATGGGGAGTCGATGGTGTCATGGAGCGCGCGACGGGTATGCGTGTGTCAAACGCATCCAGCGCGGCATCGGCCAGCGAATAAGTCTATGAGAGCCGTCTTCAGTAAGTATGCACGCGGCTCTCAGGCAGCGCTCAGGCATTCGTGACACTTTCGACCTACCCAGCCGGAATCAGCGCAGGGCGCCATCTGTTGTGTCAGTGGCAGTTCTGCGAATGCACATGACTGCGGACGTTACGGGGAGGGCTGATGGACGCAGGCAACACCCGTAACAGGGTTAGTGAAGGCAATGAGGGGACCGTGGGCAACGTGGAGAAGAACACCGTGATGCGGACTGACGAGGTTGCTGAGGAGCGCGACCTCGTCGGAGTCTACCTGCACGAGATCTCGCGGACGCCACTGTTGGACGCAGCCCGGGAGGTCGACCTCTCCAAGGCCATCGAGGCCGGCCTGTACGCCGAGCACTTGCTCGACAGCGGTGAGGTCCGGCGGGGTGTGAGCCGGGAGGAGCTGGAGCGGCTGGTGGTCGAGGGTGAGCGGGCCAAGGACCTGTTCATCCGCGCCAACCTGCGGCTGGTCGTGTCGATCGCCCGCCGGTACGTGCGGTCCGGCATGCCGATGCTCGACCTGATCCAGGAGGGCAACACGGGCCTCGTGCGCGCCGTGGAGAAGTTCGACTACGAGCGCGGTTACAAGTTCTCGACGTACGCGACGTGGTGGATCCGCCAGGCGATCAGCCGGGCGATCGCGCAGCAGGAGCGCACCGTGCGCCTGCCGGTGCACCTGGTCGAGGACGTGAACCGGATGCGCAACGTCACCCGGCAGCTGGTCCGCGAGCTGGGTGCCGACCCGGAGCCGGAGCAGATCGCGAAGGCGCTGGGCGTGACCGTGGAGCGGGTCAACGAACTCACCCGCTGGGCCCAGGACACCGTCTCGCTGGACACCCCGGTCGGCGACGACGGTGACACGAATCTCGGTGACCTGGTGGCCGACAGCGACGCGCCGTCGCCCGAGGAGATCGTGCTGACCGCGCTGGAGCGCCAGCGCATCGAGAGTCTGCTCAACCACCTGGACGACCGGTCGGCCGGCATCATGCGGGCCCGGTACGGCCTGGAGGACGGCCGGGAGCACTCGCTCACCGAGGTCGCCTCGCGGTTCTCGCTCTCCCGGGAGCGGATCCGCCAGCTGGAGATCCAGGCGTTGGGCCGGCTGCGCGAGCTGGCCCGTGCGGAGGGCCTGCAGGCGGCATAATCGATCGAAGCGAAAGGCCCGGTCCCCGCGGGGACCGGGCCTTTCTGTGTTCTGTGGTGGGTCAGCGCACCCGGCCGTATCCGTAGGGCGCCATGACATCCATGTCGCGGTGCTTCACCGGTTGACCGGCCCGGGACGAGTCGACGATCTTGCCGCCGCCGACGTACAGGCCCACGTGGCCGAGGTTGCGGTAGAACACCAGGTCACCCGGCTTGAGGTCGGCGCGGCTGATCCGCGCGGTCGCCCGGTACTGGGCGGCGGCGTTGTGCGGCAGCGATTTCCCGCCCTTCGCCCAGGCGGCGGACGTGAGCCCGGAGCAGTCGTACCGGTCCGGGCCGGATTCGCCGTACCCGTACATCTTGCCGACCTGGTTGAACGCGAAGGTCACCGCCCGGCCGGCCGAACCCGGGATGGACGGGATGCTGCCGGTGTACCGGGTGCCCTTCTCGGTGGGCGAGCCGTACGCCGCGGTGCGCATCGCGTACAGCTTCTTGAGGTCCGCCTCGATCTTCTTCTTCCGGTTGGCCAGTTCGGCCAGCTCGGCCGCCTGCTTCTCCTGGGTGGCCTCGAGGGCGGCCTGCCGGTCGGCGTAGTCCCGCGTGGTCGCGGTGTAGGTGTCGATCTCGCGCTGGCGGGTGCGGGACATCTGGTCCAGCACGCTCATCCGGTCGAGCAGGCTGCCGGTGTCCTCGAGCACCACTCGCATGGTGCCGACCTGGCCCTGCTTGTACGCCGTCGCCGCGATCGTGGCGACCTGCGCGCTGGCCACCTTGAGGGCCTCCCGGGCCGGGCCCAGGGACGCGGCGAGCTTCTTCTCCGCCGCCTTGGTCGCGGCCAGGTTGAGGCGCATCTCGTTGTACGACTCGACGATGTCCTCGAGATCGTCGGACGCCTTGTCGATCTTCTTGGTGAGCTCACTGGAGGACGGCTCTGCGCGGGCCACCGTCGCGCCCGTTGCGGTGATGGTGACCGCCAGAGCGGCGACCGCCAGGGTGCGAAGCCCCGTCCTGATCCGCCGGCTTGTGATGCGGGCGTGTGACAACGCTGTACGGCCTTTCTTCCGCCGGCCGCCTACCGGGTTAGCTGACGGATTCGGGCGTTCCGGTTGGCGGAGAATGCCCTACCGCGTGCTGCGCGGATTCACCCCAGTGCTGCTCGGTGGTTCCCCGGTTCGCCGGGCGGACCGGGCGCTGGTCCGGGGATGGCCGGCGCCGCGACCGCCGCGGCGATTCGGCGGCATTGGCCCAGCGCCACTGGAGGATTGCGGCTGCGGACTGGACCAACCGCATCAACTTATCGGCGTAAGAAAGATAAGCAAGAGTCTTGAGAGTGACTTAAGTTAATTGATCGCCGATCATGACCGAGGGCGATTTCCGGCCTTCACTGCGTGACCAGATTCAGACTTTTCCGATTTGTCAGATTGGCCGCGCTGGATCCAGGTGGTCACTTTCCGTTCGGCATAGAACGACAGGAACGGGACCGTCCCGGCCAGCATGATCAGCAGCATCCGGCCCAACGGCCAGTGGGCGCGGCGGCCCAGGTCGAAGGTGGCCACGATGTAGACCATGAACAGGAAGCCGTGTGCCGGACCCACCGCGGCCACCACCGCGTCGTTGCCGCCGGCGTACTTCAGCGGCATGCCGACCACCACCAGGGCGATCAGCACCACGCCGACGATCCACGCGATGATCCGGTATCGGGTCAGGGCTGCCTGCATCGATGCACGTCCTTCTCGTTACTGCTTGCCGGGATAGTCGCCGGGCCGGGCGCCGGGGTGGGCGGCCAGCCAGGCGAGGTAGTCGTTGTAGGCGGCCAGCTCCGGGTCGTCCGCATCGGATGCGGTACGCGGTCGGGCCGGGACCCGGATCGGGCGGCCCACGGTCACCGTGGCCCTGTCGGCGGGCCGGTCCGGGGATGCCGTGGCCGGGTGTCCATCGGCGGGCCCGTCCGCGCGTGCCGGCGCTTCCGGCGGCCGGCGGGTGGGGCGCCGCGCGTGCTGCACCTCCCGGAACCAGAGGAACGCGACGAACGCCGCGAAAACCGGCCACTGGACCATGTAGCCCCAGCTCAGAGCGTTGCCGCCGGCCGCCCGGGTGTACTGCCACCAGCCCAGGCCGAGGAAGCCGGCGACGAGGACGAGCGCGAGCAAGTGACGCGCCAGCCACGACGGCGTCCCCAGCCCTTTCATGTCCCTCAGCGTAGCCGTGCGGGTTTGGCGACAGCCTCGTCGGGCAACCGGAGACGCGAGGCGTTCCGGCCCGTCCGGAAGCCTGCCCGGGTTCTGCCGACGTAGGAGGTTGACATGACGGACGACGACGTCGCCGTCTCGGAGGTCGGTGTCGATCCGGCCGGTCTGGGCGACGAGGACCTGTTCCGGGAACTGCACAGCCTGCACCGCACGCGGCTGGACACCCTGCGGTACGGACCCGACGCGGCGCTCGACAACCACCTGCGGCGCACCGCCGAGCTGGAGACCGAGTACATGGCGCGGTACCCGGGGCGTGAGGTCAACCCGGACCGCCTGACCCAGGATTTCTGAGGGGATCGCTTGATGCTCAGCACCGTCCGCGACAAGCTGACCGGCCTGCGCCGTGCGTACGCTCCGCACGAACACCGACCGCTGGACGGATACCTCGCCGCGATGGGCGCATTCAGCCTGCTGGCCGCGAGCATGGCCGCCGCCGCGCGGCTGACCGGGCGCGAGGTGCCGGAGCGGCCCTCCACCCAGGATGTGGTGCTCATCTCGATCGCCACCCACAAGCTGAGCCGGCTCCTGGCCAAGGACTCGGTGACCAGCCCGCTGCGGGCGCCGTTCACCCGGTACACCGAGCCGATCGGCGCCGCCGAGGTCAACGAGGAGGTCCGCGACGAGGGCAGCGCTCTGCGGCACTCGGTCGGTGAGCTGATCACCTGCCCGTTCTGCCTGGCCGTATGGGTGGCCACCGGGTTGACCGGGGGACTGGTGCTGGCGCCGCGGCTGACCCGGCTGGCGGCGACCGCGATGACCGCGACCGCGGTGTCCGACTTCCTCCAGCTGGCGTACTCGCTGGCCAAGGAGGCCGCCGAAGGCGACCCGACGGAGGGTTCGCCGTCGATCAACGGGCGGTCGCCCGCGCAAGCGTGACGGTCAACCGCCGGTCGCCGGACCCGGCGTGACCCCATGGCAACGGGCCCGGCGCATCGCCGGGCCCGTTGCCGTGCCGTCAGGGCTACCCTTCGGAATCCATGCCGGACCAGCCGCGCGGGCTCTCCTCCTCGCGGTCGTCCTGGTCGGCGGCGATGTCCGGGTCCACCGCGCTGTCCTGGTGTTCGACCGCGAAGTCGGTGTCCGGGCTCTCCGGGTCCCCGAACGCCTCCAGGTTTTCGCCCTGGGTCATCTGCCACCCCTCCTTATCGGTGTGTGTCGCCACGCTCGGACGTCCCCGATGCCGCGCCCGGACGTCAGGCCAGCGCGCGGAGTGCCTCGGACGCCTCGTCCTGGGCATACTCGCCCTCCGGCAGGGCGTCGATCCGGGTGAGCACGGTGGCCGGCAGGTCGGCGACCACCGCCATGCGCTGCAGGTCGCCGTTGGTCAGCCGTTCGTGGCCGACGAAGGCGTCGTCGAGGAACTCATCCAGGGCGCGAAGGTCGTCATCCACGAGTCAGCGACTACCCGGGCCGCCGTCCGGCAAACGCTGTGGGCCGGCTCACAACCGCTGCCGGAATCGCGGGCGGCAGCCGACGGTTGACAACGGATGTCGGTGTGCCCAGTGTCCCCGGGCCTCACCCATTGCCTTCACGGAATACCGTCCGGCTGGAGCCGTGTTGAGCCACTCGCCGCGAGGCGACCAGCACACCGACACCCGCGCCGCCTTCGGGGTCCGCCCCGGAGGCGGCGCCTTGTCCCTGCCCACGGCGCCGCTGACCGGCGTCACAGCCGTCCAGCTCTCGGCCGCCTCGAGCGTCGTGGTATCGGGTTCTCGCCGATCCGCACCGGCACCCCCTCCCCGCTGCCGTTTTCAGCCGAGCCGTTCGGGGGTACGTGATCTCTCATGACCGACGACCGCACCGCACGCCGTGCCGCCGACCTGCTGCCCGAGGAACGCGTGACGGGAAGCGCCGACCCGGAGGCACAGGCTGAGGCGATCCTGGCGGAGTCGGATGAGCGGGAGGCGGACCTGGAGGCAGCGCCGGACTCGTTCCTGGAGCACCGGACCTCCGCCCAGACCGTGACACCCGGGGAAGGCACCCGGTAGGGGCACATACCCTGACGACCCGCCGGCACACCGGCCAAGCCGCCCGCACCACCGGCCGACCCGGACGCCGGCCGCGCCGGCCCGGATGCCGGCGCGCCGACTCGGACGCCGGCCCTGCCGGCCGCGCCGACCCGACGCCGGCCGCGTCAGCGACCCGGTCCGCCGCCGTTCTTGCCCACACCGACCCGGTCCGGCCCGCCCGTACCGCCGCCGGCCGACCCGTCGGAGCTCTCGGCCGCCGGGCCCGCGCCCACTTCGCCCGGTACGCCGTCGCTGTGTTGCGCGGCCAGCGCATCGTCGGCCCGCTGCTGCTGGGCCGACCGCATGCTCAGCGGAATCTCCGGCAGGAACAGCACCACGATGAGGCCGATCACCATCACGGCCAGCGCCATCAGGAAGACGACCTGGATGCCGTCGGAGAAGCCGACCTTGAACGGGTGCGCGACCACGTCGGAGAGCCGGCTCAGGAACGACGTGTCGCTCAGCGCGTCGCCGCCGGTGGCCCGCTGCAGGATCTGCGCCTGGCTCGGGTCGGTGGCCAGTGCCTGCTGGAACTCGGGCGTGGCCTCGGCGGTCCGGAACGCATCGCTGATCCGGCCGGGCAGGACGTTGAACAGCACGGACAGGAAGACCGCCGTACCGAGCGTGCCACCCATCGAGCGGAAGAACGCCACCGAGCTGGTGGCCACGCCGATTTCCCGTGGTGACACGGCGTTCTGCACGGCGGTGATCATCGGCTGCATGTTGCCGCCCAGGCCCAGGCCCATCACCACCATGATCAGCATGGTCTTCCACAGCGGGGTGTCGGCCCCGATGGTGGCGAACAGGCCGAGCGCAAGCACCATCAGGGTGCTGCCGACGATCGGGAAGATGCGGTACCGGCCGGTGCGGGCGATGAGCTGACTGGCGGTGATCGAGCCGGCCATGATGCCGACCACGACCGGGATCATCTGCAGGCCGGCCACGGTGGGGGTGGAGCCCTTGACGATCTGCAGGTACAGCGGGACGGTCATCAGCCCGCCGAACATGGCCATGCCGAGGATGGTGCTGGAGATCGAGCCGACGGCGACCGTACGGTTGCCGAACAGCCGCAGTGGCAGCAGCGCCTCGTCCTTGTACGCCCGCTCGGCGAAGACGAACGCCACCAGGCCGACCGCGCCGACCGCGTAGCACAGAATCGCCCGCGGCGAGTCCCAGCCCCAGTCCCGGCCCTGTTCGGCGACGGTGAGCAGGGGCACCAGGCCGATGATCAGGGTGAGCGCGCCGGGCCAGTCGATGCGGTGGTTGATCCGCTGGTGCGGCAGGTGCAGCACCCGGGCCACCACGACCATCGCGGCGATGCCGATCGGCACGTTCAGGTAGAACACCCAGCGCCAGCCGTCCACCCAGAGGATCCGGTCGGCGCCGGCGAAGAAGCCGCCCAGGATCGGGCCGATGACGCTGGCGGTGCCGAACACGGCCAGGAAGAAGCCCTGGTATTTGGCGCGCTCGCGGGGTGGCACGATGTCGCCGATGATGGCCAGCGCGAGCGACATCAGCCCGCCGGCGCCGATGCCCTGGACGGCGCGGTAGGCGGCCAGTTCGTACATGGTCTGGGACAGGCCGCACAGGATCGAGCCGACGATGAAGACGGCGATCGCGAACAGGAAGAACGGCCGCCGACCGTAGATGTCGGAGAGCTTGCCGTACAGCGGCGTGGAGATGGTCGACGTGATCAGGAACGCCGTGGTGGCCCACGCCTGCAGGTCGAAGCCGTTGAGGTCGTCGGCGATGGTGCGGGTGGCGGTGGCCATGATGGTCTGGTCGAGGGCGGCCAGGAACATGCCCATCATCAGCCCGATCAGCACCGTGATGATCTGCCGGTGGGTGAAGTCGGCGGACGGCTGGGCCGTCTTGCTGCTGCCGCCGGCGGCCGGAGCCGTGGTGGGGTTGCTCACGCGTTCTCCCGTGATGGTGCGGCCGAGTCGCTGCGCAACAGCGCTTCGACGGAGCTGTTGAATGCGGCGAAGAGGCCGGCGAAGGTGTCGACCTGTTCCGGCGGCCAGTCGCTCAGCGCCCGGCTGAGCAGCGCGTGCCGCGCCTCGTGCAGGCGGTGGCAGGCAGCCATGCCCGCCGCGGTGATCGCCAGCCGGGAGACGCGGCCGTCGGCCGGATCGGCTGCCCGCCGGGCCAGGCCGGCCTTGACCAGCTGAGCTGCCTGGCGGCTGACCGTGGACGGGTCGGCCTGTTTGACCTCCGCCAGGTCGGTGACCCGCATCGGTCCCTGGTGCCGCAGGGGAAACAGCAGCATCAACGCGGAGAATTCCGCGCCCACGTCGGCCACGTTGAGCATGCTCTTGGCGCGGGCGCCCAGACGGGCGAATCGCACGAGTTCTCCGGCGAGGCGGCCGGTGGCGTCCTGCTCAGGCATGGCGATCCTCGGGAGACGGTGAGATCTTTGCATCGTACAACTGATTGTGTGGTGAAAGCATCTCCCAGACGGATGTGAGCAGCGTCTCGCTGGCTTCCAGCGCGGCCGGCACCGGCACGCGATAGTCGGCCAGCCGGACGAACAACCGGTCCGGGAAGTACCCGCGGCCGGGCTCGCCCACCAGCACGCGGGCACCGGCCCGGCGGGCCCGGAGCAGCCGCGCGGTCATCTGCCCGGCCACCCGGGCGGTGTAGAAGGCGTCACCGGCCAGCAGCACGTCGGGCCGGTCCACGGCGGCCACCAGGGTCACGCCGTTGGCTGCCGCGTTGCGGTGCGCCGCCGCGACCGCCGCCGGGTCGGAGTCGTCGACCGCCACCTCGGCAGCGCCGGACCGGGCCGCGGCGATCGCGACCAGCCCCGAACCGGTCGCCAGGTCGAGCACCCGCCGGCCGGCCACCACCGGCGGGTGATCGAGCAGGTGGCGCGCCAGGGCCTGCCCGCCGGCCCACGCGAAGGCCCAGAACGGCGGCGGCTGATCGCTGTGGTACTCGCCGCCGGCCAGGTCGAACAGACCCCGGTCCGGGTCGGCGAGGTGCAGGCGGATCTCCGGCGCCAGCGGTACGGGAACAAGCACGCCGCCCAGTCTGGCGCGTGGGTCCGACAGTTTCGCTACGCGGGCAGCGGCACCGCCCGGGACGCCGCATGCTGGCGTGCGGTCATGCTGAGCAACCAGGCCCGCTCGGCCACCGGGTCGATCTCCATCGCCCGCGCGGCCAGCGCCAGCGCGTCCCGCTGCCGTCCGGCCGAGCGTGCGTGCCCGGCCGCGTTCAGCAGCGCCTCCCGCAGCCGGGTGCGATAGACCGACCGGGCTTCGGCGGCCCACGCCGTGTCCTCGCCGGTGAGCAGCGGCGCGGCGGCCAGGTATGCGGCCGCGGTGAGCGGGGGCAGGGCGCGCTCCCCGGTGCGACGGCCGGCCGCGGCCACCAGCTCGTCGAAGCGGGCCACGTCCACCCGGACCTGGTCGGCCACCAGCTCGTACCGTCCGTTGCTCGACGTGATCACAGACGTGCGTACGGTGGATGCCGGATCCAGCCGGCGGCGCAGCAGCGAGATGTCATCCTCCACCGTGGCCGCCGGGGCGGCCGGCGGCTGCCCGTCGCACAGCAGATCGGCCAGCTCGGTCCGGTGCATCGCGCCGCGCAGCGCGAGCAGTGCCAAGATGTGTCGAGGCCGTACTCCGCCGAAGTCACCGCCGGTGAGCCGGACACCCCGGGTGCGCACCTCGAGGCGACCGAAGAGCTGGATGTCGTACATGGTCAGCGACTCTGCGGTGGATGCCGCGGCCGGACAAGACTCAAAGCAAGGGGGGTTCCTCAACCGAAAATCGGGGATTCGCAGCCGGTCGGCCTCATCCGGGCGGCGGCCGGGCAGTGCGGTCGATCCCGGTGCGCGGACGCGATTCGACTGTTTATACGGCAGGGAATCTTGATGGGGGAACATAGACTTCGACGACTGTTCCAAAGGGAGGTGGCGAATGGGTGACACGGTGATCACCGTGCTCGTCGTGGACGGCCACCAGACCTTCGCTGAGCTGCTCGGCGTCGCCTTGCGGGGCCAGCCGGACCTGCGCTACGTCGGCCACGCCCGCACCGGGCAGGAGGCGCTGCAACTGGTCGGTGAGCTTCGCCCGGACGTGGTCCTGCTCGATCCGGAACTGTCCGACTCGGACGGCATCGCGATCGCAGAGTTGATGAAACACCGTTATCCGGACACCCGCGTGGTCATTCTCACCGCCAGCAACGAAGCGGCGCTGGTCGGCCGGGCCACCGCGGCCGGCGCGGCCGGATTCCTGACCAAGAACGGCCCGCTCGGTGATGTGTTGAACGCGGTGCACACCGCACACGGTGGCGGCATGACGGTGTCCACCGACATCCTGGCCCGGCTGTTGCGCAGCACCGCTCCGGTGGCCGGTCCGCGACCGGGCGGGTTGACCGCCCGTGAGCACGAGGTCCTCGAGCTGATGGCCGCCGGGCACGACCCGCGGGCCATCGCCCGGCGCCTCGGGATCAGCGTGCACACCTGCCGCGGACACGTGAAAGCGTTGTTGGGCAAGCTGGACGCGCACAGCCAGCTGGAAGCGGTCGCGGTGGCCCGGCAGCGCGGCCTGGTCTCCTAGTGCCGGCCCTGAGGCTGGTGACGGAGAGTAATTCAGGTCCTCACTCATCCGCGACGGCTTGCGATCCGTATTCCCAGCCGGAGCGCCCCCGATCAGGTTTCGTCGGCGCAAGCGCGGTTGGAGGACATCGCGTGGAACATTCAGCAGCCGATGAGTCCGATGTGGCTCTCGCCGACCTTCCGTCCACGTCCGGCGCCCGCTGGGCCAACCGGGACAGCGAACGACGCCGGTCCTACGAGTCGTCGACACCGTTCCGCCGCCCACCGGCGGTGAACTCCTTCCCGGAGGGATCCGGCGGGGACGGGGCGGAGGCGGGCTGGGACGCGTTCGCGCCCGCCGGCAGCTCCGAGGACGGCCGGCTGGCCTGGTTCGGGAACCCGCGGGGCAACGCCGAGCCGGCCGCCGACACCGCCTCGTGGGGCGATCGCGGGTCGCACCGCCGGACCCGGGACGACACCACGGCACCCGCCCGCGCCTCGTTCGGCGTGACCGACGGCCCGATCAGCGGCGCCCGCCCCGAGCCGGTGCCGGACACCGGCGAGTGGCCGGCGCCCGGCGCGACGGGGGACA
>DASSAL010000171.1:0-19559 GCA_035685405.1 Actinoplanes sp. | reverse complement strand
GGCCGCCGAAGTCCAAGGCCGAGCGCTACCGGCCGCCGCCGGCCGCCGCGCCGACGCTGGAACAGCGGTCCGCCGAGGAGGATCGCCGGCGCACCATCGACGCCGAGGACTGACGTCAGCCCTTGGCGGCTGCCTTCATCTCCTTCTTGTACGAGCGCACCCGGTCCAGCGAGGCCGCGTCCACGATGTCGGCCACCGAGCGGTACGAGCCCTCCTCGCCGTACGCGCCGGCCGCCTCCCGCCAGCCGGGCGGCTGAACGCCGAACTGCTTGCCGAGCAGCGCGGTGAAGATCTGCGACTTCTGCTTGCCGAATCCGGGCAGCGAAGCCACCCGCTTGACCAGTTCCGCACCGCTGTCCACCCCGGTCCACAGGTTCGCGGCGTCCCCGTCGTACCGGTCCACCAGCGCCCGGCACACCTCCTGCACCCGGCCGGCCATCGCCTTGGGGAACCGGTGCAGCGCCGGCGGCTTGGCGAAGATCGCCACCAGCTCGTCGGTGTCGAAGTCGGCCAGTTCGTGCGCGGTGGGCACGTGACCGAGCCGCTGGGACAGCACGTACGGCGAGCTGAACGCCTTTTCCAGCTTGTCCTGCTGATCCAGCGTCATCCCGATCAGCAGCGCCAGGGGGTTCTCCGACAGCAGCTCGTTGGCTTCGGCGGCGATCGGCAGCGACATCGTCATGGCGCCCATCCTGCCGGGTCACCCGCCGGATGCACGAGCCCCGTGTCGTACGCCACGATGACCAGCTGGGCGCGGTCGCGGGCGCCGAGCTTGGTGAGCAGGCGGCTGACGTGGGTCTACACCGTCGCCAGGCTGAGCCGCAGGTGCCCGGCGATCTCGCTGTTGGACAGGCCCCGCGCCACCAGCAGCAGCACCTCGCGCTCCCGGTCGCCGGCCGCCACCACCCGCACCGCGGCCACCAGGTCGTCCGGCCGCACGTCCTTGAGCGGGAAGCCGCTGGCTCCGGCGCGCAGCGCGGCGTAGACGTACTCGTCCAGGTCGAAGGTGGTGAGGATGAGCACCCGGGTGTGCGGGGTCTGCGGCGCGCCGGCGATCAGGCGGTTGGCTTCGATGCCGTCCATCTGCGGCATCCGCACGTCCATCAGCACCACGTCCGGCTGGGTTCGCCGCGCCAGCGTCACCGCTTCGGCGCCGGTGCCGGCCTCACCCACCACGGTCAGGTCGGGCGTGAGGTCCAGCAGCACGCGGAGGCTGCCGCGCAGCAGCGCCTGGTCGTCGGTCACCTCGATCCGCACCGCATCCGGCTCGCCGGCCACCTCCACGCGGCAGTGCGTGGCCTCGGCGTGCCGGACCACGTTGGTCAGCGCCTCCTGGACGATCCGGAACACCGCCAGGCCGGTCCCCTCCGGCAGGTCCGCCGCACCGGTCACGGTCAGGTCGACGGTGAGCCCGGCGCTTGCCCGACGCGGTCGTGCTCACCCGCTCCCGGGCGGCACAGGGCGATCACCGGATCGGGGACCGGATCTCCCTGACGGTGGGCGACGGCGAGGCGCGGCGGTTGCGCGTGGCGGGCCTGATCCCCGATCGGGTGGTGCCCGCCGAGGTGGTGCTCAGCCGCGCCACGGTCCGTGCCGCCGTGCTGATCGGCGCCCTGCTGGGTGCGGCGAGCGCGGCGCTGGCGCAGTGCGGTTCGGTGGCCGGGCTGCGGGCCCAGACCGGCCTGCCGATCACGGTCGCCGTGCCGTGGCCGGTGCCGGCCGCGACGATCGGTGCCTGCCTGGCGCTGGCGGTGCTGACCAGCCTGGTGCCGGCCGTCCGGCGCCGGTTTGCGACCTGACCACCCGGGCATTCCAGGCGGCATGACTGAGCAGAACGAGACGAGCCGGGTGGAACGGGATATCGCGGGCAGCAGCTACGGTCCCGGGGTGTTCGACGAGCCGAGCACCTACCGTCCGGAGAAGGGCGACGACGACCCCGGGCTGTCCAGCACGATCGCGTCGGGCACCGACGTCGAGCAGCTCCAGGACGGTGGCCCGCCGCCGGAGGACGGTGGGGTGATGACCACGACCGGCGGAACGGCCGGGCCGAACAGCTTCCGGACACCGCCGCGGTCCGGGCCCGGGGTGGCCAACACCACGACCGGTGACGCGACCACCGGCGCGATGGAGACACCGCCGGATAGTTACACCAGCGATGCAAGCAGCAACGCGGTGCAGTGATCCGCTAGCGTCTCGCGGGTGACCGCACCCATCGCCTCGGGACGTGAGGCGGACATCTTCGCTCTGGACGATCGGCGTGTGCTGCGCCGCTACCGGCGGGTGACCGATGTGTCCGGTGAAGCCAAGGTGATGACGTACGTCGCCGGCCTCGGTTACCCGGTGCCGGCGGTGTACGAGGCGAATGGCTCCGACATGGTGCTGGAACGGCTGGACGGGCCGACCATGGCGGAGGCCCTGGCGGCCGGCGACATCGGCATCCCGGCCGGCGCCGGCATCCTGGCCAACCTGCTGCAGACCCTGCACGAGCTGCCCACCTGGCCGGGCGCCGAACAGCAGATCGTGCACCTGGACCTGCACCCGGAGAACGTCATGCTCACCGGGCGCGGGCCGGTGGTGATCGACTGGTGCAACGCCACCGACGGCGCGGCCGATCTGGACACCGCGTTGACCGCGGTGATCCTGGCCCAGGTGGCCATCGACGGCGCTCATCCGTGGTCGGCCGCCGCGGACCGGTTCCTGGACGCGTTTCTCGCGGTGGCGCCGGGTGATCCGAACCGGCTGCTGGACGACGCGGTCGCGTTCCGCGGATCGCAGTTGTCGCTGACCGGTCCGGACGCCCTGGCCGGCGCGAAGGCGCGGATCCGGGGAGCGGCCTGATGCGCGCGGTGGTGCAGACGGTGACCCGGGCCAGCGTGACCGTCGGCGACGAGGTGACCGGCGCGATCACCGACGGCTTGCTGGTGCTGGTCGGCGTGACCCACGGCGACACCCCCGGCAAGGCCGCCACGCTGGCCCGCAAAGTGCATGAGCTGCGGATCCTGGCCGGTGAGGCGTCGGCCGCGGACGCCGGCGCGCCGATCCTGGTGGTCAGTCAGTTCACCCTGTACGGCGACGCCCGCAAGGGACGGCGGCCGACCTGGTCCGCCGCCGCCCCCGCCGAGGTGGCGGAGCCGTTGGTCACGGCCTTTGTGGAGGCGTTGCGGGGGCGCGGCGCGACGGTCGCCACCGGGCGGTTCCGCGCGCACATGCTGGTGGAAAGCGTCAACGCCGGCCCCAACACGCTGCTGATCGAGGTGTAGCGGCCGCCTAGAAGAACAGCCCCCGGCGCTGGGCCGACTGGCGCAGCCAGGTGTCCAACTCGCGCGCCCAGTCCACCTGGTCGACGGCGTGGTAGTCGACGGTGAACGTGCCGAACGCGTCGTGCCCCTCGGTGAACAGCCCGCCGCGCTTGTCGATCTCCAGCACCACCTGGAGCGTCTGCGGCGTCGCGATGAAGGTCAGCTCGAGCTGGTTGATCCCGCTGGCGTACGCGGGCGGCGGATAGAACTCGATCTCCTGGTAGAACGGGAGCTGCTGCTGCACCCCGTGCACCCGGCCACGCTCCACATCGGCCCGGCTGAACCGGAAACCGAGCCGCAGCAGGGCGTCCAGGATCCGCTCCTGGGCGGGCAACGGGTGCACGCTGACCGGGTCCAGGTCGCTCTTGTCCACCGCGCGGGCCACCTCGAGCTCGGTGGTCAGGCCCATCGTCATGCCGTGCAGGCGCTGGCCGTACACCTCGGTGATCGGCGTCTCCCACGGCACGTCGAAGCGGAACGGGATGTCGTGCCGCGCCCCCGGATCGAGCCGGAACGAACCGGTCAGCCGCTGCCGGTGGAATTCCTGGTCGGAGCTGTACTCACTGTCACCGGCCTCCACCTCGACCCGGGTGATCAGGCCGATGGCCACGTATTCGATGTCGGTGGCATGGTCGCCGCCCATCACGTGCACGGTGCCTTCCAGGTATCCGCCCGGCCGGCAGTTCGGGTTGGTGAGCACGGTGTCCACGGACGGGCCACCGACGCCCATCGCCTGCATCATCCGTTTGAATACCACGTTGGTTCCCCTCGAGAAGAAGTGTCGTCCCGCAGATTATCGGCCATCCTCCAGCCACATATCTCGGACATACCTGGCACCTCGCCTCAGGGTTCTCCCTGATTCATGCCACCCGGCCGGTTGCCTCACCTCGGCTTAACGCCCGGCCCGCCAAGCTTGTGATCACCGGCACGACTGTGGCCGGCAACGCACACAGCGTTTCGCGGGGAGGGGACTGAAAGGTGGTCCTGCAGATGAGCATCGAGAACAGCATGGCGGACGGTGTCGAGCCACTGGCCGACCTGGACGCGACGGACGAGCGCGGCGTCTCCGCCGACCTGGTCCGGGCATACCTGAACGGCATCGGCCGCACCCGCCTGCTGACCGCGGTCGAGGAGGTCACCCTCTCCAAGCGGATCGAGGCCGGCCTCTACGCCGAGGACAAGCTGCCGAGCGCGGACGAGAGCCTGGCGCCGCTGCTGGAGATCATCATCGCGGAGGGCAAGGCCGCCAAGGACCACCTGCTCGAGGCCAACCTGCGCCTCGTCGTCAGCATCGCCAAGCGGTACACCGGACGCGGCATGGCCTTCCTCGACCTGATCCAGGAGGGCAACCTCGGCCTGATCCGCGCGGTGGAGAAGTTCGACTACGCCAAGGGCTACAAGTTCTCCACGTACGCCACCTGGTGGATCCGCCAGGCGATCACCCGGGCGATGGCCGACCAGGCCCGCACCATCCGCATCCCGGTGCACATGGTGGAGCAGGTGAACCGCATGGTCCGGGCCCGCCGCGACCTGGCCACCAAGCTCGGCCGGGAGCCGGCCGTCGCGGAGATCGCCAAGGCGATGGACGTGCCGGAATACCAGATCATCGAGCTCATCTCGTACGACCGGGAGCCGGTGAGCCTGGACCAGGCGGTCGGCGAGGACGGCGAGAGCGCGCTCGGTGACTTCGTGGTCGGGGTGGACCCGCGCGGCGAGCCGGGCGACGGCCTGGCCCGGGGTGAGCTGCGCAACGAGGTGGAGATCGTGCTGGCCACCCTGTCCGAGCGCGAGTCGGCGGTGATCCGGCTGCGGTTCGGCCTGGACGACGGCCGCCAGCGCACGCTCGACGAGGTGGGCCGTGAGTTCGGGCTGAGCCGGGAGCGGATCCGCCAGATCGAGAAGGTGACGATGTCCAAGCTGCGCTCACCGGAGCGGGCCAGCCGGCTGGAGGCCTACGCGAGCTGAGCGGGTGGGCGGGCAGGGCGGGGCCGGTGGCGGCTCCGCCCTTTCCGTTGCGGTACGCGGGTTCCGCCGCTCGCCGGACAACCGGGCCGGATGCCGCCGACTCCGGGGCCACGCCCGGTCCGATCTAGGGATTGACCAGGCGGCGCGGACCGGAGTCGCGGCGGGCGGCGGAGGCGCCGACCGTGACGGCGGCGTGCAGCACCGAGTATCCGTCCGGCCGGGCCAGCACCGGGTTCAGCGACAGCGACCGCAGGCGGGGGTGGTCGTCGGCCAGTTTGCCGACCCGCAGCAGCAGGTCGATCAGCGCCGCCCGGTCCACCGGCTGGGAACCGCGGTAGCCGTGCAGCAGCGGGGCGGCGCGGGGTTCGTCGACCAGGGCCTCGGCGGAGCGGTCGGTCAGCGGCGCCGCCCGCCAGGCCAGGTCGCCGAGCAGTTCGGTGGCCACGCCGCCCAGCCCGAAGCCGACCACCGGGCCGAACGCCGGGTCCTCGACCACCTCGACCGTGCACGCCACGCCCGGCGCGACCATCGACTGCACCAGCACGTCCGGTCCGAAGGCGGACCGCAGGTCGGCGTACGCGGCCCGGACGTCGTCGGCATCGGCCAGGGCGAGACGCACCGCACCCAGGTCGATGCGGTGCCGCAGGGCTTGCCCGGCCGCCTTCAACGCCACCGGGTAGCCGAGCGTGCCGGCCGCCGCCAGCGCCTCGTCGACGGTGCCGGCGGTCAGCGACGGGACGACCGGAATACCGTACGCCGCCAGCAGGTCCGGGGTGGGAGCGTCCACATCGACCGGTGCCACGTCGAACGTGGGCAGCACTCCGGGCGGGCGGCGCAGCCAGTCCGCATAGGACGCCACCCGGCCCAGCGCCCGCACCGCCTCCTCCACCGACGGGTACGCCGGCACCCGGGGTGGCAACTGTCCGAGCAGGAACGTGGCCACCGTGGGCTTCTCGCCGGCCAGGGCCACACCGGCCAGGGCGGCGGCGAAGTCCACGTCCTCATCCGGCAACTGGCCGGGCAACGGCGGCGCGAACACCACCACCAGTGCGTCCACCGCCTCGTCGACGGCCGCGGCGGCCAGCGCGTCGGCGAACTGGCGGGCACCGGCCTGCGGGCTGATGTCCTGCGGATAACCGGGTGCGACGGTCAGCCCGTTCGCCCGGCAGGCCGCCACCGCCAGCCGGGACAGCGCGAACGAGTTGCCCACCACGGCCACCCGCCGCCCGGCCGGCAGCGGCTGATGGGCCAGCAGCAGGCCGACGTCGAACAGCTCCGCGACGGTGTCCACCCGGATCACGCCGGAGCGGGCGAACAGCGCGGTGACCGCGTTCGCGTCCGGGCCGGGCAGGTCACCGGCCAGGCCGGGCGGGCGGGTCGCCGAGGCCACCGCGACCACCGGCTTGATCCGGCTCATCCGCCGGGCGATCCGGGCGAACTTGCGCGGGTTGCCGAACGTCTCCAGGTAGAGCAGCACGGCGTCGGTGTGCGGGTCGTCCTGCCAGTACTGCAGCAGGTCGTTGCCGGACACGTCGGCCCGGTTACCGGCCGAGACGAAGCTGGACAGGCCGAGACCGCGCCGGTCCGCCTCGGCGAGCAGGGCCACCCCGAGCACGCCGGACTGGCTGAAGAAACCCACCCGCCCGGCGGCCGGCAGCACCGGCGCGAGCGTGGCGTTCAGGCGTACCGCCGGATCGGTGTTGGCCACCCCCAGGCAGTTCGGGCCGACCACGCGCATCCCGGCATCGTGTGCCGCCTCGATCAGCGCGCGCTGCGCGGCCGCGCCCTCCGGGCCGGATTCGGCGAAGCCGGCCGAGACGACCACCGCTCCCCCGGCTCCGGCCGCGGCCGCGTCGTGCACCGCCTCCAGGACGCCGTCCGGCGGAACCGCGACCACCGCCAAGTCGACCGGCACCCCGGCGTCCGCGGCCGACGGGTGCGCGGGCAGTCCGGCCACCCGGTCGGCGTTGCGGTGCACCGGCACGATGGCGCCGGTGTACCCGCCGTCGCGCAGGTGACCGAGCAGCGCCGCCCCGATCCCCTGCCCGCTGGTGCTGGCCCCGTACACGGCCACGCCGCGCGGGCTGAGCAGCCGGGCGATGGACCGGGCCTCGGTGCGGTGCTCGCGGCTCTCCTGCACCTCACGGGACTTCTCGGTGGGTGCGATCGGGAAGCTCAGGTGCACCACGCCGTCCTCGTACCGCCGCCGCACCTGATAGCCGAAGTCGCTGAACACCCGCAGCATGCTGCCGTTCTGCGGCAGCACCTCGGCGACGAACCGGGTGATGCCGTGTTCCCGGGCCGCCTCGGCGAGGTGTTCCAGCAGCACCGAACCGATGCCGCGGCCCTGGTGCGCGTCCTCGACCACGAACGCCACCTCGGCGTCCGGCGAGTCCGGGCCGAGCCGTTCGTACCGGCCCACCGCGGTGATCCGGCCGCCGGTGACCGTCACGAACGCCTCCCGGTCGGCGTGGTCGACGTTGACGAAGCGTTCCAGGTCGCGTTCCGGGATCCGCGGATAGGGCGAGAAGTACCGCAGATACCTGGTCCGGTCGCTCATCCGGGAGTGGAAGTCCACAATGGCCGGTGCGTCCGCCGGCCGGATCGGCCGCAGGTGCACCGTACTGCCGTCGGACAGCAGGACGTCCGCGCTCCGGTCGGCGGCCATCGATCAGTCCCGGACGTCGTACGGGTCGAGGCCGTGCAACGGGAACGCGGCCAGCCGGGTGTGCAGGATGGCCTTGTCCACCGGATCCGGGGTGGTGCCGGGCTGCCACGGCTCCACCTGGGGATCGGTGCCGTCGGTCATCGTCTCCGGCACCTCGGTGCCCGGTCGCCGTTGCGCCGCCAGGTCGCGCCACCGCCGCGGGGTGGGCGTGCCCGGGTCCAGCGGGTCGCCGGTGGCCACCGCGAGCAGATGGGTCCAGGCTCGCGGTACCACCTCGACGAGGGCGTACCCGCCGCCGCCGGTCGCCACCCAGCGCCCGTCGCAGAGCTCGTCGGCCAGGTCGCGCAGCGCCAGGTACGCGGCGCGCTGGCCGTCCACGGTCAGCCGCAGATCGGCCAGTGGGTCGAGGTGATGGGTGTCGGCGCCGCACTGCGTGAAGATCAGTTCGGGGGCGAACGCGCGGACGATCGACGGTACGACGGCGTGGAACGCGCGCAGCCACCCGGCGTCCCCGGTGCCCGGTGGAAGGGCCACGTTCACCGCGCTGCCCTCGGCGCCGGTGCCACCGGTCTCGCTCGGGAACCCGGTGCCGGGGAACAACGCTAGCGGCGTCTCGTGCAGGCTGACTGTGAGCACGCGGGGGTCGTCCCAGAACACGGCCTGGACGCCGTCGCCGTGATGCACGTCGATGTCGACGTACGCGATCCGCTGCGCGCCCCGGTCGAGCAGCCGGGCGATCGCCACCGCGGGGTCGTTGTACACGCAGAATCCGGACGCCCGGGCCGGCATCGCGTGGTGCAGTCCGCCGGCCACGTTCACCGCGCGGGTGGCCTCACCGTCCCAGACCGCCTCGGCGGCCGCCAGCGTGGCGCCACAGACGTGCGCACCGGCCTCGTGCATGCGGTGGAACACCGGGTTGTCCGGGGTGTTCAGCCCCCAGCCGGTGAAGAACGGGTCGTTCGGCGCCACGCGGACCGCGTCCAGGTATTCCGGCCGGTGCACCCGGGTCAGCGCCGCGTCATCGGCCGAGCGGGGGGCGACCATCCGCACCCCGGGCCGGGCCAGCACGCCCAGTTCCTCGGCCAGCGCCATGGTGAGCTCCACGCGCACCGGGTTCAGCGGGTGGTCGCCCATGTCGTACTCGAGCAGGGCCCGGTCCCACACCACCACCGTGCCGTCCGCCATGCCGCCATCGTCGCACGGCCGGGCCGCTCCGGCCCGGCCGCACGGTAGTATCGGACTGGGAGGACCCACCGTGAATGATCTCGTCGACACCACCGAGATGTATCTGCGCACCATCCTCGAGCTGGAGGAGGAGGGCGTTCCGCCGCTGCGTGCCCGGATCGCCGAGCGGCTGCATCAGAGTGGTCCCACGGTGAGCCAGACGGTCGCGCGGATGGAGCGCGACGGCCTGCTGACCGTCGAGAACGACCGGCACCTGCTGCTCACCGAGAAGGGCCGGCTGCACGCCGTTTCGGTGATGCGCAAGCACCGGCTGGCCGAGCTGCTGCTGGTGAACGTGATCGGCATGCCCTACGAGGAGGCCCACGACGAGGCGTGCCGGTGGGAGCACGTGATGAGCGACTCGGTCGAGAAGAAGGTCTACCAGCTGCTCAACAAGCCGACCCGGTCGCCGTACGGCAACCCGATCCCCGGCCTGGAAGCACTCGGCGTGCCGGACGAGGAGCCGGTCGAGAGCAGCGCCGCGCAGGTGAGCGTCGGCGAGCGCAACCTGGCCTTCCCGGGACTGTCCGGCGACGTGGTGGTCCGGCGCATCTGTGAGAGCGTGCAGACCAACGCCGGCGTGCTGCGCCAGTTGCACGCGGCCGGCATCGACCCGGGCGCGACCGTTTCGGTGGCGCAGGAGCGGGATGCGGTCACCATCGACCGGTCGGGTGACAAGATCCGGCTGCCGCACGAGGTGGCGTCCCGGGTGTTCGTCGACGCCCACTGAGGTCTATTCGGGGCCGGCTTCGCCGTCCGTGGTGTCCATCGCCCTGGCCAGATCGACCAGGCGGGTGGACATGTCCGCCACCGCGTCGTCGGCGGCGTCCTTCGGGAAGGTGAACTTCAGCGACTGCAGCTGCTCGGCCTCGCTGAGCCAGCCCACCTCGACGGTCGGCCCGGTCGTTCCCTTCGGCTTGCCCACCACCCGGTAGCCGGCCTTGCCCAGGCCCTTGACCCTGGTCGCCCGGTCCGGCATCAGCGTCGCGGTGAACAGCTCGGCGTCCGCGGTCGTCGTCGCCACCACGGTAAGCACCAGGAACGGGGCTTCGGCGGCCTCGGTGCGCACCACACAACTGGACGTCTCGTCGACCGTGTCACTGGCCGCGACGCTGAACGCGACGCCGATCTTCTCCTCGATGAACCGGTAGTCCCAGAGGATGCAGGCACCGCCGGCCGACGCCGCGGGCTGCGCGACCACCTCGACCGGACGGGTGGCCACCGGCGCCGGCTTGTCCTCGGTGCAGCCCGCCACGGTCAGCACTGCGGCGGCGCCGAGGGCGAAAAGTCGCGAACGCACGGTGTCCTCCCGAACAATCCGCGGCACACCGTACTGGCTCGGCAGGCGGGAGCGGAAGGCCGGAATCAGGGACCATCGACGTACGGACAGTGACGGCAGCCAGAACATCGATCCGCCGTCCGCCAACCCATGGAGGAGACACCGTGATCAACGATCGTCTGATCGACGCCGGCGAGCTGCCGATCGCTGTTCGCGACTTCGGCGGGGACCATCCGCCGCTGCTGCTCCTGCACGGCGGCGGAGCCAACCTGGCGACGATGACCACGCTGGCCCGCGCGCTGCGGCCCCGGCACCGGGTGATCACCATGGACCTGCGCGGGCACGGCCGCTCCGGCGACGGCGACTGGAGCTGGGATGCCGCCCTGGCCGACATCGCCGCGGTGGCGGTGCAGATGGACCTGCGGAATCCGGCCGTCGCCGGGCACTCGCTCGGCGGGATCCTGGCCGCGCTGTGGGGCCAGCGGCATCCCGAGTCGGCGGGCGTGGTCAGCCTGGACGGCAACCCGCCGCCCACCCGGCCGGAGCAGCTGCCCGGGCTGGATCCCGAGACGGCCGGGGCCGGGCTGACCCGGCTGCATCGGCACTTCGACACCATGCAGGGCGGGCTGGGCCGGGCGATCGAACCGGAGCACTTGCCGGACCTGGTGGAACGCCAGCGGATGGCGGCCCGCGACATGGGCGCGAACGAGAAGGTGTGGATCGAGGGGTTCCGGCGCAACCTGGTGCATCGCGACGGGCAGACCTCGATGCGGCCGTCGGCGGAGACGGTGGCGCAGCTGCGTACGCTGATGACTGATGTTGATCTTGGCCGGGTGTACGCCGCGATCCGGTGCCCGCTCCTGGTGGTGCTGGCCACCCGGGATCTGCCGGACCAGGAACCGTTCGCCGACCTGTACGCCGCTTACCGCCGCTACCAGGTGGAGCAGGCGACCGCGGCCGGGGTCCCGGTCATCCAGCTGGCCGACGCGTCACACGCGATGGTGATCGAGCAGCCCGCCGCACTGGCACAGATCATCGGCGACTTCCTGGGGTCGTGACGGCCCTCAGCGCGGTTGAACGCCGCGGCCGTGCCGGCGCTCAGCGCGGTTGAACGTTGCGGCCGTGCCGGCGCTCAGCGCGGCGCTGGTGCCGCGGCCAGCGGCCGGGTCGCGCCCGAGCCGATCAGGCCGATCAGCAGCGCCCCGAACACCGACAGCAGCGCGTTCAGCACGCCGACCCGGTCGGCGAGCAGGCCGATCAACGGCGGGCCGGCCAGGAATGCGCCGTAACCGATCGATCCGGCCACCGACACCCGGATCGCCGCGCGGACCGGGTCGTCGGCGGCCGCGCTCATGCCGACCGGGAAGCCCAGCGACGCGCCGGCCCCCCACAGCAGCGCGCCGGCCAGCACGGCCGGCACACCGATACCGGCGACCACCAGCAGCACCCCGAGCGCGGCCAACACCGCGGTGGCCCGCAGCACGGCGACCCGGCCCCAGCGTTCGAGCGCGTACCCGCCGAAGAGCCGGGCCAGCGTCATCGCGGTGACGAACGCGCCGAAGCCGATCGCGCCGACCGCCTCACCGGTGCGGTACCCGTCCACCAGGCCGATCGCCAGCCAGTCGTTGGCGGTGCCCTCGGCGAACCCGAACCCGAGCATCACCATGCCGATCAGCACGGTGCGCGGCTCCCGCCAGGCCTGGCCGACCCGCATCGCCGGCTGTGCGCCGGCCGGCGGCGGCCGGTACGGCAGGAACCGGCGGACCACCAGGCTCATCACCACCGCAGTCAGCGCCGCGGTCAGCAGCAGCTGAGCCGAGATGGGCAGGCCGATCGCGGCCGCGCCGGCGCTCAGCCCGGCACCGAGTACCGCGCCCAGGCTGAAGCCCGCGTGAAAGCGCGGCATGACCGTCCGGCCCAGGCGGCGTTCCACGTCGGCGCCCTCGACGTTCATCGCGACGTCCCAGGCACTGTTGCCGGCGCCGGCCAGCACCAGCCCGGCGCCGGCCAGCGGCACCGATGCGATCGCCGTCGCGACGCCCAGCGCGGTCATCCCGAGCACCATCGACGAGCTGCCGAGCAACACCGCGCGGGCCGGTCCGATCCGCTGCACCAGCGGCCCGGCCAGCGGAATCGTGGCGATGGCCGCGGCGGACAGGCACAGCAGCAGCAGGCCGAAGCCGGCCGCGCTGAGCTGCAGTTCGTCGCGGACGGCGGGGGCCCGGGCCAGCCATCCGGTGAGTGCGAGCCCGTTGGCCACGAACGTGATGCCGACCGCGACCTTGGCGGCCTCGATCACGGTCCAAACTTAACCGTTCAAGCGACGTGCTAAAAAGCCTTCATGGGTGACGCGGACCTCATTGCCCGCCAGGACGCGCTGCAGCGGGAGGCCGCCGAGGTGCTCACCACGCTCGGTCCGCTGTTCCAGGAACTCGGGCCGCCGCTGGTTACCGGCAGCTTCGTCTCCGGCCTGATGGTGTGGCGCGACCTGGACGTGATGGTGCTGGGCGGCCCGGACTTCGGGCCGGCCGACGTGCTGGCCCTGATCGGCCGCGCGCTGACCATGCCCGGGCTGACCGGCTTCGAGTACGCCGACGAGCGCGGCAACGACGGCCCGGACCGGCGATATCACCTCGCGCTGCGGCTCGGCCAGTGGCGGGTCGACCTGTCCATCTGGCTCCAGCACGACCACGCCGGCGTGACCCGGTTCCACGAGCGGCTCCGGGACACGCTCACCCCGGACCAGCGGATGACCATCCTGCGGATCAAGGACGAATGGCACCGGCGCCCGGAATACCCGGACGAGGTGAGCGGCTTCGAGATCTACACCGCTGTCCTCGACCACGGCATCCGGACGCCGGCCGAATTCGGTGACTGGCTGGCTAGCCGATCTTGATGGTCTTGGCCACGCTCGGCACGCCGGTGGCGTCCATCGCGAACAGCATCCAGTAACCGGGCAGGGCCACCCCGCTATCGGCCGGGATGGTCAGCCGGTAGCCGCCGGACACCGTGGTCGGGGTCAGGGCGATGCGCCGCTGGTCGGTGTTCACCGTGTGGGTGGCGGTGCCCATCCGGACGATCGCGAACGACGCCACCGCCCGGTCGGTGGCCACCGTGATGTCCTCGCCGTTCGCCGCGGTGGCCGGTGCGGTGCTGATCACCGGCCGCGGCGCCGGGGTGCCGTCGTCGTTCAGCAGGTACGGCGGCGTGTAGATCTCCCCGTCGAAGTGGTTGGTGCCGCAGCTGCCGCACAGTCCCCCGCCGCCGGTGAACACCCGCGCGTCCGGCATGAGAAGAGCCACGCTGTGGTAGGTGCGCGGGATGGCGGCCGGCGCCATCGGGCTGAACTGCTCGGTCGCCGGATCCCACAGCTCGGCGCTGAGCACCGCGGTGTTGTCCGAGAACGGCACCGGGAAGTTCTGCCCGCCGAACACCACCACCTTGCCGTCCGGCAGCACCACGCTGTTGTGGAACGCCCGCGTGTTCGCCATCGACCCGACCCGGCGGGCGGTCACCGCGGTGCCACTGATGGACAGTGCGTACGCGTTGGCGGTCGCGGCGACGTTCTCGTACGAGGTGGCGCCGCCGACCGTCAGGATCTTGCCGGCGTCGTACATCACCGCGGTGCCGTTCATCGCGTCCACGTCGTCGGCGCGGGTGCCGGCCGGCGTGACGCCGCCGGTGCCCGAGGTGGAATACCAGTTCATCGCGCGGCTCGGACCGGCCTGCAGCACCGTGCCGTTGCTCCAGCCGAACAGCCAGGCGTGGTTGTCCTTGCGGTAGTCGCCGTTGGGGTTGGCATCCGCGGTGAGCATCGGCTCCACCCGGGCGTTGGGCAGCGCCGTCCAGCCGCCGGTCGGCGAGTACACCTCACCCGCTTTGCGTGGCGTGCCGCCCACGCCACCCACGCCGCCGCTCCACGAGCCGCCGATGGTGAACACCCGGCCGTCGGAGAGCGTCGTGCTGGCCTGGTACCCGCGCGGAGTCGTCATCAGCGGCCCGGTGGTCCAGGCGTCGGTGCCCGGGTGGTAGATGCTGGTCTTGCCACTGTCGTTGCCGCCGGTCACCACGATCCGCCCGTCGGCCAGCGCCGAGATGCCCGGGCAGAACATGTCGTGCCCGGTCTCGGTGACGGTCCGCTGGGTCACCACGCCGGTGGCCGGGTCGTACGTGGCGGTGACGGTCTTGCCCCGGCCACCGCTGAACGCGTTCGGCGCGTAGGCGGACCAGGTCAGGATCTTGCCGTTGGGCAGTTGCGCGGCGGCCACCGGCACCAGCGGGAAGCCGACCGGCGAACTCCACCGGCCGCGCGCCGCCGCCACCGAACCGCTGGGGCCGAGCAGGTTGATCTCGGCGGCGCTGCTCCACGGACCCCGGTTGCCCGCCTCGGTTTCCGCGGTGAGCCGGAGGTACCGCGCGGACACCGGCGGGAACACCACCGTCTGTAGCGCCCCGTTGTCCGGGAACGAGCGGCCGGTGACGCGCACCGTCCACGCCGTACCGTTGGTGCTCGTCTCGATCTGGTAGCGGCCGATCCGGCCGTTCACGCCGGGAGCGGGCCGCGGCAGGTAGGTCAGGCCGCCCAGCGAACGGGCCGTCGTGACATCAATGGTCAGCGAGTGCGGCAGTGGCACCGCCGGGGTGCTGCTGTACCGGGAGTGCCAAATGGTGGTCGCGCTGCCGTCCAGAACGTTGGCGGCCACGTTGTTGGCCCGCACCGTCTCCTGGTCCGAGGCGGTCACCGTCCACCCGGTCCGGCTCAGCGTCGGGTTGGCCCGGCCGAGCAGATTGATCTCGGCGGCACTGGACCACGGGCCACGGTTGCCCGCCTCGGTCAGCGCAGTGAGCCGCACGTAGCGGGCGATCCGCGGCTCGAACGTGACGGTCTGCGCGGTCTTGATGTCGGCGAACCATCCGGCGGCCGCCGCCGCGCCCCAGGTGGCGCCGTCGGTGCTGGTCTCAATCCGGTAGCGCCCGATGGTGCCGTTGCGGCCGGCGTCCTGCCGTGGCAGATAGCTGAGGCCGGACACCAGATTCAGGCGTCGCATGTCGACGGTCAGCCAGTGCGGCAGCGGCGCCGCAGGGCTGGGACTCCACCGCGAGTGCCAGAATGTCGCGGTGTTGCCGTCCAGTACGTTGGCCGCGACGTGGTTCCCCCGGGCCGTCTCCTGGCTGTCCGCGGTCGCCGTCCACCCGGTCCTGGCCAGCACCGGGTCGTTACCACCGAGCAGGTTGATCTCGGCGGCGGCCGACCAGAGTCCCCGATCTCCGGCCTCGGTCAGCGCGGTGAGGCGCACGAACCGGGTCAGCACGGTGGCGAAGGTGACGGTCTTGAGCGCAGCGTCGTCGGCGAAGGTGCCGTTCGCGACGTCGGCGTAGGTGGATCCGTTGCTACTCACCGCGACGCGGTACCGGCCGATCCGCCCGTCCGCCGAGTCGGTCGGCGGCAGATAGGTGAGGCCACTGATCGACACCAGGTTGTCGGTGTCGATGGTGAACGTGTGCGGCAGGTCGGTGGCCGCCGTCCGCCACATGGTGCCCGGGTTGTTGTCGACGGCATTGCCGGCCGGAGTGTCCGCGGGTGAACTGTCCGCGGTGACGCTCCAGTTCGCCCGCGGCAACGGCCCGGGCGCCATCACCGCGACCGGCACGGCCCGCGGCATGACGTGCGCGGCGTGCGGATCGCGCGCCACGGCCGGATCGTCGGCCCGGTTCAGCACGACCGCCGCACCGGTCACGGCACACATGATCAGCGTGGCCGCCCCCCGAGACCAGAGCTTTGTATTCATTTCTGTCCAAGCCCCCATAGTCGGCCCGCTCCTGCAGGTGCGGGTTACTCAAGCGGGGGCACGGACCGACGAGAATCAGGGATTCGGATTCTTCACATCGACGAGATGCGGTAATGAATTTCGGGCCGGACGGGCGTATGGTGGCGCACCGGAATCCGGTGCTATCCACTCATGCAGGGCGATCCTGCCCATGTCTGGAGTGGACAGTTGGGACATGCCGGTTGGTTCGGATTTCGGGCTTCGGCTGACCGGTGCGGAAAGTCTCAACTCGCGAAGACACCAAAGGCGGCCGCCCGAACCGTTTCCGGTTCGGGCGGCCGCTGAGGTGATGCAGATTCCGGTCAGCTACAGCCGGAAGTGGACCCGCACCCTTCGCAGACGTAGCAACTTCCGGCGGGGCGCATCTTGGTGCCGCATGTGAAGCACAGCGGCGCGTCGGCCGAGGTGCCGAGGACGACCTCGAGCAGTTCGGTGGAGGAGTGTGCCTCTTTCTCCGGCTCCGGCGCCCGCTCGGCCGGAGCCTCCGCCTTCGGGGCGGCGGCCGCGCCGACCGGTGCGGACACCGGGGCGGAGGCAGCCATGCCGGCCAGGTCGACGGACGCGGCCTCGGCGGCGGCCTCGGCCTGGATCTGCGCGGCGCGCTCCTTGGCGGTGAAGATGCCGAGTTCGGCGCGGGTGTCGTACGGCAGGAAGTCCAGCGCCAGGCGGCGGAAGATGTAGTCCATCACCGACGCCGCCATGCGGATGTCCGGGTCGTCGGTCATGCCGGCCGGCTCGAAGCGCATGTTGGTGAACTTGCCGACGTACGTCTCCAGCGGCACGCCGTACTGCAGGCCGATCGAGATGGCCACCGAGAACGCGTCCATCACACCGGCCAGCGTGGAACCCTGCTTCGACATCTTGAGGAAGACCTCGCCGAGGCCGTCATCCGGATACGACGACGCGGTCAGGTAACCCTCGGCACCGCCGACCGAGAAGGACACCGTCTCGGACGGGCGCTTCTTCGGCAGCCGCTTGCGGACCGGGCGGTACTCGACCACCTTCTCCACCACCGGCTCCACCTCGGCCGGCGCCTTCTCCTTCTTCGCCGCGGACAGCGGCTGGCCGACCTTGCAGTTGTCGCGGTAGATGGCCAACGCCTTGAGTCCGAGCTTCCAGCCCTGGTAGTGGATCTCCTCGATCTCCTCGACGGTGGCCGACTCCGGCATGTTCACCGTCTTGGAGATGGCGCCGGAGATGAACGGCTGCACCGCGGCCATCATCCGCACGTGCCCCATCGGCGCGATCGACCGCTCGCCCATGGCGCAGTCGAACACGCTGTAGTGCTCCGGCTTGAGGCCGGGCGCATCCACCACGTGACCATGGTCGGCGATGTGCTCGACGATCGCCTCGACCTGCTCCTCGGGGTAGCCGAGGCTGCGCAGCGCTCGCGGCACGGTCTGGTTGACGATCTGCATGGAGCCGCCGCCGACCAGCTTCTTGAACTTGACCAGCGCCAGGTCCGGCTCGATGCCGGTGGTGTCGCAGTCCATCATCAGGCCGATCGTGCCGGTGGGCGCCAGCACCGACGCCTGGGCGTTGCGCCAGCCGTTCTTCTCGCCGATCTTGACGCCGTCCTGCCACTGCCGGGTGGCGGCCTTCACCAGAGCGGTGGCGACCACGCCCTGCGGCCGGATCGAGTCGTTGGCCGCGGCGTGCTTGCGCATGACGCGCCTGTGGGCGTCGGCGTTGCGGGCATAGCCGTCGTACGCGCCCACCACGCCGGCCAGTTCGGCCGAGCGGCGGTACGCCGTACCGGTCATCACCGAGGTGATCGCGGCGGCGAGGGTCCGGCCGCCGTCCGAGTCGTACGGCAGGCCGGAGGCCATCAGCAGGGCGCCCAGGTTCGCGTACCCGATGCCGAGCTGGCGGTACGCCCGGGTGGTCTCAGCGATCTTCCGGGTCGGGAAGTCGGCGAAGCAGATCGAGATGTCCATCGCGGTGATGATGAACTCGACGCTCTTGACGAACTTCTCGATCTCGAAGCCGCCGTCGGCCTTGAGGAACTTCATCAGGTTGAGGGAGGCCAGGTTGCAGGATGAGTCGTCCAGCGACATGTACTCCGAGCACGGATTCGAGGCGGTGATCCGCCCGGTCTCCGGGTTGGTGTGCCAGTCGTTGATGGTGTCGTCGTACTGCAGGCCCGGGTCGGCGCATTCCCACGCCGCCGTGGCGATGTCGCGGAACAGCTTCTTGGCGTCGATCGACTCGATCACCTCGCCGTTCAGCCGGCCGCGCAGCTGGAACGTGCCGCCCGCCTCGTACGCCCGCATGAACTCGTCGCTCACCCGCACCGAGTTGTTCGCGTTCTGGTACTGCACGCTGACGATGTCGGAGCCGCCCAGGTCCATGTCGAAGCCGGCGTCCCGCAGCGCGCGGATCTTGTTCTCCTCGCGCGCCTTGGTCCAGACGAACTCCTCGATGTCCGGGTGGTCCACGTCCAGGATGACCATCTTGGCGGCCCGCCGGGTGGCGCCGCCGGACTTGATGGTCCCCGCGCTGGCGTCGGCGCCGCGCATGAAGCTGACCGGGCCGCTGGCGGTCCCCCCGGACGACAGCAGCTCCTTCGACGAGCGGATCCGGGACAGGTTGACGCCGGAGCCGGAGCCGCCCTTGAAGATCAGCCCTTCCTCCTTGTACCAGTCCAGGATCGAGTCCATCGAGTCGTCCACGGACAGGATGAAGCAGGCGCTGACCTGCTGCGGCGACTTGGTGCCGACGTTGAACCAGACCGGCGAGTTGAAGCTGAACACCTGGTGCAGCAGCATCCAGGTCAACTCGTGCTCGAACAGTTCGGCGTCGGCCGGGGCGGCGAAGTAACCGTGGTCCTCACCGGCCTTGCGGTACGTCTTCACCACCCGGTCGATGAGCTGCTTGAGCGACCACTCGCGCTCCGGGGTGCCGATCGCGCCCCGGAAGTACTTCGTGGTGACGATGTTGGCCGCGTTGACGCTCCACTCCTGGGGGAACTCGACGCCCCGCTGCTCGAAGTTGACCGAGCCGTCCCGCCAGTTCGTCATCACGACGTCACGGCGTTCCCATTCCACCTCGTCGTACGGGTGGACGCCCGCGGTCGTCCAGACGCGCTCGACGCGCAGCCCCCCGCTCGGCGCGCTCGTGCCGCTCACGCGGCTGCGCTGCCGACCTGCTGTGATGCCGTCCCCGGCCATGGTGCTCCCCCTCGTTGGCACTGCTACTGATCAAAACGCTGTTGCGTACGGAATAAGTCCTGCTGTCCGGCGGATTCTCAGCACCTCATGGGCTGATCGCCCGGGCGTTGCGGCCGGCGGACCGGG
>DASSAL010000170.1:0-5532 GCA_035685405.1 Actinoplanes sp. | reverse complement strand
CGCTATGCCGAGGGCACCGAATTCACCATCGGCCGGATCAGCATGGTGAGCAACACCGGCACCTACCTGGACAGCCCGTTCCACCGGTACGCCGACGGCACCGACCTGGCCGGGCTGCCACTGGAGCGGCTGGCCGACCTGCCCGCCGTGGTGGTCCGGACGGTCGGCAGCGGCGCCCGCGCGGTGGACGTGGGAGCGCTGGCCGCGCTGGACGTGGCCGGCCGGGCCGTCCTGCTGCACACCGGCGGTGACCGGCGCTGGGCCACCCCGGCGTACGCGGTGGATGCGCCCTACCTCACCGAGGCCGGCGCCACCTGGCTGGCCGAGCACGGCGCCGCGCTGGTCGGCATCGACGCGGTGAACATCGACGACATCTCGCCGGACGGCGGCGGGCGGCGCCCGGCGCACTCGATCCTGCTGGGCGCCGGCATCCCGATCGTGGAACACCTGACCGGTCTGGAAGACCTGCCGCCGACCGGTGCCCGGTTCACCGCGGTCCCGCCCCGGGTGGCCGCGTTCGGCACCTTTCCGGTGCGGGCGTTCGCGACGGTGCCGGCCGTCGAGCCGCACGACCACCTCCGTTCCGGCGGGTGGCTGCCGACCGGCGGTGACCCGGCCTGACCGCAGGCCGGGCGGCCGATCGAAGGGAGGAGAATCGCGCATTTCGCTGAGATCGGCGGAGTTTGTGCCGATGATGGCCGGTGAGCCCTAACCTCGCGCAGGCCGGAGTGTGCTGATGACCGATCTCGCCCAGTCGACCACCCCCAGCCCGGGTCCGGCGGACGCGAGCACGGGAGACACCACTCTGGCCGGGATGTCGCCGACCGAACTCGGTGTGGCCCGGGCCAGCGCCCTGTTCGAGCGGGTCGACCCGGCCAAGGCCGCGATGCTGCTGGAGAACGTGCTCAAGCTGGACCCGGAGTCGGCGGCCGGGTGGATCCTGATGGCCCGCATCCGGCTGGTGCTGGACCAGGTGGACCTGGCCCTGGACGCTGCCGCCAAGGCCATTGAACTGACCCCGGACGACCCGCGCCCGCTGGCCACGGCGAGCCGCGCGCTCACCCTCAAGGGCCGGCACGAGGAAGCCGTCACGATGGCCTACCGGGCGGTCATCGCCGAACCCAAGAACCCGCTCTGGCAGGATCGGGTGGCCTGGGCGCTGCTGGCCGCCGATCGGCAACTCGCCGACGCCGAGCAGGCCGCCCGCACCGCGATCGCCCTGGATCCGAACGAGGCGCACTACTACTTCACGCACGGCGTGACGCTGGACGCGCTGGGCCACCCCGACCAGGCCCGGCAGGCCCTGCTCATCTCACTGCGGCTGGAGCCGGACAACCCGGTCGCGCAGCACCGGCTGGCCGTGCTGAACGGCGAGGTGCAACGCGCCGCCGAGCCGAAGAAGCGGCGATGGAAGCTGTTCGGCCGGGACCGTGGCACGCCGGCCCGGTCCAACCGTCCGGAGGAATACCTCTGACCCTGGTGGGCCGCAGCGATACCGATAAAAATGGCGGTGTGCTGGGACGTGCGCTGGATCCCCGGGCGGTCCGCACCGCGGTATGCGCGGCCGACCGGATCGCGGCCGTCCACCGCTGCGCCGACGTGCTCGAGGAACTCGGCGCGGTGCAGCCCGCGTACCGGCACGCGATGCTGGCGCGGGAGCGGACGATGTCCACATACCTGGGTGCCGGGGTGGCCGTCCCGCACGGCCTGGCGTGGGCCCGCTCGCTGGTCAACCGGGATGCGGTCGCCGTGCTGCGGCTGCCCCGCGGGGTGGACTGGGGCTGCGGGCGGGTCACCGTGTGCGTGGCCGTCGCCGCCCGGGGGGATGGCGACATCGAACTGCTGACCGTGCTCGCCGACATCCTGCTCGACCCCCGGCGCGCCCGTGCGCTGCGCGAGGCGACCGACCCGGCGACGATCGTGGCGATGCTCAGCCGGCCGGCCTGAGCCCTTCGGTCCTGAGCCCCTCGTGCGCCCGGTCGGACGACGGGGCGTGGGCGTGGGCGGTGGTCAGCGTGCGGGCGGTGTCGATCAGCGGCACGTGGCTGAACGCCTGCGGGAAGTTGCCGACCAGGCGCTGCGCCTCGGTGTCGTACTCCTCCGACAGCAGCCCCACGTCGTTGCGCAATGCCAGCAGCCGCTCGAAGGTGACGCGCGCTTCGTCGTGGCGGCCCATCAGCGCGTAGTTGTCGGCCAGCCAGAACGTGCACGCCAGGAAGGCGCCCTCGCCCGGCGGGAGCCCGTCCACATCGGTGCCGGGATGCTGGGTGTAGCGCTGGACGAAGCCGTCCTGCATCAGGTGTTCCTCGATGGCGGCGACCGTGCCGACGACTCGCTCGTCGGTGGCCGGCAGGAAGCCGACCAGCGGCACCATCAGCAGCGCCGCGTCCAGTTCCGCGGATCCGTAGAACTGGGTGAAGGTCTTGCGCTTCTTGTCGTAGCCCTTCTTCAGGATGTCTTCCCGGATGGTGTCGCGCAGCTCGATCCACCGCTCCACCGGGCCGTCCAGGTCGAAGTCCTGCACCGCCTTGACGGCGCGGTCGGCGGCCACCCACGCCATCAGCTTGGAGTGGGTGAACTGTTTGGGGCCGCCGCGCACCTCCCAGATGCCCTCGTCCGGTTCCTGCCAGTGCTGCTCGACGAACTCCATCAGCTTCACCTGCAGGCCCCACGCCGGGTCGTCCCGCTTGAGGCCGGCCCGCCGGCCCTGGTGCAGCGCGTCCATCACCTCGCCGTAGACGTCCAACTGGAACTGCTCGGCGGCGGCGTTGCCGATCCGCACCGGGTTGCCGTCGTACCCGGACAGCCAGGTCGCCACGTACTCGTCGAGGCGGCGCTCACCGGCCACGCCGTACATGATCTGCAGTTGGCTGGGGTCGCCGGCGATCGCCCGCAGCAGCCACTTGCGCCAGGCCTGCGCCTCGCTCTGGAAGCCCGAGTACAGCAGGCTCTGCAGGGTGATGGTGGCGTCCCGCAGCCAGCAGAACCGGTAGTCCCAGTTGCGCACCCCGCCCAGCTTCTCCGGCAGCGAGGTGGTCGCCGCGGCCACGATGCCGCCGGTCGGTGCGTAGGTCAGCGCTTTCAGGGTGAGCAGCGAGCGGACCACCGCGTCGCGCCACTCACCCTCGTACGTGCACGCCGACACCCAGCCCTTCCAGTACCCCTCGGTGACGCCGAGTTCCTCGATCGGTTCGATCGGCTCCGGCGGCGGCAGGTGCGACGGGCGCCAGGTGAGCACGAACGGCACCCGCTGGCCCGGCTCCACCGTGAAGTCGCCGCGCGTGGCCATGTTCTCGCCTCGGGTGCGCACCGGCGTGCGCAACCAGGCCGCGTCCGGCCCGGCCACCGCGACCAGGTCACCCTGCTCCCGATACACCCAGGGCACCACGTGCCCGTAGTCGAACCGCAACCGCAGCACCATGCTCATCGGTACGCGACCCCGCACGCCCTCGACGATGCGGACCACGTCGGGCGCCTCGCCGCGCGGCGGCATGAAGTCGATCAGGCGGGCCACGCCGTCCGCGGTCTCGAACTCGGTCTCCAGCACGAGGGTGTCGTCGCGGTACCGCCGCTTGACCGCGACCACCTCGCCGGCCGGCGCGATGGTCCAGTGGCCGTTGTCCTCGGTGCCGAGCAGTGCGGCGAAGATCGCCCCGGAGTCGAACCGGGGCACGCACAGCCAGTCGATCGATCCGTTCTTGCCGACCAGGGCGGACGTCTGGGTGTCCGCGATGATCGCGTAGTCCTCGAGGGGCAGCGCCATAGTCAAGTTCTACCCGAGGCGGGTCCGTCGAGCACGACGACGGTCTTGATGTCGTGCGGGCGGTGAGTGCGGTGTCGGATTAGTCCGTTTCGGTGACCATCATCGGCCGATCATCCGCTCCGCTTTTGGCGTCCAAGAACGTCATACAAGTAATAATTCGGGCATGCGATCTCTCGTTGCGGCCGCCTCCGCGGGCCTGCTGCTCGCCGTCGCCCACCCGCAGCCGACGCTGGCTGCCGCCCCGGCGACGGTGGCCCGGTACGACTTCGACGGCCGGTCCGGCGCACTGCGCGACGACACCGGCCGCGGGCACACCCTGCGGTTGATCGTCGCCCGCGGCGGAACGGTGCGCCCGGTGGTGCGCGGCGCCGGTCAGGGCCTGCAGTTCCCGGCGAAGTGCACCGGCCGCAGGTGCTCGACCGCGGTGCTGCAGACCCGGCATGCCGCCGACCTCAATCCGGGCACCCGGCCGATCGCGTACGGCGCGACCGTACGGCTGGCGCGCAGCCAGACCACCGGCGGCCAGAACGTGGTGCAGAAGGGCTACTCGGCCACCAGCAGCCAGTACAAGCTGCAGATCGACGGCCGGGCCGGCCGGCCCAGCTGTGTGCTGGTCGGGGTCGGTAGGCGCAGCATCAAGCTGGTCCGCAGCTCGGTCAGCGTGGCCGACGGCCGCTGGCACACGGTCCAGTGCCGCCGGGTCGGCGTTGCCTTTCGTATCCTGGTCGACGGTGTGAAGCGTGGCCTGATCCGGATCCCGGCGAGCCTCTCGGTGGCCAACCGGCACCCGCTGAGCATCGGCGGCAAGGGCGCGTACGCCGACAACGACCAGTTCCACGGCGCGGTGGACGACGTCTACGTGCGGATCGGCTGAGCGCCCCACCGGTCATACTGAGCCGGTGACGGCCCCTCGGATCCAGCGGTTCACGATCGCCGGCCGGACCTGTGTGATCACCGGCGCGGCCAGCGGCATCGGGGCGGCCCTGGCGATGAACCTGGCCCGGCGCAAGGCCGTCCTGGTGCTGGTGGACCGGGACGCCGACGGGCTGGCCCGGGTGGCCGGCCTGGCCCAGGAGCTGGGCGCTTCCGCGGTGGACACGTACGTGATCGACCTGGCCGACGGCGGCGACCGGCTCGACCTCGCCGCCGAGGTGGCGTCCCGGCATCGCGGCGCCGACCTGCTGGTCAACAATGCCGGTGTGGCCCTGGCCGGCACCTTCGAGGAGAACCGCCCGGCCGACGTGGACTGGGTGCTGGAGATCAACCTGCACGCGGTGATCCGGATGACCAAGGCGTTCCTGCCGCAGTTGCTGGCCCGGCCCGGATCGCACCTGGTGAACGTGTCCAGCCTGTTCGGGCTGATCGCGCCGCCCGGCCAGGTCGCCTACGTCACCAGCAAGTACGCCGTCCGCGGCTTCACCGAGGCGCTGCGCCACGAGCTGGCGCCGCGCGGCGTCGGCGTCACCGTGGTGCACCCCGGCGGGGTCCGCACCAACATCGCCGCCAACGCCCGGCTCAGCGGCCCGGATCCGGACGGACAGGCCGAGCAGGCCCGCCGGTTCGCCGAGGCGGCCCTGACCATGCCACCGGAGGACGCCGCCCAGCTGATCGTGGCGGCCGTCCAGTCCCGCAAACCCCGCCTGGTGATCACCCGGGCGGCCAAGGCGGCCGACCTGCTGGCCCGGCTGACACCCAGCCGGTACTGGGAGGTCAGCCGGCGGCTGGCCGCCCGCCGCGGGCTATGAGAACGCGGCGAACCGCTTGCGCGC
>DASSAL010000169.1:0-6393 GCA_035685405.1 Actinoplanes sp. | reverse complement strand
GGTCGTGCTGGTCGACGAGCGGCCCGAAGAGGTCACCGACATGCAGCGCTCGGTCAAGGGCGAGGTGATCGCCTCGACGTTCGACCGGCCGCCGCAGGACCACACCACCGTCGCCGAACTCGCGATCGAGCGGGCCAAGCGGCTGGTGGAACTGGGTCACGACGTGGTCGTGCTGCTCGACTCGATCACCCGTCTCGGCCGGGCCTACAACCTGGCCGCGCCGGCGTCGGGCCGCATCCTGTCCGGTGGTATCGACTCGACCGCCCTGTACCCGCCGAAGCGGTTCCTGGGCGCGGCGCGCAACATCGAGAACGGTGGATCGCTGACGATCCTGGCGACGGCGCTCGTCGAGACCGGATCGATGATGGACACGGTCATCTTCGAGGAGTTCAAGGGCACCGGCAACGCCGAGCTGAATCTGGACCGCAAGATCGCCGACCGGCGCACGTTCCCGGCCGTCGACGTGTCCGCCTCCGGCACCCGCAAGGAGGAGATCCTGCTCGGCAAGGAGGAGCTGGCCATCGTGCACAAGCTGCGCAAGGTGCTCAGCTCCCTGGAGTCGGGTGCGGCGCTCGACCTGCTGCTCGACCGGCTCAAGCAGACCCGGACCAACATCGAGTTCCTGATGCAGATCGCGAAGTCGACACCGGGCGAATAGCTCCCGACAGCAGAACCGGACATAGGGGACGGCCGTGAACGACGGCCGTCCCTTTGTCGCACAAGGCGTCTGTTTCGACCCTTATGGGGTCGTGCGAACCTCCTGAGCAGTCAACTCAATGGGGAGGGCGCAGGATGATCGTGCCGGGATACCGCGACCATCCGACCGAGAAATGGGACCCGGTCGCGCCGGTGGACCCGGCCGAGGCGGAGGAGTTCCTCCGGCAGTGTTATCTGGAGAACCCGCGGCTCGGTCCGGTCGAACCCCGGCTGGCCATCGTGCGGGCGCAGGTCGCCGCTACCGGCACCTACGTGCACACCACCGAGGAGCTGGCCCACGGCGCGAAGATGGCCTGGCGCAACGCGAGCCGATGCATCGGACGGCTCTACTGGCGCAGCCTGGTCGTCCTGGACCGTCGCCGGGCGCGGACCGCGGATGAGATCTTCGCCCTGCTCGTGCACCACCTGAAGACCGCGAACGGCGCACAGCAACGCGGCGCCATCCGCCCGGTGATCAGCATCTTCGCCCCGGCGCAGCCGGGCCAGCCGTTCGCCCGGATCTGGAATGACCAACTCGTCCGGTACGCCGGCTACCGCGGCGAGGACGGCTGCCCGGTCGGCGATCCCCGGCAGATCGATTTCACCACCGCGATGCAGGGCTTCGGCTGGCGCGGCAAAGGCGAGCCGTTCGACGTGCTGCCGCTGGCCATCCAGACCCCGGCGGAAGGCGTCCGGCTGTACGAGCTACCCGACCGCGCGATCCTCGAGGTGCCGCTGGTCCACCCGGAGTACGGCTGGTTCGCCGAACTTGGCCTGCGCTGGCACGCCATCCCGGCGATCGCCAACATGCGGCTCACCATCGGCGGCGTGCAGTACCCGCTGGCGCCGTTCAACGGCTGGTACATGGGCACCGAGATCGGCGCCCGCAACCTCGCCGATGCCGACCGCTACAACGTGCTGCCGGCGGTGGCCGAGCGGATGGGCCTGGACACCAGCCACATCTCGACGCTGTGGAAGGACCGGGCGCTGGTCGAGGTGAACCGGGCGGTCCTGCACTCGTTCCAGAAGGCGGGCGTGAAGCTGACCGACCACCACACCGAGTCGGAACGCTTCCTGGCGCACCTGCGCAACGAGGAGAAGGCCGGCCGCCGCGTGCCCGCGGACTGGACCTGGATCGTGCCGCCGATGTCCGGCGCGCTCACCCCGGTGTTCCACCGCTACTACGACGAGTTCGACCAGCGACCGGCGTTCTACCTCGACGACGACGCGATCCAGCTGGCCCGCTGCCCGCACCCCGGTTAGGGCCTGTCCTGCCGATCTTCGTTGGCCTGCGGCCGACGCCAGCCGACCCCTGGACCGCGCCTCGCTCCCACGAGGATCGGCAGGACAGGCCCTAAGCGAACTCGTTCACCTCGACGGTGTCCGGGCACGGGGCCGACTGGTGGTCCGGACGAACCCATTGCAGCACCCGGTGGCCGAACTCGGCCGCCGGGATGCGGCCGGCGCTGCGCACCACGAAGCCCTCCGAGGCGGCCGGGTCCCGCTGGGCCGCCCACGCCGCCCGCGCCTCGGAGATGCTGGCGCCGCGGTAGAGCACCGGCACCACCGGCAGTTCCAGCCGGTCCGCCCAGTCCACCGTGTCGTCCCAGCCGAGCAGCGTCCCGGTCTCGTCCCAGATGCCGAAGACGATGAACACACCGGGCAGATCGGTGTACCGGACGCGGCGCCGGACCCACATCGACTCGCCGCAGACCCGCCAGTCGTCCGGAATCCGGTGTGCGGTCATCGCCCACAGCGCCTGCGCCGGGGCCGGCGCAGCTCCGTGGACCGCGTCCCGGGTGAAGACCAGACCGGTGCCGTCCAGCTTCTCGGTCACCACCAGCTCACCGTCCAGCCAGGACAGATCCGGCTGCAGCCGGTCGGCCGGCGCGCCGGGGGAGTCGGGCAGATGGAGCGTACGGGGATACTCGTGCACTAGTAATCCCCCTCCGCCACCTGGAACACGGTCAGACCCAGCGACCGCCACATCCGTACCACGTGCTGCCGGTCCTCGAACACCCCGACGATCCGCCAGTGGTCGCGGATCTGCGACGCGAAGATCTCCTGCTTGACCGTCGAGTCCCGGCGCTGGTCGTGCCGGGGCCGCATGAACAGCCCTTGGTACGGCACGCCGACGAACCGGTCCAGCCAGGCCTCGGTCTGGGCCCGGCTGGACTCGTCGCGGCCGGTGCAGAAGACGATCGCGTTACCGGCCGCGTGCATGGCCCGCACCGCCTCGATCACGGCGTGGTGCGGGGCGTCCTCGCCGACCCGGTGCCAGTCGTACGGCCCGCGGTCACCCATCACGGCCACCGTGCCGTCGATGTCCACCAGAATCGCGGGCGGCAGGTCCAGATCCGGGACGTACCGGACATCGGACTGCTCCACGCGCGGCACCGGCAGCGGCAGCGTGCGGCTCCGGAGGAACCGGTCGTACATCCGCCGGATCCCGAACTCGCCGACCCGGTCCGATTCCGGCCGCTCGGCGTCCCGGCGCAGGCACTCGGCCAGCGGTACGTCGGTGAAGTCGTGCACCTCGAAGGTGGCGCCGTGCCGCGCGGCCAGCTCGGCCCACTCCCGGACGGCCCGGGACGTGAGGTTGGTGTCGTCGACGATGACGTCCGCCCGGGCCCGCAGCAGTGCCTCCACCACCGCCCGCTGCACCGCGGTGACCTGGCCCTCGGCCCACTGGGTGTAGAGCCGCCGGCCGTGCAGCATGCGCCGGATGTCGTCCCGGTTGACCCGCACCACGTACGGCTGGAGGGTGCGCGCGAACGTGGTCTTGCCCGAGGCCGGCAGCCCGCGGGTGATCAGCAGCCTGGTCAACTCGTCCTCGGAATATGCGCAGGGGTGCCCACGTTAACCCTCACGGACCAACTCATGGCAGACTGGTTCATCGGCCAGGTTCCGGTTCCCACCCGCGCATCGAGGGTGACCCGGCGACCAGATCATTTCGAGAGGACCGAGCGTCACATGAAGCCCGACATCCACCCGCAGTACGTCGAGACCCACGTGGTCTGTTCCTGCGGCAGCGAGTTCACCACCCGCAGCACCGCCAAGGGCGGCGAGATCCGCGTCGAGACCTGCAGCGCCTGCCACCCGTTCTACACCGGCAAGCAGCGCGTGCTGGACACCGCGGGCCGGGTCGCCAAGTTCCAGGCGAAGTACGCGAAGGTCAACGCCGGCAAGAAGAAGTAACTGACTTGACGACGCCCGTCCCGGGAGAACCGGGGTCGGGCGTCGTTTTCGTGTCGGGAGACGACAGATGAGCAATGACCGGCTGACCGCCCTCCTCGCGGAGTACGCCGAGCTGGAGAAGCGGATGGAGGACCCGTCCATCCACGCCGACCAGGCCCTGGTCCGCCGGGTCGGCCGGCGCTTCGCCGAGCTGGCGCCGCTGCACGCCGCGTACACCGAGCTGGCCGCCGCCCGCGCCGACCTGGCCGCCGCCAGGGAGCTGGCGGCCGAGGACCCGTCCTTCGCCGGCGAGGCGGACGCGGTGGCGGCCACCGTCGCCCCGCTGGAAGAGAAGCTCGGCGAGATGCTCATCCCACGGGACCCGAGCGACGCCAAGGACGTCATCATCGAGATCAAGGCCGGCGAGGGCGGTCAGGAGTCGGCGCTGTTCGCCGGCGATCTGCTGCGGATGTACACCCGGTACGCCGAGCGGCACGGCTGGGTGCTCGAGGTGATCGACGCGCAGGAGTCCGACCTGGGCGGCATCAAGGACATCTCGGTCGCGGTGAAGAGCAGGGGCGCACCGGCGGGCGGCCACGGCGTCTGGTCCCGGCTGAAGTGGGAGGGCGGCGTGCACCGCGTGCAGCGGGTGCCGGTTACCGAGTCGCAGGGCCGCATCCACACCTCGGCGGCCGGCGTGCTGGTGCTGCCCGAGGCCGAGGACGTCGACGTGCAGATCGACCCGGGTGACATCCGGGTGGACGTGTTCCGCTCGTCCGGTCCGGGCGGGCAGTCGGTGAACACCACCGACTCCGCGGTCCGGATCACCCACCTGCCCACCGGCATCGTGGTGAGCTGCCAGAACGAGAAGAGCCAGCTGCAGAACCGGGAACAGGCGATGCGCATCCTCCGGGCCCGGCTGCTCGCGGTGGCGCAGGAGGAGGCGGACGCGGCCGCCTCGGACGCGCGCAAGGCACAGGTCCGTACGGTGGACCGGTCCGAGCGCATCCGCACGTACAACTTCCCGCAGAACCGGATCACCGACCACCGGATCGGCTACACCGCCTACAACCTCGACCTGGTGCTGGGCGGCGACCTGGACGGCGTGCTGGACGCGCTGGCCGAGGCCGACCGGCAGGCCCGGTTGGCCGGCGAGGCGGAGTTCGGCCGGCGCCCCTGACCACCGGCGCGGTCACCGCAGGTCCCGGACGGTCAGCTCGCCGCCGGCCGCCGCGCAGGCCACCCGTCCGGCCGCGGCCTGGCAGCCCAGGTCGCCGACCCGGCCCAGCGACCCCCGGAGCACCAGCTCTCCGCTCGGTTCCAGCTCGGTCAGCTTCCACCCGGCCCCCACCGAGCGGGCCAGGGCGATCGTCATCACTCTGCCCGGCTCCGGCTCCAGGACGGTCATCGCCCGGCCGAGATCGACCACCACCCGGCCGGTGTCCGGGTCGATCAGGGAGAGCCGCTCGCCGGTCCGGGACTGGGCCACCAGCCGTCCGTCGGCCAGCGGCCAGGCATACTCCCAGCCCTCGGCGTGCCAGATCACCCGTCCGGTCCGCGGGTCCCGCCCGTCCACCCCGGCGTCCTGGACGCCGATGCAGAGCACCGGCCGGCAGTCGAACAGGCTGGAGCCGGCGCCGGTGCGGACGCGCCAGAGGCGGGTGAGGGTGTCCACCCGGTAGGCGTCGATCTCCTGCTCGCCCTTGTCGGTCCGGACCGCGTACACCAAATCGACCTGCCCGTAGAGGTAGGCGACCTCGTCCTCGGCGGGCGTCCGGACCCGCCACGGCACGGTGGCCGCGGTGATCAGCGTGCCGTCGGCGAACCGGCGCACCTCCATCCGGCCCGCGGTGGTCACCGTGACCAGCCGGGTGGGTCGCGTCACCGGGCCCAGCGTCGCCCAGGCGGAGATCTCCGTCGGCGCCAGGGTCCAGAGCACCCGTCCGTCGGCCGGCCGGACCAGCTGCATCGAGTCCACCGTGCCGGTCTCCGGCTGCCACTGCCCGAGCAGCACCGCGTCCCGGCCAGCCGGGTTCGCCTCGCCGAGGTGGCGCCAGCGCACCGCCCCGGTACGGGCGTCCAGAGCCAGCGTGCTGATCCGCGGCTGATCGGCCGACGGGTCGGGTCCGGGCAACAGCAGCAGCCCGTCGATGTCGGTGCTCATCCAACTGGCCTGATAGGGCAGGCGGTGGGACCAGCGGATCCGGCCGGTGGCCGGGTCGTGGCTGGTGACCGTGGGCCGGTCACCCAGGGTCAGCCGGAACAGGGCGTCCGGGGTCAGCACGACCTGATCGTCGCCCTGCACCGTGATGCGCCACAGCAGGGGCAGGCTGCGCGGCTCGGGCCGGGCCGAGCCGGTGACCGCGAGCAGGCAGCACACGGCGATCACGGCGAGCCCGTACCGCCGGATGTCGACCCGGCGGATTTGCCCGGGGCGCGGGTCGGGTGTGGAGCCGGGGGCGACCTCGCCCAGCTCGATCACGCCGCCGTCAGTCCGGTCAACGGCGGTGGCGGGGTGGT
>DASSAL010000168.1:0-8602 GCA_035685405.1 Actinoplanes sp. | reverse complement strand
GGGACTGGGCGGCGGCGTTCCGGGCGGCGGTGGACGGCGTCCGCGATGTCGGCGGCGCCGAGGTGGGTGATCGGACCATGGTGGACGCGCTGGTGCCGGCGGCGGACGCGTTCGAGGCGGCGCTGAACGGCGGCGCCGCGTGGCGGGACGCGCTCGGTGCGGCGGCCGACGCGGCAGCGGCCGCCGCCACGGCCACCGCGGACATCCGGGCCCGGCTGGGCCGGTCGAGTTATCTGGGCGACCGGGTGATCGGCCACCCGGATCCGGGTGCGCAGGCGGTGGCGCTGTGGCTGGCCGCCGTCGCCGGACCGGCCCGGCCGTGACGAGGTGACCGGTTGGGAACCGGGCGGCGCCGGTGTGCTGCCGTTGCCGTCGGGACGCATGGTGCGCGGTCGCGGCCTGCGCGACCCGATGCCGTCCGGGCACCTGCCCACCTTCGGCGTGTACCTGCTGGGCGCGCCGCCACCGGACCTCGGCTGGGAGTGCCGGTGGGTGCGGTGGCCGGACTTCCGGTTGCCGGCCGACCCGGAGCACCTGCGGTCGGTGCTGGCCGAAGTGCTGGACCGGGCCGGCGGCGACCGGGTGGAGGTGGCCTGCGGCGGTGGCCGCGGCCGGACCGGTACGGCGCTGGCCTGCCTGGCGGTGCTCGACGGGGTGCCGGCCCGCGAGGCGGTGGCGTACGCCCGCCGCCACTACCACCCCGCTGCGGTGGAGACCCCGTGGCAGCGCCGGTTCGTGCGCCGGTTCAGCTGAGCAGGTCGGTGAGGTACGCCTCGATGCGAGCGGCCAGCTGCTCGTCGGTGATCAGGAACTGCACGCCGAGCTGATCGCCCTCTCGGTTGACCACCCGGGCGTGCACCGCGATCCGGTCCGGCCCCAGCCGGGTCCTCAGCAGGTCGCCGACCGCGACCCGGGTCGCCGTCGCCGGGTCCAGCTCCACCCGCATGCCACCGGAACTCAGGTTGATCAGGCTGCCCCTGATCGGCTCGTCGGAGTCGGACAGCCGCAGTTCGACGACCCCGGAGGCGGCGATCCGATCGGCCTGCCGGCGGTCCAGCTGCGCCGCCAGGCCGGACATCTGCTCCACCCGCTCGATGGTGCGGCCCATCCGGTCGGCCAGCCGGCCGACCACCGTGCCCTGGTCGGACGCGGTGGCGCGGAGTGCGGTGGCGGCCTCCCCGACGCTGCCGATGCCGGTCACCATGGCGGAGATCGTGCCGGCCATCTCCGCGGTGTCGCGATCCAGCTCCCGGATCGTCTCGGCGATCTGCTCGGTGGACCGGGCGGTGGTGGTGGCCAGTTCCTTGACCTCGTCGGCCACCACGGTGAAACCGAGGCCCAGCTCGCCGGCCCGGACCGCCTCGATGGTGGCGTTCAGGGCCAGCAGCCGGGTCTGGGCGGCGATGCCCTGCACCAGCTCGGCGGTCTTGGCCACCCGGCGCAGGCTGTGGTCGAGCGAGGCGATCACCTCTTCGGCCCGGCGGGCGTGGCCGACCACCGCCGCGGTGGCCGCGTCGGTGGCCGAAATCTCGCTGTCGATCGTGCCGGCCGCCTGCCGGACGTCGCCCACCTGCGTGGTGACCTCGCGCAGCTCCTCGGCGATCACCGAGGTGGACTCGTCGATGATGGCCTGCGCCCGGTCCCGCAGCCGCAGCTCGGACTGCCGCTGGTGCAGGAAGCTGATCCGCAACTGTTCCTCACGCAGCGACCGGGCCGCCGCGTCGGCCTCCTCCCGCTCGGCCACGCGGGCGCGGGCGACGTCCAGCGCCCGCCCGAGGTCCCCCAGCTCGTCGAGCCCGGCGGGCAGTGCCCGCGGGGTCAGGTCACCGCCGCCGATCGCGGTCACGCCGGTGATCGCCAGGTCCACGTCGTGCCGGGTACGCCACCACGCCCCGGCCGCCAACCAGGCGCCGACCAGAACGCCGCCGATCAGGACGCCCAGCGCCAGCCAGCGGCGCTCGCCGATGCCGGCCAGCGTCGCCACGGCCCCGGCCAGCGCCACCACCAGCGCCGGCACCGCGACGCGCGGACCGGCGCGGAGCCGGCCGGCGGCGGACACCAGCGGGCGCAGCAGTGCCGGCGTACGCATCACGGCGCCGGTCTCCATGGCCCGATTCCATCATGTTTCGACGGGATTCAGCAGGCGATCCGCGGACCGCATAGGGTGGGTCGGGTGTCCATCGTCGTCGCGCGCACGTTCACCGTCGCCGCCGCGGCGCCGGCGGTGATCGGATATCTGATCGACTTCGGGCACACCCCGAACTGGGATCCGGCCATGCGCCGGGCGATCCGGCACGATACCGGGCCGGTCGTCGTGGGCAGCCGCTGGCACACCGAGACCAAGGTGCTCGGGGTGAGCGCCGATCTGGCGTACACGCTCGCCGACGCCGGACCGGACCGGCTGGTCTTCGTCGGCCACGGCGAGGCGGCCACCTCGGCCACCACCCTCACCGCCCGGCCGGTCGACGGCGGCACCGAGGTGACCTACCACGTGGATCTGGAGATGCACGGCGTCGCCAAGCTGGCGACGCCGGTCATGAGGATCGAGTTCGAGAAGCTCGGCACCGAGGCGGCGGCCCGGCTCACCGCGGTGCTGAACCGGCTGCCCTACCCGGCCACGTAGGCGAGCACCTCGACGTACTCGGCCGGCACCTTGAGCGTGCCGTCGTCGGCGGCGTTGTGCCGGTCGGTCAGCTCGACCAGGTCGTCGTACAGCTGCTTGCCGCCGTCCTCGCCGAGCGCCTCGAACGCCTTCAACGTGGGCCCGTAATGCGTCCGGAAGAAGTCCACCAGGTCGGTCGCCGAACCGAAGCGGAAGACGAAGTGGCGCTTGGTCACGCGCAGGTCGGTCACCCGATCGGCGAACAGCTCGCGCAGCCGGGTCTCGTCGCCCCACAGCGGCGGCGGGCGCAGCCCGGCCGGCGGCGGCACGTGCCGGCCGACGGTCTTGAACAGCTGCCCGATGAAGCCGGCCGGCGTCCAGTTGGCCAGCGCGATGGTTCCGCCCGGCCGGCAGACCCGGGTCAGCTGGGCGGCCGCCCGCTCCTGGTCCGGCGCGAACATCACACCCACCACGGAGACCACCGCGTCGTACTCGCCGTCGTCGCACGGCAGCTGTTCGGCGTCCGCCTCCCGGACCTTGATGGTCAGGTGCTCGGCGGCGGCCCGCTCCCGGGCCCGGTCGAGTAGTGCCGGTACGTAGTCCACGGCCACCACCTCGCACCCGCACCGCGCGGCGGCCAGGGCGGCGTTGCCGGTGCCGGTGGCCACGTCCAGGACCCGGGAGCCGGCGGACAGGTCGGCGGCCTGCACGAGGGCCTCGGACATCGGGTGGATCAGGGTCGCGATCGCGCCGTAGTCGCCGCTCGCCCAGGTCTTCTGCTGCTTGGCCGTCAGGCCGTCCAGAGTCAGTGTCGTCATGCCGGGGAAGCTACGGGCGCCGCGGTCCGGGCCGCATGGGCGGAACTCCCTATGTTGGCGGAGCGGTTCCCCAGTTCCGGGCCGCGGCGGCGGCCTGGCCCCGGGTGCGCACCCCCAGCTTGGCCAGCACCGCGGAGACGTGGTGGTCGACGGTCCTGGCGGACAGCGTGAGCCGGGCGGCGATCTGGGCGTTGCTCAGCCCGTCGGCGAGCAGGCGCAGCACCTCCGCCTGGCGCGCGGTCAGCCCGACCGCGTCGGCCGCGGTCGTCGCCCGCGGCCCGCGCGGCACCGGCAGGCCGAGGTCCCGCAACCGGGCGCGGGCCCGGCGAGCGGCCACCACCGCGCCGAAGCCGTCGAAGATCCGCACCGCCTCGGCGATCGCCTCGCCGTCGCCGCAGGCCAGCGCCTCCGCCCGGAGATACGGGCAACCGCGCGCCGCCCACTCCTCGGCGGCGCCCGGCCAGTCGCCGTCGATCAACAGCCGGAACGGCTGAGCGGCCGGGCCGGGCGCCGCACCGGGCCCGCCGCAGCGCCACCACCAGAACGCCAGTTCGCCTAGCCACCAGGGGTTCCCGGCGCGCTCGATCACCTCGAGGCCGCGCTTGGCCTCGGCGGCGCCGCGGTCCGGGCGGCCGGTGAGCCAGGACAGCTCGGCCAGCGCGGCCACAGCGGGCGCGACGAACTGCGCCTCGCCGGTGCGGAACGCGCGGGCCGCCGCCAGCTCCAGGTCGTCCCGGCCGCCGGGCTCGCCGCGGCGCACCCGGATCAGCCCGCGCACGACCAACGCCGGCACCAGCGCGGCACCGGGCTGCTCCGGCCCGGTCAGTGACTGGTCGGCGTCCGCCCGGGCGGCGCGCCAGTCGCCGCGCAGCAGCCGCAGCCGGGCCCGGTGCCCGAGCGTGTGACGGGTGTAGCCGTCCAGATCACGGGCCATGGTGAAGTCCAGGGCGCGGTCCAGCGCCGCGGGCGCCACGTCGAAGTCGCCGCGGTCCATCGCGATGGTGGCGACGTTGACCAGGGCGAGGCCGGCATCGTCGTCGTAGCCCGCGGCGACCGCCCGCCGGTGCGCGTCGTCGAGTAGGGCGATCGCGGCGGCGGGATCGCCGGTCTTCAGCCGGATGGAACCGATGTGCACGGCCGCGCGCAGCTCGGTTCGCAGGTCACCGACCCGGCGCGCCAGCTCCCGGGCCCGTTGCGCCCAGCGCATCCCGTCGGCCAGCTCGTCGCGCAGCTGATGCAGCCCGGACAGCTGGCCGTACGCGGCGGCCAGGGCGGCGCCCGGCGGCAGCGTCTCGAGCACCTCGATGGCGCGCACCGCGGCCGCGCGGGCCTCGTCCGGCCGGCCGTTCCACCAGCTCAGCCGGGACACCCAGCGCAGGTCCTCGCCCATCCGCTCGGCGTCGCCGGTGCTCTCCCGCAGCGCCAGCGCCTGCCGGACGGCGTCCAGCGCCTCCGGGGTGAGCCCGCCGTGGTACGCCGCCAGCGAGTACGCCTCGAGCGTCTCGGCGCGGTCCGCCGCCGGCTGGTCCGCGGTCAGCGGCAACGCGGTCGCGTAGTGCGCCGCCGCCTGCCGGTAGGCGCCCACCTCGGCGGCCCGCCGGGCGGCCACCGGCACCCAGCGCAGCACGGCCGCGTGGTCCCCGGCGTGGTGGGCGTGGTGCACCAGCCGGGCCGGGTCCACACCGGGCCGGCCGGACAGTCCGGCGAGCACCTCGGCGTGCAGGGCGGCACGGCGTACCGGGGACAGCGATTCCTCCACCGCCCGCCGCAGCAGCTCGTGCCGGAACGCCAGCCCGTCCGTCGCGGTGACGATCAGCACCCCGGCGGCCAGGCACTCGTCCACCTCGGCGGCGTGGTCACGCAGCAGCACCGCGTCGGCCTGCGACGGCACCACGGACACCAGCCCGGCCACCGCCCGGGCCGGTGGCGACAGGCCGGCCAGCCGGGCCAGCACCAGATCCCGCACCGTGGCCGGCACGTCCGGCACCCGCTGCGCCAGCACCTCGGTCACCAGCAGCGGGTTGCCCCCGGTCACCCGATACACCGAATCGGCCGGCCGCCCGGCCTGCCGGGCCAGCTCGGCGACCGCCGAGGCGGACAGCGGCGGCAACGCCAGACGCCGGACGGCCGCGCGGGGCAGACCGGCCAGGACCGGGTGGAGCTGGTGGTCCGGGCCGATCTCGTCGTCCCGATAGGTCAGCACCAGCAGCGCCCGCACCTGCGGGAGGCGGCGGCCGAGGAACGCGACCATGTCCAGGGTGGCCTCGTCAGCCCAGTGCAGGTCCTCGACCACCAGCACCGGACGAGCGCGCTGCCGGGGCCCGTCGAGTGCGGTCAGCAGGGTGTCGAACACGTCGGCCCGGCGGCTCTCCGGCGAGCTGACCCGCTCGCTCAGCGCACCGCCCACCTGCCGGGCGATGTCGTGCAGCGGACCCAGCGCCCGGGGGGTGAGCAGCGGATCGCAGGCACCCCACAGCACCCGCGCCCGCGCGCCGCACCGCCCGGCGAACGCGGTGACCAACGCCGACTTGCCCGCTCCGGCCTCACCGGCGACCAGGGCGACCCGGCCGCCGGCCGCGCCGGCGGTCAGCAGGTCGTCCAGCTCGGCCAGCGGCTCGGCGCGTTCCAGCAGGTCCATCACCAGCGATGGTAGGTTCATCGACTCTTGAGCGGGACTTAAGGAACGCCGAAGCAACCCGTGGGAGCGCTTCCGAAAGTCGCCCGGATCCTCGAACCGCGGTCACCGCCGGCCCGTACCGACGGCTGATAGGCGAGCCGGCGGCTGGCGACCAGCGCCGGCCAGCGCGGCCCGAACTTCGTGCAGAACGCCATCCTGGGCCCGCTGGCGGACAAGCGGGTCGCCACCATCAACCGGATCGCCACCGCCATCGGCCGTTCCGCGGCGCGCCCGGCCGGACTCGACGCCCTCGCCCCCTGCGCGTTGACCGACTGACCGCCGGCCTGAGATCGGCGCGTCACCGCACGAACGCGGTGGCCGCCAATCTCAGCGTGTCCACGCGCCGGCCAGCCGGACCACAGCGTCGGCGCAGCCCCACGACAGCGTGATGCCGGCGCCACCGTGTCCGTAGTTGTGGATCACCAGCGTGTCGTCGCGGTGCTCGGCCTCGAGGCGGACCGCCGGCCGGGTCGGGCGCAGGCCGGTCCGGCGCTCCACGATGGGCGCGCCCCGCAGCAGCGGCTCGATCTCCGCGCAGCGGTCGCGGATCTCCTCGTCCGAGCGGGCATGGCCGGCCGTGCCGCCGAGCAGCACGGTGTCGCCGTGCGGGAAGTAGTAGACCGGCGGGTCGCTCTCCCCCACGAACCACTCGGTGATGCCCGGGTTGGCCACGATCACGACCTGACCGCGGACCGGTATCAGCTGTTCGTCCGGGACCAGCTCGCGGGCGCCGATGCCGGTGCAGTTCACCACCACCGGAGCGAGATCCAGCCGGTCGACGGTGCGTTCCTCCATGGTGGCGCCGGCCCGCCGGGCACGGTCGCGCAGATAGCTCAGGTAGGTCGGCATGTGCATCACCGGCGCGGTGAACCGCCAGCCGGCCACGAAGCCGGCCGGCACCTCCGTGGTCATGGCGAAGCCGGCCAGCCGGTCCGCCCACTCGGGCGGGCCGACCGGCGCTGGCGCCGCCTCGGTGCCCGGCACCAGCGCGATGCCGGCCGCCGGGTCGGCGGACAGCCGGCGCATCTCGTCCAGGGTCTCGAAGCTCCAGGCCCGCGCCCGGTCGCTCCACTCCACCAGGTACGGGCTCCAGGTGGCACCGGCCGCATACGACGTGGTGGCGTCGCCGAAGCCGGCGGCGACGATCCGGACCGGGTGGCCGGCCTCGGCCAGGCGGACGGCGGTGGTCAGCCCGACGACGCCGGCGCCGACGACCACCACCTCGCGAACGCTGTTCACCGGACCAGCTTGGCATGCCGCCGCCGGCCCCGGGGGACGCGTCCGTTCGTGCACATGACGAACACGGAAACGCTCTCTCGCGGCTTTTGATCCGGGTCCGCCCGCCGCCCGGCCGCAGGTCACCAACCGAAAGTGCATTGATTGAGGTCAATGAAGTAGCCCTCAAAGGATCATGTTCGCGCCGCTCATCGCGTCGCACGGCGGGTACGCCCGCTGATCCCGGCGACGACCGACGCTCGTATCCCGGGATGGACAACCCCACGGACGGAGGCGTCATGGCACCCGAGCGGCCCGCCACCCGCACACCGGACGACGGCCGCCGTTTGGTCCATACTGGAGCGGCACGCACGCGCGTATGCACGTGCATGTGCACCGGAGACGTTTCCGTGGAGGAGGGACACTGATGCGGTTGCAGCACCCGTCCGGCCGGGTCGTGCACCTCAGCTCCGGTCTCGACGTCCACCCGGCCACGCGGCAGCTGCCCGCCCTCGTCGATCAGCTCGACACGTGGGCCGCCGCGGTCCGCGGCCGGCTCGGTGACGGTCCCCTCGGCGTGAGCCTTTGGCTGCCGCCCCGCCTCGCCGCCGCCCTCGCTGTCGACGGGCGCGCCCGTACCCGGCTGCGTGCCGAACTCGACGCCCGCGGGCTCGAGGTCGTCACGTTGAGCGGCGTGCCGTATGCCGAGGGCGGCGGCGAGGACTCCGAGCGGTACCTGCCGGACTGGACCGAGCCGGCCCGCCTCGAGCACACCCTGGACCTGGCCCGCATCCTGGTCGACCTGCTGCCCGAGGACGCGGTGCGCGGCGCGGTCACCACCATCGGGCTGGGCCGCCGGGCCGGCTGGGACACCGCCAGGGAGAAGGCCTGCGCCCGCATCCTGGGCCGGCTGTCCGCCGGGCTGGCCGAGGTGGCGTGGCAGACCGGGCGGGCGGTGCGGGTCGGCTTCCAACCCGGGCCGGGCTGCGTGCTGGACACCACCGACCAGACCGTACGGGCGTTGTCCGCCGTCGACCGCGACCGCATCGGTGTCTGCCTCGACCTGGCCGACCTGGCGTGCACCTGGGAGGATCCGGCCGGCGCGCTGGACCGGCTGGCCGCGGCCGGCATCTCGGTGATCCGGGTGCAGGTCGCCGCGGCGGTCGAGGTCGGCGATCCGGTCGCGGCCGCGGCGGCGCTGCGGCAGGGCTTGGACTAAGATCGTCTGGACTGAGAAAGATCAACGCGGCGCTCGCCCAGCCGTGACCAGATCCGCAACGCGCCGCATTG
>DASSAL010000167.1:0-5487 GCA_035685405.1 Actinoplanes sp. | reverse complement strand
AAATGATCGAGCCGGGAACGGGGAGGGCGTTGTTATAGTCCGGGCAGTTGTCGATTCCGAGGGGGCGAGGAGGCGGGGCCGGTGCCTCCGGGCTTGAAGGACGTGGCCGCCCGGGCGGGGGTGTCCATCAAGACCGTGTCGAACGTGGTCAATGGATATGTGCACGTGGCGCCGGAGACCCGGGCCCGGGTGCAGGACGCGATCGACGAACTCGGATACAAGCCGAACGTGGCGGCCCGGCAGTTGCGCAGCGGTCGGTCCGGCGTGATCGCGCTGGCGCTGCCCGAATTGCAGTCGCCGTACTTCGCCGAGATGGCCGGCCTGATCGTGCAGGCGGCCGAGCGCCGGTCCTGGACGGTGCTGATCGACCAGACCGACGGGCAGGCCGAGCGCGAACGTGCCCTGGTCGCCGGGCTGCGCCGGCACGCCATCGACGGGCTGATCTTCAGCCCGCTGGCGCTGGCCGGTGAGGAACTCGCGCGGGGCGGCGACGACACCCCGATGGTGCTGCTCGGTGAACGGATCTGGCACGGTCCGGCCGACCACGTGGCGATCGACAACACCGCCGCGGCCGCCGACGCCACCCGGCACCTGGCCGACCTCGGCCGGCGGCGGATCGCGGCGATCGGCGCGCAGGACTGGCCGTCGGCAGTGACCTCGCACCAGCGGCTGGCCGGATACCGGCTGGCGCTGGCCGACGCCGGGCTGCCCGCCGACCCGCGGCTGGTGGCCGGGGTGCAGAGCTTCCACCGCGCCGACGGTGCCGCCGCCATGGCCCGGCTGCTCAGCCTCCCGGACCCGCCGGACGCGGTGTTCTGCTTCAACGACCTGCTGGCCCTCGGTGCGATCCGCACGCTGCTGGAACGCGGTGTGCGGATTCCGGACCAGGTTGCGGTGGTCGGCTTTGACGACATCGAGGACGGGCGATTCAGTACGCCCACGCTGACCACGATCGCCCCGGACACGGCGAGCATCGCTCAGCTCGCCGTCGACCTGCTGGCCGAGCGGCTGGGGGAGGCGTCCGAACCGCCGCGCGAGGTCAAGGTGGGGCACCGGCTGGTGATCCGGGAGAGCACGACCTGAGCAATGAGCGCACGGAGCGGCGGGTGATGCGGATAGGTGTTCAGAGCAAAGCCGTGCGCACCCACCCCCGCCCGAACCCGGGAACACCGCGGTAACAAATTGACGCCGAGCCCTTTACAACGCTGATTCCAACGTTGTAAACAGAGGCATGTCAGTGGCGCGGCTCACCATCGACCCGGCGTACACGATCGCCCCGGTGGATCCCCGGCTGTTCGGTTCGTTCGTGGAGCACATGGGCCGGTGCGTGTACACCGGCATCTTCGAGCCCGGGCACCCGAAGGCGGACGAGGACGGTCTGCGGACCGACGTGCTCGAGCTGGTCCGCGAGCTCGGCGTGACCCTGGTCCGGTATCCGGGCGGCAACTTCGTCTCGAACTACCGCTGGGAGGACGGCGTCGGCCCGGTCGGTGACCGCCCGCGCCGGCTGGATCTGGCCTGGCGGTCGATCGAGAGCAACCGGTTCGGGCTGAACGAGTTCATGCGCTGGGCCGAGCGGGCCGGGGTCGCGCCGATGATGGCGGTCAACCTGGGCACCCGGGGCATCGAGGCGGCCGCGGAACTGGTCGAGTACTGCAACATCGCCGATGGCACCGCGCTCAGCGACCTGCGCCGCAAGCACGGGGTCGGGCAGCCGCACGCCATCAAGCTCTGGTGCCTGGGCAACGAGATGGACGGGCCGTGGCAGATCGGCAGCCTGACCGCCCGGGAGTACGGCCGCCTCGCCGCCCGGGCCGGGCAGGCGATGCGCCGGGTGGACCCGGACATCGAGCTGGTCGCCTGCGGCAGCTCCAACTCCACCATGCCGACCTTCGCAGCCTGGGAGGCCACCGTCCTGGAGGAGGCGTACGACCAGGTCGACTACCTGAGCCTGCACAACTACTACGACCCGGACAAGGACGACGAGGACAGCTTCCGGGCCTCCGCCGTCGACCTGGACGGCTTCATCGACGACGTAGTGGCCACCGCCGACCACGTCCGTGCCAAGCTCCGCCGGACCAAGCGGATCAACCTCGCCCTGGACGAGTGGAACGTCTGGTTCCAGTCCCGGTTCACCGAGCCGGAGGACCGGGGCATCGAGGAGACGCCGCCGCTGATCGAGGACGACTACACCGTCACCGACGCGATGGTGGTCGGCAACCTGCTGATCAGCATGCTCCGGCACGCCGACCGGCTGTCCATCGGCTGCCAGGCGCAACTGGTCAACATCATCGCGCCGATCCGCACCGAGGCCGGCGGACCGGCCTGGCGGCAGACCGTCTTCCACCCGTTCGCCCACACCGCCCGGCTGGCCCGGGGAACCGTGCTGCGGGTCGCCGTGCAGTCACCCAGGATGCCGACCGGCCGCTTCGGTGACGTCCCGGCGGTCGACGCGGTCGCCACCCGGCACGACAACCAACTGCAGATCTTCGCGGTGAACCGGAGCACCGAGCCGGTCACCCTCGAGATCGACCTGCGGGCATTCCCGGCCATGCGCCCGGACGGGCAGATCAGCCTGGCCGACGACGACCCGCGCACGATCAACTCCGCGGGCGCGCCGGAGCGCGTCACACCGACCAGACACACCGGCGGCACCACCGTCGCCCTCCCCCCGATTTCCTGGCACGCCTTGAGTTTCGAGGAGCAATCGTGAACGCACATCCCCCGCTTTTTTCTCGCAGTGCGGCAAAGCCGCCTCAGGCAGCTCTGACCCGCCGCGGGCTGCTCGGCCTGGGCGTGGGCGCCGGCGGCGCCGTCCTGCTGAGCGGCTGTGGCGACGACGGACCGAACCCCGTGGTCGGCGGCGGGCAGAACGCCCAGCCGGCCGCCACCTCCTACGACGGGCCGAACGTGGCACTGGCCTTCTGGAACGGCTTCACCGGCGGTGACGGCGCGTACATGAAGAAGCTGGTCGACCAGTTCAACACCGAGCACCAGAACATCAAGGTCACGATGAACGTGTACCAATGGGCCGACTACTACCAGAAGGTGCCCGCCGCGGTCGCCACCGGCAACGGCCCGGACCTCGGCATCATGCACGTCGACAGCGTGGCCACCAACGCCGCCAGGGGGGTGGTCCTGCCGCTGGACGACGTGGCCAAGTCGCTCAACCTGGCCGAGGCCGACTTCTCGCCGCCGGTGTGGCAGGCCGGGACGTACAACAACCAGCGGTACGCGATCCCGCTGGACGTGCACCCGCTCGGCCTGTTCTACAACAAGGCGCTGATGGAGAAGGCCGGCCTGGACCCGGCGAAGCCGCCGGCCACCAACGACGAGTACATGGCCGCGCTGGACAAGATGAAGACGGCCGGCATCCAGGGCAGCTGGGCCACCCCGTTCCAGTTCACCGGCAGCATGTGGTTCCAGTCGCTGCTGTGGCAGTTCGGCGGCGACCTGTTCGACGAGAATGCGCAGACCGCGAGGTTCGCCGAGGAGCCCGGCGTGCAAGCGCTCACCTGGTACGTCGACCTGGTGAAGCAGGGCTACAGCCCGAAGAACGTGGCCCAGGACGCCGACATCGTGGCGCTGCGCAACGGCAAGAACGCCTTCAACTGGAACGGCATCTGGACCATCAACACCCTCAAGGAAGACGCCAAACTCCAATGGGGAGCGGCGCCGGTGCCGCAGATCGGCACCCAGAAGGCCGTGTGGGCCGGCTCGCACCAGTTCGTGCAGTACAAGCAGCGCCAGAAGGACGACAATAAGCTGACCGCCGGCAAGGTGTTCATGAACTGGATCGGCCAGCAGTCGCTGGAATGGGCCAAGGGCGGTCAGGTGCCGGCCCGCAAGGAGGTCCGGGAGAGCGCCGAGTTCAAGGCCCTGCCCGAGCAGGCGGCGCTGGCCCAGCAGATCGACTACGTGCATTACCCGCCGTCGGTGCCGGGCATCGGTGACGCCATCAACACCGCGAACACCGCGGTCAACGAAGCCGTCCTGCTGCGCAAGCCGCCCGCCCAGGCGCTGTCCGACGCGGCCACCAAGGCCAACCAGATCCTCGAGCAGAACCGCAAGAAGTACGGCGGCTGAGCATGGTCTCGCAGACCGTGGTGACCGAATCCGCGACCGCCCGGGAGGCCCCGCCGTCTCCCCGGCGGCGCGGGGCCGGGCTCACGCCGTACCTCTTCCTGCTGCCGTATGTCGTGCTCTTCCTGACCTTCACGCTGGTGCCGGCGGTGTACGGCTTGTGGATCAGCCTGCACGACTGGGACTACCTGCTGCCCGGCAAGCCGTTCGTCGGCTTCGACAACTACCGCGCGCTGATCGACAGCGGTTCGCCGGTGTTCGAGTTCTTCTGGCAGAGCATGCAGGCCACCGGCATCTTCACGGTGTTCAGCGTGCCGCTGCTGATCGTGGTGCCGCTGGGCATCGCGCTGATCCTGAACCGGGCGTTCCCCGGCCGCACGCTGTTCCGGGCCACCTACTTCGCGCCGTACGTGCTGGGTGTGGCGGTCATCGGCGTGCTGTGGCGCTTCCTGCTGGACCCCAACCTGGGCGCGGTGAACGCGCTGCTCAGCGCGATCGGGTTGCCCGAGGGCACGCCGTGGACCACCGACCTGCCGTGGGCGTGGGTGTCGCTGGTCGGTGTCACGGTCTGGTGGACGCTGGGGTTCAACGCGGTCATCTACCTGGCCGGCCTGCAGGACATCCCGCGGGAGCTGTACGACGCGGCCAAGGTGGACGGCGGCGGCCGGTGGGCCGAGTTCCGCCACGTCACGCTGCCCGGACTGCGGCCGGTGCTGCTGTTCATCGTGATCAACACAGTCCTCGCGTCGGCCACCATGTTCGGCCAGTCGTACCTGATCACCCAGGGCGCGCCGGGCGTGGAGACCCGTACCGCGATCATGTACATCGCCGAGGAGGGCCTCAGCAACTACAAGATGGGCAGCGCCGCCGCGATGAGTTACGTGCTCACCCTGTGCCTGCTCATCCTCAGTGTGATCGTGTTCCGGCTGTTCCGAGAGAGGGACTGACCATGTCCAAGGTCCGGGGTATCGCCTGGTACACCATGCTGATCGGGCTGAGCCTGCTGTTCATCGCCCCGCTGGTCTGGATGCTGATCACCTCGCTGAAGACCGCCGGCGAGGCGACCCAGGTGCCGCCGACGATCTGGCCGGAGGAGCCCACCGTCCGGGCGTACGAAACCCTGTTCACCGGCAACTCGCAGACGCCGGTGCTGCGCTGGTTCGCCAACAGCATGCTGGCCGCGGCCGGTCAGGCGGTGCTGGTGCTGGCGGCCGCGTCGATGGCGGCGTACGCCCTGGCCCGGATGAACTTCCGCGGCAAGAACGTGATCTTCGGGGTCATCATCACCACCCTGTTCGTGCCGGCGTTCACGCTGCTCATCCCGAACTTCCTGATCGTCGACCGGCTGGGCTGGCTGGACACCCTGTGGGCGCTGATCGTGCCCGGCGCGGCCAGCGCGTTCGG
>DASSAL010000166.1:0-1527 GCA_035685405.1 Actinoplanes sp. | reverse complement strand
GCGGTTCCGACGCGTAATGCCAGGTGCTGACCGACGTCTTTCCCGCAACCCCACCGAAATTACACGCGTGTAAGACGTGCGTCGTCAAGCCGAACCTGATAAATAGGCCCGTTTCCCCGAGGTGCTTTCCGGCACCTCGTGGTCCCGTTCCAGCCCTATCTCTCCGAAGCACCGGAAGGTAACGCCAATCCGGCGCGTCGCGTCCGATTTTACCCGATTCGTGATCTTCCTGCCCAGGCCGGGCAATCCTGCTCAGCCGTTCGGCCGCCACCGAGCCATTCGCTCGGCCCCGCCACCGGCACCCGCTCCGCCGCCGGTCGCTAGCGCCGGCCGTACACCGTCGTCCGCTCCACCGCCGGCCGGCCGGCGGCCGCGGCCAGCTCCTTGAGCTGCGCCACCGTACGCGCCGACCCGTGCTCCGACCCGGCCATCCGGGAGATGGTCTCCTCCATCAGCGTCCCGCCCAGGTCGTTGCAGCCGCCGTTGAGCATCACCCGGGTGCCGTCGTCGCCGAGCTTCACCCAGGAGCACTGGATGTTGCCGATCCGCCCGTGCAGCAGGATCCGGGCCATCGCGTGCACCACCCGGTTCTCCCGCCAGGTGGGCCCTGGCCGGGCGAGGCCGGCCAGATAGATCGGCGCGTTGGTGTGCACGAACGGCAACGCCACGAACTCGGTGAAGCCGCCGGTGACGTCCTGGACACCGGCCAGTACCCGGAAGTGGCCCAGCCATTGCCGGGGATGGTCGACGTGGCCGTACATCATCGTGGAACTGGACCGCAGGCCCACCTGGTGCGCGGCGGTGACCACCTCCACCCAGGTGGCGGCGGGCAGTTTGCCCTTGGTGAGCACCCAGCGGACGTCGTCGTCGAGGATCTCGGCGGCCGTGCCGGGGATCGTGTCCAGGCCGGCTTCGCGGAGCCGGATCAGCCACTCGCGGACCGGCACCCCGGCCTTTGCGGCGCCGGTGACGATCTCCATCGGGGAGAACGCGTGGACGTGCATGCCGGGCACCCGCTGCTTCACCGCGCGGACCAGATCGGCGTACGCGGTGACCGGCATCTTCGGATCGATCCCGCCCTGCATGCACACCTCGGACGCGCCGTCCCGCCACGCCTCCTCGGCCCGGTCGGCGACCTGCTCCACGGACAGCCGGTACGCGTCGGCGTCCCGCTCCCGCTGGGCGAACGCGCAGAACCGGCACCCGACGTAACAGACGTTGGTGAAGTTGATGTTGCGGTTCACCACGTACGTGATGTCCTCGCCGTTGACCTCTTTCCGCAGGTCGTCGGCGATCCGGGCGAGCTCGTCCAGAGCCGGGCCGTCGGCGTTGAACAACGCCAGCGCCAGATGCTCGTGCTCGGTCTTCAGCAGCGCGGCCGGGTCCTCGGCGGCCAGCGTGAGCCCGGCCAGCACGTCGGCGGGCAGCGCGGGCGCCGCTGGAGCGCCGGCACGCTGGGCCGGCACCGCTCGCGCGCCCGCCCCGTCGGCCGGCACGGCGGTGGACGGGGCGGACGGGGCGGACGCA
>DASSAL010000165.1:0-11079 GCA_035685405.1 Actinoplanes sp. | reverse complement strand
CAATCTGTAACCGCTCTGTGACAACCGACCTCTATTGCGCCGGTGGATGATCTGTGGAACGTTCCGGTTACTTCAGTTTTCCGACTCCACAGGCGGCTGCTGAGCCGGCTCCGCCTGCACTGTTCCGGAGGCGCGAAATGTCTCGTCCTGCGCAGCGTTCCCCGTCACCCTCTCTGGTCGGCCTCCCCGTCGACCGCCGGACGTTCCTGCGGGCCGCCGCGGCCGTCGGCACGGCAGCCACCCTTCCCGTCCTCGCCGCGTGCGGCGGGGACGACGACAGCGGCGGCGGTGACGGCGCGGCGACGGGCCAGGTCACCTTCGGTTCCAACGAGACCGGGACGACGTTCGCGAAGCAGCGGCAGGCCGCGGTCGCCGACTTCCAGAAGAAGAACGCCGGCCTGACGGTCAAGCTCAACGAGATCGACCACAACCCGTTCCAGGAGAACATCAACACCTACCTGCAGGGCAACCCGGACGACGTGTTCTCCTGGTTCGCCGGTTACCGCATGCAGTTCTTCGCCAAGCGCAACCTGATCGGCGACGTCAGCGACGTGTGGCCGATCGACGGCGTGCCGGACTCGTTCAAGACCGCGTCCACCGGCGAGGACGGCAAGCAGTACTTCGTCCCGCAGTCGTACTACCCGTGGGCGATGTTCTACCGCAAGAGTGTCTTCGCCGACCGCGGCTACACGGTGCCCACGACCCTCGACGAGATGGTCTCCCTGGCGGACAAGATGAAGTCCGACGGGCTGGTGCCGATCGCGTTCGCCGACAAGGACGGCTGGCCGGCGATGGGCACTTTCGACATCCTCAACATGCGGACCAACGGCTACCAGTTCCACATCGATCTGATGGCCGGCAAGGGCTCCTGGGAGAGCGCCGAGGTGAAGAAGGTGTTCGACACCTGGACACAACTGCTGCCGGTGCACCAGCCGGACCCGCTCGGCCGGACCTGGCAGGAGGCGGCGCAGACGCTGCAGCAGAAGAAGGCCGGCATGTACCTGCTCGGCACCTTCCTGATCGACCAGTTCCCGCAGAACGAGCGGGAGGACGTCGACCTGCTCAACTTCCCGGCGGTGGATCCGGCGATCGGCGCCGACGCGATCGACGCGCCGATCGACGGCTTCTGCATGTCGGCCGAGCCGAAGAACGAGGTCGGCGCCAAGAAGCTGCTCAAATACCTGGCCAGCCCGGACGCGTCGGCGCAGGCCAGCAACATCGGCGAGCCGTTCATCTCGTCCAACAGCAAGTCCGACACGTCCAAGTACACGACCCTGCAGAAGAAGTCGGCCGAGCTGGTCGGGTCGGCGAAGAACATCGCGCAGTTCCTCGACCGGGACACCCGCCCGGACTTCGCCAGCACGGTGATCATCCCGGCGTTCCAGGAGTTCATCAAGAACCCGGGCGGCGTGGACGCACTGCTCAAGAGCATCGAGAGCCAGAAGAAGACGATCTTCGTCGACTGACCGGGAGGCCGTTGTGACCGCCATTGAGGGCCCCACGGCGGCACCGGCACCGGCACCGCGTACGTCACGCCGGCGTACGCGGCGCCTGACCGGCAGCGACCGTTCGGTCGTCGGCCTGATGGTCGCGGTGCCGTTGCTCTTCGTCCTCGTCCTGGTCTGGCTGCCCGCCCTCGCCTCGGTCATCCTGTCGTTCTCGCGGTGGGAGGGCTTCGGCGGCCTGGACGCCATCGACTGGATCGGCATCGAGAACTACAAGAACATCGCCACCAACTACCCGCCGTTCTGGCCGGCGTTGTGGCACAACCTGATCTGGGTCGTCTTCCTGTTCCTGATCCCGACCCCGCTCGGCATGTTCCTCGCCGTGCTGTGCGACAAGCAGCTGCGCGGCAGCCGCATCTACCAGACCTCGTTCTACCTGCCGGTGGTCCTGTCGCTCGCGCTCACCGGCTTCATCTGGCAGCTCATCTACTCCCGCGACCAGGGCCTGCTCAACGCCGTGTTGGGGACGAGCGTCGACTGGTACGGCGATCCGCGGGTCAACCTGTGGGCGGTGCTGGTCGCCTTCGGGTGGAAGCACACCGGCTACATCATGCTGATCTATCTCGCCGGGCTGAAGGCGGTCGATCCCGGCCTGCGCGAGGCGGCCACGGTGGACGGTGCCAGCGAGGCGCGCACGTACTTCTCGGTGATCTTCCCGGTGATGCGGCCGATCAACCTGATCATCCTGGTCATCACGGTGATCGAGTCGCTGCGCGCGTTCGACATCGTCTGGATCGTCAACAAGGGCCGCAACGGGCTCGAGGTCATCGCCGCGCTGGTCGTGCAGAACATCGTCGGTGAGGCCAGCCGGGTCGGCTTCGGGTCCGCGCTCGCCACCATCATGCTGCTGATCTCGACGGTGTACGTGGTCATCCACCTGCGCGCCACGATGAGGGAGGACCGATGACCACCGGACCGCTCGCCACCGGATCGGCCGACCCGGACATCCTCGCGGTCACCGCCGCGCAGGTCGTCACCGACCCCAGGCCCCGCCGGCGGCAGCCGCTGCGCGGGCCCCGGGTGGTGCTGCACGTGTTCTTGCTGGTGATGGCCGTCGGGTGGCTGATGCCGCTGCTGTGGGGCGCGTTCAACTCGTTCCGCGACTACGACTTCACCGCGGCCAACGGCTACTTCTCGTTCGGCGGCTTCACGCTGGAAAACTACGTCGACGCCTGGCAACGCGGCGAGTTCGGCGAGAAGTTCCTGAACTCGCTCTACATCACCGTACCGGCGGTGCTGCTGACCCTGTTCCTGTCCGCCTGCGCCGCCTTCGTGCTGGCCCGGTTCAGCTTCAAGCTCAACATCACGCTGCTCGGCTTCTTCGTCGCGGCCAACCTGCTGCCGCCGCAGGCCCTGTTGATCCCGATCTACAAAGCGTTCAACGAGATCCCGCTGCCGACCTGGCTGAACTCCGACGGTGAGCTGCTCAACAGCTACCTCGGGCTGATCCTGGTGAACACCGCGTTCCAGATCGGCTTCTGCACGCTGGTGCTCAGCAACTACATGAAGACGCTGCCGCCGGAGATCTACGAATCGGCCGCGGTCGACGGGGCCACCGTGGCCCGGCAGTTCTTCCAGCTGACGCTGCCGCTGTGCCGGCCCCCGCTGGCCGCGCTGGCGACGCTGCAGATCAGCTGGATCTACAACGAGTTCTTCTGGGCCACCGCCCTGCTGACCGATGGGGACAAGTTCCCGATCACCAGCTCGCTGAACAATCTGCGCGGTCAGTTCTTCACCGACTACAACCTGCTCTCCGCCGGCTCGATCGTCGTGGCGCTGCCCACGCTGATCGTGTTCTTCGTGCTGCAACGCCAGTTCGTGGCCGGCCTGACGCTCGGTTCCACCAAGGGCTGAGCGCCCGGTCCGGCAGCGTGCCGGGCAGCAGGTACTCGTCCGGCGACGTCTCATGGACGAGACCTGCCCGACCCTACAAAACGTCGACAACCGTGGATGCCCGTCAGACGAGCACCTCGGAGAGCGGCCGGCGTGGCGTTGCCGCGGCCGGCCGGCCGTATCCGAGGCGCAGCACCAGTTGCGGCCACACCCCCGCGGTGGTGTCGGTGAGCATCTGCCGGATCGCCGGGATCTCCACCGGCTGGCTCACCGGCGTGGTGGCCAGATTCCGCCAGGTCGCGGTCAGCAGCACCCGCTGCAGCGCCTGCCCGGCGGCGACCCAGTGCCGCTCGGTGTCACCGTCGGTGGCCAGCACCACGATCGTCGGGTACGGCTCGAACGCCTCGGTCGTCCGGTGCAGTTGCGGCTGCAGCAACCCGAAGTCCCGGATCGGCATGCACTCCAGGGCGTCCCAGGGCCCGAAGGCGGACGGCGGGATGCCGTCCCGGCGGACCGTGCCGGGCAGGGTCCAACGGGCCAGCTCGGCCCGGTAACCGCCGCGGGCCCGCAATTCGCGATCGGCGGTCTGCGACAGGTTCAGGATCGCGTTGCGGCTGACCGGATCAGCCACGGTGAGCCGGGCCTGTTCCAGCCGGGCCGCCTCGGTCAGCTCCTCGATCACGTCCGCGGGCACGACCGAGTGGGCGAACGGCAACCGGTTGGTGTGGCGGTGCGGGATGGCGGCGGCCAGCGCCTCCACGGTGCGGCTGGGCGCCGCGGCCGGTCCGACACCGACGCGGGCGACCAGATCGGGACGGGTCGGCTCGGGGAACATCTCCACAGCGGGCAGGTATCCCTTCGCGCGCAGTTCCAGGCGCAGGGTGAGGAGGGCGGCGCCGACGCTGATCAGCAACTCCCGTCCGGCCGGGTCGAGGACCTCCAGTTGCCGGCTGCGATCGGCGTACACCTCCACGGCGCCCTGCCGGATGCGGAACAGCCACGGCTGACTGTTGTGCAGGGACGGCGCCGCGGTGGCTGCCCGGACGCATTCGGTCAGCACCGATTCGCGGTTTCCGGCTTCCTGCTGCGGCTGCGTGTTGAGGTCAGTCATGGCCAGCCTCCTCGAGCGGATGGACGTCAAGCTCCACGACACCCGCCGGACCCGGCCGTTGCCAGGGCCATTCGTCCCCCGCCCGGCAGGACGGGACCTAGGTCCCGACCGGTCGGTGCGTTCGCCTCCGGTGAGCTGCCGGTTCCTCCGCGAAGGTTGAGGTGTCAAACAAGAAGTGACCCGGAGGCAACGATGACCGTCCACGCATTGCCCAAGCGTTCCCTGGCCACCCCGCTCGAGCAGGCCCAGGTGCCGGGTTCGATGCTGACCACCACCGCGGCGAAGGCGCTCGCCGTCCTGCGGATCAGCACCGGCTTCGTCTTCCTCTGGGCGTTCCTCGACAAGACCTTCGGTTTCGGCTACGCGACGCCGGCGGCCAAGGCCTGGATCAACGGCGGCTCCCCCACCAAGGGCTTCCTGAGCTCGCTGGAGGTCGGCCCGTTCCAGTCGGTGTTCCACGCGATGGCCGGCACCTGGTGGGCCAACTGGCTGTTCATGCTCGGCATGCTGGGCGTCGGCCTGGCCCTCATCCTCGGCATCGGCCTGCGCCTCTCGGCGGTCGCCGGCAGCCTGCTCATGGTTCTGATGTGGGTGGCCGAGTGGCCGCTGGCCGCCGGCTCCACCAACCCGGTGGTCGACTACCACGTCATCTACGCGGTCGCCCTGGTCGTCGTCGCGGCCACCTACGCCGGGCACATCTGGGGCCTCGGCCGGCGCTGGGCCCGGATCCCGTTCGTCCAGAAGCACCGCTGGCTGATCTGATCACCTGCACACCCGCACGGCGGGCGCCCACTGACTGGGCGCCCGCCGCCCTGCGTCGGTGCGCCGGCGGGTCAGTCGTCGGCGATGTCGACCACCTGGTCCACCGGCAGCCGCGGGGTCCGCGCCGGTCCGGCCCGGTCCGGGTCGAGGTGGCCGATCCGCACCACCAGGTACGGGAACCCGACGCCGCCGAGCAGCCGACCGAGTTCGTGCCGGGCGAACGGCACCTCCACCGGGGTGCTCAGCGGCAGCACACCGACGCCGTGTTCGGTCGCCGCGACCCATAGCGCGCTCAGCGCCTCACCGGCGCGCAGCCAGTCGGCCGGCTCGTCGCCCGGGCCGTACAGGATCGCGTACGTGGCGCCGGTGTCGTGGCGCCGGCCCGCGGCCAGGGTGCCGGAATCACCGAAGTCGCGCTCGGCGACGGTGGTCGGCGGCAGTTCCGCCGGGATGCTGGCTTCCGGTATGCCGAGCCCGTCGGGCCGCCGGTCGCCCACCCAGGCAGCCATCTCGGCCTGCAGCCGGTCGTCCGCGCCCACCGCCCGCTCCGCCTGCTCCATCACCACGGCCAGCTCGATGACCTGGTCGCGGTTCAGCACGTGCAGGCGTGCACCGGCGCCCTCCACCGCATCGACCAGCTCGTCGAGCGCCTGCGGGGCGACCGGTTCGTCGGTGACCGTGCGGCGGTCGGTGTGCCGGACGAGCAGCATCTGGTAGCGGCGGGTGGCGTGCGGGTCGATGGCGCCGGTGTCGAGCGGCCGGATGACCGCGAGCGGGCGGCCGGCCGGGCGGTCTACCTCGTACCGCCATCCCTCGGCGGACAGCGCCACCTGCGCATGGTGGGCGGCGGAACCGCAGCTGAGCAGCACCAGGTGACCGTCCGGGTCGTGCAGTGACAGTTGCCGCTCGGTGGCGGCGAACAGTTCCAGCCGGTCCGGGTGCACGACCCAGCGCCACGGCTGGGTGTTGTGGATCGACGGGGCGTACCGGGCCGCGTCGGCGGCCTGAGCCAGCGCCTGCGCCGCATCGGGTCTCTTCCTGTCGCTCATGCGTCCCTCCGCCGATGTCTCGCGGCCTGGAACAACGACCAGTACCCGGATTCCGCCGGACGGTAACGCCCGGGCCGAAGGTCCCGGTCGCATCCGCAACCGATCCCGACCCGTCCCGCGACCGCCGCGCAACCGGCGCAGCCGATTCTGCGAACATGACGACCTGGCGTGATCGGATGATCGGCGAACTGACGCCGCTCGGCCTGCAGACAGCGTTCTTCGACGCGTTCGGTGTCGAGCGCTTCGTCACCGACGCGGCCCTGACCCGCCTGCACGGGCAGCTCGGCGACGCGCCGCGGCCGGCGCCGGCCACGGTGCCGCTGGTGGGCTCCCCGGACTGGGGGCACGAGGAGCTGATCGGCGAGTTGGTCTGCGAGACCGGCGAGGTCTGGCACCTCGACGGCTGGCTTCCGCCGGAGGTGCCGTACGGCTATCACCGGCTGTCCGGGCCGCTGGCCGCCCACCGGCTGGTCGTGGTCGTACCGCGCACGTTCCCCCAGCCGGAACGCGGCTTCGGGCTGGCCGTCCAGCTGTACGCCGCCCGCTCCGAGACCTCCTGGGGCATCGGTGACCTCACCGACCTGGCGTGGCTGGCCCGGCGCACGGTGGCCGGCGGCGGCTCGAGCGTCCTGGTCTCGCCCCTGCATGCCGCCCGGCCGTCCCGGCACCAGAACCCGTCCCCCTATTTCCCGACGTCCCGGTTGTTCCTGAACCTGCTGCACATCGCGGTGCCCAACGCGCCCGATGCCGGCCTGGTCGACCTGTCCGACCTGGCCGACGCCGGCGAGGCGCTCAACACCGCCGACCTCATCGACCGGGACGCCGCGTTCGCCGTCAAACTCGCCGCGATGGAACGCATCTGGGCCGCGATCGGCGGCGCACCCGGTCCCCGGTTCGAGGCGTACGCCGCCGAGCAGGGCGCGGCGCTCCAGCGGTTCGCCATCTGGTCGGCCCTGTCCGAGCGGTACCAGGGCGCCTGGTGGGACTGGCCGGCCGGCTACCGGCGGCCGGACACACCGGAGGTCGCCGCGTTCGCCGCCGCGCACCCCGACCGCATCCGGTTCTGGAGCTGGTGCCAGTGGATCGCCGACGAGCAGCTGGCGCGGGCCTGCCGGCAGGGCGCTGACGTGGTGCTCGACCTCGCGGTCGGCTTCGACGCCGGCGGCGCCGACGGCTGGGCCTTCCAGGACCTGATCGCCTTCGGTTTCGAGATCGGCTGCCCGTCCGACCACGGCAACCCCGGCGGGCAGCGGTGGGGCGTCGTGCCGTTCGATCCGGCCCGCCTGGCCGCCGCCGAGTACGCACCCTTCGTCGCGATGGTCCGCGCCGGCCTGCGGCACGCCCGGGCGTTGCGGATCGATCACGTGATGGGGCTCTGGCGGCAGTTCTGGGTGCCGGTCGGCGGTCCCGCCGAGGACGGCGTCTACCTGCGCTACCACGGCGACGCGCTGCTCGGCATCCTGCGGCTGGAGGCGCACCGCGCCGGCGCCTGGGTGGTCGGTGAGGACATGGGTACGCTCGAGGACCGCGCCCTGCAGGTGATGGCGGCCACCGGCACCCTGTCCTACCGGGTGTCCACCCGCACCCACCCCGACGAATTCCCGGAGCGGGCCATGGTGGCCTGCGAGACCCACGACCAGCCGACGATCGCCGGCCTGCTGGACGGATCGGACCTGCAGACCTGCCTGCGCATCGGCAAGCGGGTCAACGCCGAGGCCCAGGCCGCCATCCGGGGCCGGATCGCCGACCTCGCGGGCCTCGCCGATCCGGACCGGGTGGACCGGCTCGACATCGAGCGGGCGGTCACCGCGATGTACGCGGAACTGTCCGCGTCCCGCTCGCGGCTGGCCATGGTGACCCTCGACGATCTGGCCGGCGTCCGGGTGCGGCCGAACATCCCGGGCACCATCGACGAGCACCCCAACTGGCGCATCCCGCTGCCGGCACCGATCCACGACCTGTTCGAACGGGTGCTGGCCCGGCGCGTCCTGTCGGTGCTGGCCGCCGAGCGGGCACCTCGCCCGGTACCGGACGCCCGCGGGCCGGGTTGCCGGGCCGCCTGATCAGCGCGGCCGGCGCCGGTGCCGCAGCGCCCGCGCCACACCGCGCCCTCCCGCCACCGGTGGGTCAGCCTACGGCGACCCCGACCAGGTTGGGACGCCGCGTCGGCCCGGAACGCCACGCTGGTGAGCGTCGGCCCGAGCCCGTCGTGCAGTTCGCGTTGCAGCCGCACCTGCTCGGCGGCCGCCGACTCGACCGCGGCGGCGCGGGCCGCCCGCACCTCCTCGCTCAGCGCGGTGGCGTGCAGCGCCAGCGCGAGCGGCGTGGTGATCAGGTCCAGGGTCGTCTCGGCGCTGAGCACATTGCCCGTCTACTTCAGCGCTGACACCCAGGGCGTACCGCAGGTGGTGGTCACGGTGTGGATCTTCCTGTCCGTCCTGATCGCCGTGCTGTTGCTGCGCACTCACACCTGGCGGCGGCCGACGTAGGGCGATGACGCGCGGGCCCGGCCGGGGGGCGGGCCCGCACATTGCGTCCGGTCTACCGCCCGGACGGCGTCGGGTCGCCCCACACGGCCAACTCGCCCCGGGCCAGGCAGACGATCAGGAAGCCGCCCGGCCCGGCGACCGCCCACGCCTCGACGTCGGGGTCGACACCGACCACCAGGCCGGACCCGCTGCCGAAGCTGATCTCCAGCTCACCGGTGTCGCGGGCCCGGGCCGCCCGGACGACGTCACCGAGCAGCGTGGCGAGGATGTCCGAGGGATGCTCGCCCGGCTCGACATCGGCCCGGCCGCCCGGGCCGTCCAGGTGGACGACGGTTTCGATCACCACCTGCCGGCCGCCGGAGAAACCCAGGACGATGGTGTGGCCGAGCCGCACGTACTCCAGCTTCTGCCCGACCAGCGTGGTGATCGACCGCGTCTCACGCGGACGCCGTGCGGCGTCCACGTCGGCCACCATGACCGGCACCATGACCACCTCGATCAGCTCGTCGGACCAGAGATGGCAGCGACGGTAGCCAGGACTTCCATAAGAGAGCCTTAACGGCGGCGAAAAGACGGCGGCGGGTCAGAACGGCCAGACCAGCGGGATGACGACCGGCCTGGCGCCGGACCCAGTTCCGGCGAGTCGACCACCAGCACGTCCCGGTCGTCGGTCAGCGTCTCGATGGCCGGCCAGGAACCGTACAGCAGCAGCGAGTCGCCCTCGGCCAGTTGGGTGCGGCGCCTGTGCAGTACCGCTCGGTATCCCTCTCGGGGATGATTCGGATCCGGGCGAGCCGGCCGGTGGGCGGTCCGGTACCGCCCATCCCCACGGAGGGTGGGCGGCAGTCAGCCGTTTCGGTCGATGCGAGGAATGGTAAGGCCTGTCGGCCCGGTGCGCCGCCGTCGCGGTGCGCTTCGACGCCGGCGACCGGCGGGCCGCCCTGCGGGACTGGTGCGCGATCTGGGACCAACTGGGTGAGGCGTACGTGCATCCCAGCATCGCGGCGTTCGGTGCCACCATTCAGGTCCGGATGGCGCTCGCGGTGGGCGAACCGAAGCTGGCCGCGCAGGCCGTCGACCGGATGCGCGACCTGCCCACCGCCGCTGCCGAGGTCAACCTGCTGCAGGCACAGATACACGCCGACCGGGGGCGTCCGGACCGGGCCCGCCAGATGCTCTCGCCGGTGCTCGCCGGTGAGCTTCCGCACCTCGTGGTCACCACCGGCATCAACGCCTGGCTGCTCGAGGCGGTCCTGGCCGCGGCGGCCGGCGCGCCGGCAGTGTCCCGGCGGGCGGTGGACCGGGGGCTCGGCCTCGCCGCGCCGCGATGGGCGCTGCGCGATGTCCTGGCCGGCGGCCAGCCGGTACGCGAGCTCCGGGTGCGCGACATCGGCCGGTTCGGCCCGCACGACGGCTGGACCCCCGACCGCGAGGCCCGCACCGCACCTGCCGGCGCTACCGTGTGCGGTCATGGGACCACTGACACACTCGCCATGATGGAGATCAAGGACGCGCAACAGCTGTGGACGGCCCGGCCGGGGTGGTTGAACACCGCCAGCTACGGTCTCCCGCCGCGGCCGGCGTGGGAGGCGCTGCAGTCGGCGCTCGGCGATTGGCGGGTCGGCGCCACCAGCTGGGAACCGTGGGACGAGGCCACGACGGCCGCCCGGGCCTCCTTCGCCCGGCTGGTGGGAGTGCCGAGCGCCGACGTGGCGGTCGGGTCGCAGGTGTCCCAGCTGATCGCTCCGGTCGCCGCCGGCATCCCCGACCGGGCCCGCGTGGTGGTGCCGGAGATCGAGTTCACCTCGAACCTGTTCCCCTGGCTGGTGCACGGTGACCGGCTGGCCGTGGTGACCGTGCCGACCGGACGTCTCGTGGAGACCGTCGCCGCGGGTTGCGACGTGGTCGCCTTCTCGCTGGTGCAGTCCGCGACCGGGGAGGTGGCCGACTATCCCGGCATCGTGGCGGCCGCGCGTCACGCCGGCGCCATGGTGGTTGTCGACGCCAGTCAGGCGTGTGGTTGGTTGCCGTTCGACGCGGCGTCGGCCGACGTGGTCGTGGTGGGCGCGTACAAGTGGCTGATGAGCCCGCGAGGCACCGCGTTCGCATACCTCCGCCCTGCGGTACGGGACGCACTGCGGCCGCTCGCCGCGGGCTGGTACGCAGCCGCTGACGTGCACGGCTCGTACTACGGCCCGCGGATGCGGCTGGCCGGGGACGCGCGGCGATTCGACGTGTCGCCGGCCTGGTTCAGCTGGGTCGGCGCCGCACCCGCCCTCGCCGTGGTGGAGCAGCTCGGCGTGGCGGCGATCCACGACCACAACGTCGCC
>DASSAL010000164.1:0-1835 GCA_035685405.1 Actinoplanes sp. | reverse complement strand
CTCAAGCGGGGAAGCATGCCGCGTCGAGCAGGCGTTGAGCGAGCGGAGCGGGGATTTTTACGGTCTTATGTATCAGCCGCCACCAGAGCAGGATGGAATACGAAGTATCATGCCCCATCGTCGCGGCTTTCGGATAAGCCGCTGACGAATAAGAACATAAAGTGAACAAAATGCTTCCGCAGCGGCACGATCGCTGTAGACTCGGGGGATCACCGAGCCCGGAGATCGCCCATGTCGCAGCACTTTCTCCTGACCGCCGCCGCCCGGACCGTCAGCCTGAAGCAGATCCTGCGGATGGAGGAGGCGGAGGCCTGGACGCTGTTCTGCACGATCCGCTGGCCGGAGACCGATGGGGCGCCGGTGTGCCCGCGGTGCGGCTGCCCGACGTGCTGGGCCTGCCCGCGGCCCAATGGGGCGCCACGGTTCCGCTGCTCGGCCTGCCGGCGCGACTTCAGCCCGACCTCGGGCACCCTGTTCGCCTTTCACAAGCTGGAGATCCGCGATTACCTGGCGGCGGTCGTGATCTTCTGCGACGAGGTCAAGGGCAAGGCGGCGCTCGCGCTGTCGCGCGATCTCGACGTCCAGTACAAGACCGCCTTTGTCCTGGCGCACAAGATCCGGGAAGCGATGGCCTCGGAGGTCAAGGAGCTGCGGCTGGGCGGCGCCGGGCGGCATGTCGAGGTCGACGGCTGTTACGTTGGCGGACATGTCCGGCCCGCGAACCGGAAGGCCGACCGCAAGGATCTGCGTCTGGCGGAGAACCGGAGCGGTCGGCGCCAGGTCGTCGTGGTGATCCGGGAACGCGCGCTGTCCGGCACCAGCCTGGGCGGTACCTTGCCCGCGGTGTTCGCCAGCGAGGATGCGGCTGCCAGCTTCATCAGAGCCCGGGTCGATCGTGCCTCGACAGTTCATGCCGATGAGGCTTCGGCGTGGAACTCCCTGCATGCCCGCTTCGACACCCGGCGGATCAACCACTCGGCCGAGTACGCCAACGGCGAGGCCTGCACCAACCAGGCGGAGTCTTATTTCGCCAGATTGCGCCGCGGGGAGATGGGTCATCACCATCGCATCTCCGGCGTCTACCTGGTTCGTTACGCGCGGGAGGCTTCCTGGAAGGAGGATCACCGACGCGACAGCAACGGCCTGCAGGTCCGCGCCGTGCTCGTGCTGGTCACCCGCAACGCTCCCTCAGTCGATTTCTGCGGCTACTGGCAACGCAGCCGCCAAGCCGCCTGATCACTCGCGCACCCGCCAGCGGACCAGGGTTCCGTCCTCGACCCGTTCCACCAGATCGGCGGCCTGCCGGTTGACGGCGTTCCGGACCAGCTTGCGCAGCAGTTCCGCCGTCCGGCCATCCTGGAGGTCGAGCCCGCGGCGCTCCATCACCTGGGCGGTGATCTCGCGGATTGACAGCGGCGTCGGTGCCGTGCGCAGCACGTCGAGCACCATCCGGGCCAGTTCGCCCGGCCGGAACCAGCCGCTTGGTTGACGCACCGCTTTTGGCAGGATCGCCGCCGGTTCGAGGTCGGGCGCGAACAGCCGCAGGACCGCGTCGACATGCAGAAGATCGGCCCGGTGCTGGCCGATCCGCTTCTCCAGATCGGCGATGCCGCCGGACAGTTCAGCCCGCTTGTCCCTCAGGGCAGCGATGACAGGGGGTTCGGCCATAACCCGTATCCTCTTGAAAAGATGGGGTTATCGTCGTCATGTCAACGGTACCTTGCAAGCTGCTCGTGGTGGCGGCTGCTACATAAGACCGGAAACTCGCCGCCTGGGCCGCAACCAGGCTTACCTGCGCACCGGCCAGCACGGCTTTGGCCTGATCAAGCGACAAG
>DASSAL010000163.1:0-13000 GCA_035685405.1 Actinoplanes sp. | reverse complement strand
GCTGCCAAGTGGGCGATCTTCGCTCCGGTGTTCATCCCCCTGTTCGTACGGCTGGACGTCGCCCCGCAGACACTGCTGGCTGCCTACCGTCTCGGCGACTCCCCGATGAACGTCATCACGCCGCTGAGGCTCAGGTCAGGTTGGACAGGGCGGCGGCAACGGCGAACCCGAGGACGGTCGCCAGACCGGCCAGGTCGCCCGCCTTCTCCCGGGCTTCGGGCACCATCGAGTCGACCAGCATCACCAGCAACGCACCGGCGGCGAAGCCGTCGATCCCGGCCCGGATGTCGCCTCCGGCGACGTCGGCCACGGCAAAACCGGCCAGCGTGGCCGAGGCGCAGACCACGGCCACGGCCACCCAGAGCCGGAGGATGACGCCCGGGGGCTTGCCGGCATCGCGCATGTCCGCGGCGGAGCCGATCGCTTCCGGCACGTTCGACACGAAGATCGCGACCAGCAGGGCCACGCTCACTCCTTCGCCGGTGGACAGGCCGATGCCGAGCACGGCTTGTTCGGGAACGCCGTCGAGAAGTGACCCGAGGGCCAACGGCAGTCCGGCGGACGCGCCGCCCTCGCGGCCACCCAGCTTCTCGACGGCCCGGTCCGCGCAGAAGAAGGAGACTGCGCCCACGGCCAGGCCCGCCGCCACGGCGCCCGGGGTGCCGATCCGCAAGCCCTCCTGAGCCAGCTCGAACGCCACGCTGGAGATCAACGCGCCGGCGCCGAAGGCCAGCACCACCCCGACCACGCCGGCCGGCCACCGCCGCGCCAGCGCCAGCAAGGCGCCGACGACCAGCGAGGAAGCCGCGAGCGCACCCCATCCCAGAGCACCCAGCACGACGTGCCAGGTACCCGGGACGCCGTACCCGAACCGCCGCACCTGGCCGAGCCGAATCGCGCGAATGCCGGGCGGATCACCGGGTAAGCGGAACTTCACCCACCTGGACAGGAGAAGACCATGACCGACGAGGGCATCGAACGCGGGGCCGCCGAAGAGGCCTCCGACACGCCGCTCACGCCGACCGAGGCGGACGCCTCGCGCACGGCACCCAGCCAGAGCAGCTCCGACGCCGGCGGGCAGACGCCGGCCGAGCACGACAAGGCCGACTCGGCCAACGACACGGACGTCTAGCAGCGGCGACCGGTTCCTCGGCGCGGCCGGGGCCGGCGCTTGCCCGTCAACGCAGCGCCGGCTCCGCGACCATCGGGTCGTGGCCGTAGAGCCAGTCGATCTCATCGGAGAGCCCGAAGCTCCCCGCCATGGCCGCGTCCCGTGCCTGCTGGTCGCCGCCGTCCGGCAGGTGGAAACGCCGGCCGTTGGCGCGCGACATCTCCTGCACCCGCGCCGATCGGCCGCGGCGGATCGTCTCGTACCGCGCCAGCGCACCGGGCAGGTCGCCGCCGTCGGCCGCGGACAGGCACGCGGCCAGCACGGCCGCATCCTCGATCGCCTGGGCGGCGCCCTGGGCCCCGTACGGCAGCATCGGATGGCACGCATCGCCGAGCAACGTGACCGGCCCGGAGCTCCAGCGCGGAAGCGGCGGCCGGTCGAACAGCGCCCACTTCAGCGGGCGATCCAGCGCCGCGATGATGCCGCCGACGACCGGGTGCCATCCGGCGAATGCGTCACGCAGCTCGTCCGGGTCGGCGGCGTCGGTCCACGACTCGCGCGTCCAGGAGGTCTCCTCGACCACGCAGACCACGTTGTGCAGCCGTCCGCCGGCGATGAAGTAGTGAACGAAATGCGCTCCCGGTCCGAGCCGGACCGTACACCGCGGCTCCAGCGCCAGATGCGTCAGCCGTTCGGCCGGGACGATCCCGCGGTACGCGACGTGGCCGGTGAACCGCGCCTCCTCGGGACCGAACAGCGCCTCGCGGACCACCGAGTGGATGCCGTCCGCGCCGACGACCACGTCGGCGGCAACCCTGTCGCCGTCGGCGAACCGCACCTGGGCGCCGGCCCGGTGCCGGTCCACGCCGACGCACCGGCGACCGGTCTCGATCCGTTCCGCGGTCACCGCCTCGGCCAGCACCGCCACCAGGTCGCCGCGGTGGGCGTGCAGGTACGGCGCGCCATACCGGGCCGCGATGCCGGCGCCCAGCGGCGTCTCCGACAGCAGCCGCCCGTCGTCCCACCGCCGGAACTCGAACGCCGCCGGGGCGTACGCCACCCGCTCGACGGCCGGCAGCACACCCAGACGACTCAGGATCCGGGTGCAGTTCGGCGCCAGCTGGATGCCCGCGCCGACCTCCGACGCGGCACGTGACTGCTCGTAGACGCGGACGTCGAAGCCGGCCCGCAGCAGCGCCAGCGCCGCCGCCAGGCCGCCGATCCCGCCGCCGAGCACGGCGACGGATGCCGAACGTGGCATCACTCTTCTCCCAAGCTGCGACATCGACTTTCGCCGTGAGACTAATGGTGGATGGCGGCGAACCGGGTCAGCTGGCCGACAGCGGGCGCTGTTCAGGTGGCGGCCGGCACTCAGGTGGCGCAGGGAGACATCGAATGGATCGGAACCCGGCTGAGCGAAGGCGCCACCGCCTGTGCCGGGAGCTGCGCGAAGATCGGGCAGTGCACCGCCCGGGAGGACTACGGAGTCCGGTACGGCCGCCCGGGTCTGTCCTTCTTCCTCGGCCTGGAGGACGGCGGTCAGCCCGGAGCGGGCAGGGGGTACTCCGGCCAGTTGAGGACCTTGGCGCCGAGCACGGCGGCCTGCAGGGTGAATCGGTGGGCCGGGTCGGCCGGGTCATAGCCGGTCAACGTCCGGACCCGGTCCAGGCGGTAGGTGACGGTTCGCACCGACACGTGCAACCGTTTCGCCGATTCGGTGGCCACTGCACCGGTTTCGAAGTAGGCGTCCAGCGTGGCCAGCAGCGGCGCGGCGCCGCCGCGCGCCTGCGTGAGCGGGCTGAGCACAGCCTGGACGAGGTCCACGATGGCCGGTTGGTCACGCAGCAGCACTCGGTAGATGAGCAGGTCGTGGGCGCTGATGACCGGAGTGTCGCTGTGCAGCCGGCCGGCCATGGTCAGGCCCTCGCGGGCCTCCTCGTAGGAGCGGGCGATCCCGTACAGGCCGGCATGGGCCCGGCCGACGGCAACCCGCCACGGCCGGCCCCGGGGTATCCGGCTCAGCTCACGGTGCATGAGCCGGCCGAGCTCGTTGCTGGCCTCCAGCGCGGAGGAGAACCGGCCCGCCGCCGCAGCGTCCGCCGGTGCCAGCACCACCAGCAGGCCGTCCTTGGTCGCGACCAGGACGTCCCGGTCGCCGAGCCGATCGAACATGACGGCCTCCAGCGCGGTGATCGCCGCCTCGGCATCCGGTAGCCGCCGCTTCGGTGCGGCCAGCGCCACCTGATGGACCCGGGCGAGGTCCAGCCCGAACGGCTCGGCGCGCCCCACCAGGGTGCCCAGATCGGAGTCGCCGCGCAGCAGGTCGTCGACCAGTTCCCGGCGCAGGGCCTCCTCCCGCCGCACCAGATCGCGGCGGGCCACCGCGTAACCCTCGGCCAGCGTCGCCACCGCGTCGTCGACCACCTGGAGGACGGCCGTCGCGGCCGCCCGCACCGCTTCCCGGTCGCGGGACCGCACCACCGTCGGCAGGTTCTGCCACAGTCCCCGCGCGGCGGACAGATACAGCTGCACCACGCGACCCGCCGAGATGCCCTGTTCGGCGGCCCGCCGGCCGAGCCGGCCGACCGCGTCCAGTTCCCCGCGCTTGGCCCGGCGTCCGTGCACCGCCGCGTCGGCGAGCAGCGGCAGATAGTCGCCGAGCAGGTCCACCGGAACCCCGCCCGCGTCACGGCTGGCCGCTTCGGCGACATCCACCAGCCATGCGTCCTGTGCTTCCGGCGCCGGCGACCTGCGTCCGCTCCGCCGTCGCACGCTGTCCGTCACGCTCGACCTCACCCTCTCCCCTCAAGGTCGATCTTCCTTCGTCATTGTTGCCGACGGTCGGCAGTGACCGCGATGTGGTGCCGCGCCTGCGCTGGATGTCTCGTACAGTCGTGGGTATGACCGCCGAACCGGGCCTCGACCGGGCGGTGTACCCGTGCACCGTCGCTGAGATCGCCGAGCCCGACAATGTTCTCCTGCCCGGGCACGACGTGCCGTTGGGGCGCTACACGGTGGTACGGCGGCTGCTGCCGCACCGGCAACGGCGCATGATCGGCGCGTGGTGCTTCGTGGATCACTTCGGCCCCGATGACGTGACCGGCCGCCCCGGCATGCAGGTGCCCCCGCACCCGCACACCGGCCTGCAAACCGTGACCTGGCTCGTCGACGGTGTCATCGAGCACCGCGACAGCCTCGGCAGCTTCCAGCCGATCGAGCCGGGACAACTCAACCTGATGACGTCCGGGCACGGCATCGCGCACTCCGAGTACACCCCGGCCGAGCATCCCGCGCAGATGCACGGCCTGCAGTTGTGGGTCGCCCTGCCGGAGGACGCCCGGCACGGCGGGCCCCGCTTCGAACACCACGACAGCCTGCCGGTCCACCGCCTCGGCGGCGCCACCGTCACCGTCGTGGTCGGTGAACTCGGGGCGGCCCGCTCGCCGGCCCGCGTGCACACCCCGCTGATCGGCGCCGAGATCGTCCTCGACGGGACAGCTCGCCAGGCACTGCCGCTCGACCCGGGCTACGAGCACGGCGTCCTGGTGATGTCCGGCACGGCGACGGTTGCCGGCACCGATCTCGCCCCGGGCTCACTGCTCTACCTGGGGCCGGGCCGCGACGAGATACCGATCGAGGTCCCGGGCCCGGCCCGGCTGTTCCTGCTCGGCGGCGCACCGTTCGACGAACCACTGGTCATGTGGTGGAACTTCGTCGGGCGTTCGCACGAGGAGATCGTCGCTGCGCGCGAGGACTGGATGGCCGGGCGGCGTTTCGGCCCGGTCACCGGTTGCGCCGCCGACCCGTTGCCGGCCCCCGAGATGCCCACCGTACGGTTGAAGGCCCGCGACCGCCGCGGCGCCACCGCGTGACGCCCGGTGGGCCATGTGCTCCGGCAACGGTGAAGCGATCCTTCAGCGGCGAGCCGGAACCCGTGCAGCCACCGGCGGGGCGCTCGGTGCGGGCGGCGGCACGCGGTGGCGGCGAAGCAGGATGACCGCGGCGGCCACACCGAACACCACCAGGCCGAGGTCCTCCCACACGCCGCGGCTGACGGCGGCCGGCGGCGCCAGGACGGCCCACACCAGGGGTGCCACGAGCAGCAGCCGCGGCACCGGCGGCCTGGCGAGCAGGAGGAAGCCGAAGGTGGCGATCGTGGTGGGACACGGTGCCATGCCGAACAGCGGCGACTCCGGCCAGCCGTGGCCCAGCACGATGCCGACGATCGGATAGATCACCAGGGCGTATACCAGGGCGGCCCACCCGATCTGCCGGCCGGTGGTCGACGCGTCGCGGTCGAAGGTGAGCCGGCCGGTGACGCCGACGGCCACCAGGTACACGCCCTGGGCGACGAACAGGACGGCGTACGCAACGCCGAGCACGCGGTCGATGTCGGTCGCGTACATGCCCTGAAAGACCAGGCCGAGCCAGATCCACAGGCCGCCGAGCGCGACGGCGATGACCGGACCGGCGATGCGCCGCCGGGCGGCGACGAGGATCACCACGAAAATCAGACCGACGGCGTACGCCAGCACGTGCAGCGGCCAGAGGTCCTGGTTGTAGCGGGTGAAGAGCTCGAGCAGAGTCTCCTGTGGAGCGGACGGGGCGGCGAACATGATGCCTCCATCGTGGGTTTACCGCGCTGACCGGCCTGCGGTACTGGTCTCGCCGGCCGGTGCCAGCACCTCGGTGACTGCGCCGTCGCTGGTCAGCATCGCCTTGCGGTTCAGCACCACGATCACCACGGCCACGGCGGCGAACAGGTAGTTCTCCCACGGCTGGCCACCATGACCCTCACCGTCCTCCGGACCGCGCTGCCCGGCGGATCACCAGGGTGTGCGCCACCACGTCGCCCAGCCGTTGCCGCCGGTCCGAGGCGAGCGTCACGACGAACGCGACCGCGTAGCTGAACAGACCGTCGATCAATCGCAGCACGGTCCGCAGCGCCGCAGCGGTGACGCCCGGCGCCCGGCCGGTCGCCTCGGACACCACGGTGACACCGGTGGCCCACTTGCCGACGGTCTGGCCGAGGTAGCCCTCCATGAGCACGTAGTAGGCGACGACCGAGACGCCGTAGGCGATGTTCCAACCGGCGGAGAGGTTCGCGTCCCAGTTGGCCGGCTCCCCTTCGACTCTGATGTCACCGAAGGCCCACGCCAACAGCAGGTAGGCGGCGCCGAAGAGCAGGCCGTCGACGATGGTGGCGATCACCCGGCGCCCGGTGACATGGGTCCGGGTGCCCGGGCTGGTCGCCTGGGCGGAAGAAACGTGCATTGCGGTGCTCATCGGTCACTCCCTCCTCGCGGACCGGGCGCGATCTGTCAGAGGGCCTCCGTCCGCTCTCACCTCTCACGTTGCTCCGCTGACCGTCCACGGCCAGAGGCCAACGGCTCGTTCGGGCCGGGACGAACGGTCCGTGGGCCGGCCCGGTCGCGGTCGACGGGTGAAACCCGAACCGTGCGTTCACCGGTCGGCCGTCTGTTCCGGGCGTCGGCGGGCTGCGAGGGTGACGACATGACACCGAATCGGACCGATCCGCGGATCGTCCGTCGAACGACCATGGGAGGAACACCGTGAGCGGGCGCACGATGACCTTGCACCCCGGCCGCCACTTCGGCTGGTGGGCCGAAGGCCGGTACGCCAACGGCCATCTGTTCATGAAGACCTGGTGGCCGACCGAAGGTTCGGCCCGGGCTGCCGCCCGGTTGGTAGGCGGCGGCCGCCCCATCCAGACCACACGGCTGCCCGGCAACCGCACGTCGCCCGGGATCAGGAAGCCACGCGGTGATGGAGCAACTCGCTGACCCGCTGCAGGAGCTCGCGGCTGGTGAACGGCTTCTCGATCATGACGACGCCGTCGTGCAGGGTGCCGTTGTCGGTGAGCACCGGTTCCGCGTACCCGGACATGTACAGCACCGGTGTGCCGGGCCGGATGGCGCAGACGTGCGCGGCCACCTCGTTACCCAGCATCTTCGGCATGATGACGTCGGTGAGCAGGAGGTCGATCGGCTCCGGATGGTTCTGGGCGATGTGAATGGCCTGTGCCCCGCCGTTCGCGGCGAGCACCCGGTAGCCGGCGCGGGTGAGGATGCGGGTGGTGACCTGGCGGAGCGCGTCCTCATCCTCGACCATGAGGACGGTCTCGGAGGGCAGTGATTCGGGGAGTTCCTCGTCGTCGGTTGCCGCCGGAGCCGCGTCGCTGCCGGCGGGCGTGTCCACCGCGGGCAGCAGAACGGTGACGGTGGTGCCGATGTCGGCTTCGGAGTACAGGTGCACGTCGCCGCCGGCGGCGGCCGCGATGCCGTAGACGGTGGCCAGGCCCAACCCGGTGCCGGAGCCCCGCGGCTTGGTGGTGTAGAAGGGCTCGAAGGCGCGCTCGATCACTTCGGGTGGCATGCCGGTGCCGGTGTCACTGACGCGCAAACGCACGTAGCGGCCCGGTGCGAGGTTGTATCCCGTGGTGTCGTCCCGGCTGAACTCGGCGTTGCTGGTGTCGATCGACAAGGTGCCGCCGCTGGGCATCGCGTCCCGGGCGTTGACGGCCAGGTTGACCAGGACCTGCTCGAGCTGGCCGGCGTCGGCGTGGATGGTCCACAACTCCGCATCCAGCTGGGTGACCAGGTGGATGTGCTCGCCGAGGGTACGGCGGAGCATCTGTTCGACGTCGCCGATCACGTGATTGAGGCTCAGCATCTGCGCCTGGGTGATGTCGCGCCGGCCGAAGGCGAGCAGTTGTTTGGTGAGCTGGGTGGCGCGTTCCGCGGCCCGGCTGATCTGGCGCAGGTCGTTGCGGGCGGCCGCCATGTCGGCGGGCTCGGGGCTCGGGACGTCGAGAGAGTCGATCAGCAGTTCGGTGTAGCTCGCGATGACGGCCAGGATGTTGTTGAAATCGTGCGCCACGCCGCCGGCCAGCTGACCGAGGCTCTCCAGCCGCCGGGCATGCTGCAGGCGCCGCTCGGCCGCGTCCCGCTCGGCCTGCGTGATCAGGCGTTCCCGCTCGGCCTGGGCGATCAGACGGTCGGTGACGTCCCGGATGGCCGCCGACACGATGACGCCCTCGTCGGTCTCCAACGCCGACAGGCTGATCTCGGCGGGGAACTCGGTGCCGTCCTTGCGCACCGCAGCGAGCGCCGCGCCGGCACCCATCGGCCGCGTCCTGGGATGCGCGAAGTACCGCTCGCGCTGCTTCGGATGCCCGGCGCGCAACCGCTCCGGGACCAGGATCTCCACGCTCTGCCCGAGCAGCTCGTGCCGTTCGTAGCCGAACAGCCGCTCGGTCTGCGCGTTGATGAGCGTGATCTTGCCGTCCTGGGTGACCCCCACGATCGCGTCCGGGGCCGCTTCCAGCAGGCCCTGGAACATCGACTCGGCGCGCTGCCGCTCGCTCATGTCGCGGGAAATCGAGGCCACCCCGACGGTCCGGCCGGTCGAATCGGTGATCGGCGACAGGGTCAGCGAGACGGTGATGGCGCGGCCGTCCGTACGTTGCCGCTGCACCAGATGCTGGTCGATGCGCTCACCGGCGGCGACGCGGTCCATCAGCTGGTCCTCCGCCGACTGCTGGCCGGGCGCGAAGAGCATGGCGGCGGGCCGGCCGAGCGCCTCGTCGGCGGGATAACCGTAGAGGCGTTCGGCGCCGGCGTTCCAGCTGGTTATCGTGCCGTCCTGCGTCATGCCGATGATCGCGTCGTGCGAGGACTCGACGATGACGGCCAGGCGGGCGCGCTCGGCGAGCACCGTGGCCCGCTGGGCCAGCGTGGCGGCCTGAGTGGCCAGTTCGGTGATCAACGTGACGTCGTCGTCGGCGAACAGGATGCGGTACCGGCTCAGCATCACCAGCGCACCCCGGCCGCCGGGTGTGCTGATCGGCGCCGCGGTGACGAAGCGGGCGTCGCACACCCGGGCCAGGTCCACCGCGACGGCCGGCGGGTGCGTCCAGCCGGCTTGCGCGTCGATGGTGACCGTCGGCTTGAGCAGTTCGTCGACGTCACGATCGTTCACCTCGTACCCGATCAGCGGTTCCTCGGCATGGGTGTGCGCTCGCAGCCGCCCGGGCGCGACCGGCAGCAGCACGGTGACCAGGTCGCACCCGAGAATCCGGCGGGCGCCATGGCAGTAGTGCCGCCAGGTCTGCACCGCCGGGGCGTCCAGGGGCACGGACAGCAGATGGCGGATCATCGCGTACGCGGCGCCGTGCGACCACGCCCGGCGCAGCCACCGCGGCGGCACGAACGCCAGCAGATAGAGCAGACCGGAGATGAGCGCCACCAGCCGCGCGTGCACGGCCACCGCCGGTCCGACTGCGGAGGTCAGCAGTGCCACGGCGAACAGGCCGGTGGCGACGGCGGCACACCACAGCCGGGCTCGCGCCGCTCCCCCACGGCGCCGCGCCTGCGCCGCCAGCAGCCAGGCGGTGACGGCCTCCAATCCGGAGAACACAGCCACCGCCGGCCAGACCACCAGTCGCGGCAGCGGCGCCGTGGACGACAGCACCACGGGTGCCGCACTGGCCGCCCAGGCCAGCGTGGCCGCGGCCAGCCACCACGGCGGCACGGGGCGCAACCGGCCCAGCAACCGCAGGCTGAACACCGGCTTCGCCAACAGCAGCGCCACGAACACCGCCGTCACCATGCGCGGTGGTGAGCCGCCGAACACGCGGATCAGGCCGAGGACGAACAGCATCGCCCCCGCTGCGAACATCCACATCACGTCGCGCAGCAGGGGATCACGGCGCCGCAGATAGCTGTACGCCATCCAGCCGAAAATCAAGGCGTACGCCGCGGTAGCCGCTGCAAGCGCCATGACAGCCCCCGCTCGTCCCGCCGTATCGTGTCAGGTGTCGCAGTGCTCCGGTCCAGGCTAGAGGCAGCATGGATCGCGCCGCCGTGAAATGCGGAAGTCCCGGCCAGGCTCGGCCGGCGCGCCCGGCACAGCCGCACCACACGCCACTCGACGGCACCGGAATACCGGCGGGCCCGCTCGCCACCAGGCTGCCTGCGCTGGTCCGAGACGCGGATGCGCCGGGTCGACCGGTCGGGTCAGGGGTACAGGACGGCAGCGCGACGGCCACCGCCCGCCGATGGTCACGGCGACGCATCACCCGGTGGCGGGTCGACCGGATAACGGAGACGGTCCGGGTCCGGCGGCGTGCCGGGCAGATCAGGGCTGCCGCCCTGACCGACCCGCTTCTTGTACGCCAACCCGGCCAGCACCTCGAAGACCACCCGGTGTGCGTTGTTCACGGTGATGTCCGCGTGGTCGTACGGCGGAGCAACCTCGACCACGTCCATCGCGACCAGCGGCGTCTCCAGCGCGATCGCCCGCACCGCGCGCAGCAGGTCGGCTGCGGTCATTCCACCCGGCTCCGGTGTGCCGGTGCCGGGCGCGGTGCCCGGATCGAGCACGTCGATGTCCACCGACAGATAGATGGCGTCGCAGCCGTCGCCGGCCCGGGCGATCGCATCGGCGATCACCTCCCGGATGCCCCGGTCCCACACCTCCTGCATCAGGTGCCAGGTCATGTCCTGCTCGCGCATCCAGGCGAACACGTCCGGCGGCGGCCAGTACCCGCGCAGGCCGATCTGCACGAAGTTGCGCCCGCGCACCGCGCCCGACTCGATCAACCGGCGCATCGGCGTGCCGTGCGAGGCCAGGTTGCCTTCCAGACTGTCGGCGGTGTCGGCGTGCGCGTCGAAATGCAGCAGACCCAGCCGCCCCCACCCGTGCCGGCGAGCCACCGCGGTGGCCGCCGGCCAGGTGATCGAGTGGTCACCGCCGATGATCACCGGGAACGCGCCGGTGCCCGCGACGGCCGCGACCTTCTCCTCGATGTTGCGGTGCGACCGCTCGGTCTGCCCGTGCGGGCAGTGCGCATCCCCGGCGTCCACCACGTCGAGCCACTCGAAGATGTCGATGCCGAGATCCAGGTGGTAGCTGCCGGGGTGGTAGGCCGCCGCCCGTAACGCGCGCGGCCCGAACCGCGCCCCCGGCCGGTATGTCGTGGAGATGTCGAACGGCGCGCCGACGATGGCCGCGTCCGGGGCGCGTTCGCGCAACCGTACGGGGTCGCTCACCCAGTCACGTTCGCCGAATGTCGGCAGTCCGAGATCTGCGTCCACCTCCCCACCTTAGGTGGACGCAAGACCGTTTCCGTCCCTCGTCGCACCTTCGCGCACACCGGCCGCGACGTCAGGCCAGGCCGCCGCCGGACGGACGGCCGTCAGCTGGCCACCCGTCCGGCACCGCGATTGATCAGGACGCCGACGGGCCGGGCAGCGCGGCGGCCTTCGCGGCGGACATCAACGCCATCCCGATGAGGCCGAGCAGCAGGCCGATGCCCATCGCCATCGCCGAGACGCCGAAGGCCAGCACCGAGGTGAACAGTGAGGCCCGCAGGAAGGAGGCGTTCATCATGGTGGCGCGGACCGGGTCCTCACGGTCGAGTTCGGCGTACGTCTTGCCGCTGCTGGCGTCCAGGGCGTGGTGGTTGATGATGTCGGCCTGCGAGTACGCGGTCAGCGGTCCGTCGACACGGTCACCGGCGAACCACCGGGCGTCGTCGGCCACCGTGATCTTCTCGTCGGCGAGCTGGTTGCGGACCATGGTCCACGTCGCCGCACCCGCGATGAACATGAGCGCACCGGCCACCACGATGATCAGTGCCAACGTACGGCTCATCCGCGACACCCGCTCACCGGCGGATGTGGTCTGCGGTGCCGCTGTTGCCGTTGTTGCCATGGGAGCCTCCCTTACGATCGATCGACGATCCCCCGCCGTCGGTTGCCCTGATGACGACCACAGGATATTTCCGGTGCGGCGCACATAGTCCTGGTCTGCGAAAATTGTCCGGAGCGGCCGGCTTGACATTGACGCAGCGACAACGTTTCTCATGGTGACGTGCTCACCATCTCCGAGCTGGCCGACCTGGCCGGCGTGACGCCCCGGGCGGTCCGGCACTACCACCGGATCGGCGTGCTGCCCGAGCCGCCGCGGCGCGGCAACGGCTACCGCACGTACGGGGCCGCGGACCTGATCCGGCTGACCCGGATCCGGCGCATGCAGGACGTCGGGCTGAGCCTGGCCGAGATCGGCCGGCTGGTTCAGGAGCCGGCGGCGGACGACACCCGCGCGGCGCTGCAGACGCTCGACGCCGACCTCGCGCGGCAGCAGGACGAGCTGGCGCGGCGGCGCGCCGCCATCGCGGCCGTGCTCGCCGGGCCCGGTGACCTCGCGCTGCCGGCGGAGCTGGCGGTGCTGCTCGACCGGGCCGCCTCGCTCGGGTTGCCGGCCGAGGCGATCGCGGTGGAGCGGGACGCGCTCGCGCTGCTCGTGGCGCTGTACCCGGACCGGCTGCCCCGGCTCGTCGCCCTCTACACCGAGGCGCTCGGCGATGCCCGGATGGTCGAGCTGGGCGTGCGGTTCTCCGCGCTGGCCGACGCAGCGGTCGACGACCCCGCCGTGGACGCGCTCGCCGCCGAGTTGGCGGACGCGCTGCGCGGCCGGGCCGGGCACGGGCCGGCCGAGGACTGGCGGGTGGACGTGATGGCGACCTACTTCCAGCAGGCGCTCTCGGCCGCCCAGCGGAGGTGCGCCGAGCTGATCGGGAAGGGGCTGCAATGAGACTCGCGTGGTGGGCCGTACGCTTCGAGCTGTCGCTGTGGCGGTCGATGCTGCTGCTGATGACCGGGCGGCGCGACGGGCAGCGGCCCGGCGTGACGACGGTCGGCTATCACCGGGCCGCGACCGGGCTGTTCGTGCTGCTGCTCGTCGCCAGCGCGATCGAACTGCCGGCGCTGCACCTGAGCGTCCCGTGGCGGCCGGTGCAGCTCACCCTGCTGTTCCTCGGCGTGTGGGGCGTCACGTTCGCAATCGGGCTGTGGGCCTCGTACG
>DASSAL010000162.1:0-3368 GCA_035685405.1 Actinoplanes sp. | reverse complement strand
TCCGGCTTGCCGGTCTCCACCCAGAGCAGGTCGGCGTAGTCGGCGTAGGCGATGCCGCGGGCGATCGCCGCTGCCGGGCCGCTGCGCACCCGGAAGAAGCCCTCGGCGGTCCGTTCGCCGGTGAGGAACGGCCGGTCCCGCTCGTCCACGTCGGTGGTGAGCAGGTCGGCGGCGAGCGCGTCGGTGCGGGCGATGATCACCGACGGGACACCGCAGACGTCCGCGGCGAGGCGGGCGGCGTTGAGCGTACGGATGTGCTGCTGGGTCGGGATCAGCACCTTGCCGCCCAGGTGGCCGCACTTCTTCTCGGACGCCAGCTGGTCCTCCCAGTGCACGCCCGCGGCACCCGCCGCGATCATCTGCTTCATCAGCTCGAATGCGTTCAGCGGCCCGCCGAAGCCGGCCTCGGCGTCGGCGACGATCGGGGCGAACCAGTTCCGCTCCGGCCGGCCCGCGGCGGTTTCGATCTGGTCGGCGCGCAGCAGCGCGTTGTTGATCCGCCGGACCACGGCGGGCACCGAGTTCGCCGGGTAGAGGCTCTGGTCCGGATAGGTCTGGCCGGCCAGGTTGGCGTCCGCGGCCACCTGCCAGCCGGACAGATAGATGGCCTTGAGGCCGGCGCGGACCATCTGCACGGCCTGGCCGCCGGTGAGCGCGCCCAGGGCGTTGATGTACTCCTCGGAGTGCAGCAGCTCCCACAGCCGGGCCGCGCCGTGCTCGGCCAGCGTGTGCCGCTCCTGCAGCGTGCCGCGCAACTTCACCACGTCCTGCGCGGTGTAGTCCCGGCGCACGCCGAGCCATCGCGGATCGCCGGCCCAGGCCCGAGTGAGGTCCGAAGCGGTACCGCCCCTGACGTCGGTCAGCAGATCGCTCATTGTTATCCCCAGTCCTTCCGCTCTCGGTGGCAGAATTTCACTCTTGCGCAAGGTGCAACCTGGCCTGAAGGCAGATGTGAGCAGAAGAATGAGCGTTCTTCTGCTATCGTCAAGAACCGTGACGGCTTCCATGGACGTCGACCTGGTCACCCTCGGGCAGCGGCTGCGACACCATCGCAAGGTCAGGAACATGACGCTCGACCAGCTGAGCGCGGCGGTCGGGCGGGCGCCGTCGCAGTTGTCGCTGATCGAGAACGGCAAGCGGGAGCCCAAGCTGTCGGTGCTCCAGGCGATCGCCGGCGCGCTTGGCGTACCGATGCAGGATCTGCTCCGCCCGGAAGCCCCGTCCCGGCGCGCCGGCCTGGAGATCGAGCTGGCCCATTTCCAGCGCGAGCCGGCCTACGCCCCGCTCGGCCTGCCGGTGGTGCGCGGCGGCCGCCGCCTGCCGGCGGACGCACTGGAGGCGCTGATCGGCCTGCACCGCGAGTTGCGCCGGCTGCACACCGAGCAGAGCGCGACACCGGAGGTGGCCCGCCGGGCGAACGCGCAGCTGCGGGTGGAGATGCGCGAGCGCGACAACTACTTCGCCGAGATCGAGGCGGCCGCGGCCGAGGTGCTGCAATCGGTCCGGCACCCCACCGGCCCGCTGTCCCAGCGCGGCATCCTGGACATCGCCGCACAGCTCGGCTTCACCCTGCACTACGTGCCGGACCTGCCGGAGTCCACCCGGTCGGTCACCGATCTGCGCCACCGCCGCGTGTACCTGCCGCAGGTCGCCAGCGGCAAGGGGCACGACCCGCGCGCGGTGGTGCTGCAGACGCTGGGCCATTTCGTGCTGGGCCACAACGACCCGGCCGACTACGGCGACTTCCTGCGCCAGCGGGTGGAGGCCAACTACTTCGCGGCCGCGTTGCTGATGCCGGAGAAGTTCGCCGTCGACTTCCTGCGCGCGGCCAAGGCCGACAAGGCGCTGGCGATCGACGACTTCCGGGACGCGTTCGGCGTCTCGTACGAGACCGCGGCGCACCGCTTCACCAACCTGGCCACCCACCACTTCGGCATCCCGGTGCACTTCACCCGGGTGCACCAGAACGGCGTGGTGTACAAGGCGTACGAGAACGACAACGTCCGCTTCCCGGCCGACGTCACCGGTGCCATCGAGGGCCAGTACCTGTGCCGCCGCTGGGCGTCGCGCACGGTGTTCCAGTCCGAGGACCCGTACTCCAGCTTCTACCAGTTCACCGACACGGTGGCCGGCACGTACTGGTGCACCGTGCACGTGGAGTCCACCGGCTCCGGCGAGTTCTCGGTCACGGTCGGCACCCCGTACGAGCACGCCCGCTGGTTCCGTGGCGGCGACACCACCCGCCGGACCGTGTCCCGCTGTCCCGACCCGGAGTGCTGCCGGCGTCCGCCGGCCGACCTGGTCGACCGCTGGGCCGGTCACGCCTGGCCCAGCGCCCGGGTGCACTCGCACCTGCTGGCCGCCCTGCCGCCGGGCACCTTCCCCGGCGTGGACGCCCAGGACGTGTACGAGTTCCTCCAGCGCCGCGCGCCGCAGGACTAGACCTGGACTAGACCGGCGCCAGCACCCGGAGGTCGCCGTGCGCCGGCGCCAGCCACCGCAGCAGCGACCGGGCCGCCTCGACCACCAGCGCCCGGTCGTGGGTGACCGCGAAGTCGAACCGCCGGTCCCGCTCGGCGCCGGTGTCGCCGAGGTCGCGGGCCACCAGCGCCACCGCCTGGTGCGGCCCGACCACGACGACGTTCCACTCACCGCGCAGCGGGTCACCGTCGCCGAGCCGGGCGCCGCGGACGCCGGACGCCGGCTCCTCGCCCATCCCGGCACCCAGCGCGGCCACCAGCGGGCTGTGCCCGGCGATCCGCGCGAACCGGCGTGCCGTGGCCGGCGTGAAGTGCCGGCGGTCCTGGAAGCAGGCCAGCAGCACCGGCGGCTGCGGTCCGTCGCCGGCCAGCGCCTCGAAGTGCCGGCTCAGCGGCATGAGGTCGGCCTTGGTGGTCCGGGTGACCGGCCGCGCCGCGCTGACGATCTGGTACGGGGTCAGCCCCGCGGCCGCCGGCCGGTCCGCGCGGTTCCGGCGCGGCGGGACAAGGGCGCCGGTGTCCGGATGTGCGGTGCCCGCCGGCCGGGCGGCCGGCCGCCCGAAGCGCCAGCCCTGGCCCACGGTGGCGCCCATGGTGCGCGCGGTGGCCAGGTGCTGCGCAGTCTCGATGCCCTCGGCCAGCACCACCGCGCCGGCGCTCTCGGCGTACGCCGCGACGGCGGCCACCACCCGGGCGGTGTGCGGATCCTCCGGCGACCGCAGCAGCTGCATGTCCAGCTTCACCACGTCCGGGTGCACGAACGGCATGAGCGCCAGCGACATCGGATCCGCGCCGATGTCGTCCAGCGCCACCCCCCAGCCGGCGTCCCGGCAGGCCGCGGTGGCGGACAGCAGGGCCGCCGGGTCCCGGGCGATCGCCCGCTCGGTC
>DASSAL010000161.1:0-7424 GCA_035685405.1 Actinoplanes sp. | reverse complement strand
ACGGGCCACCACCGCCGGACGACCGGCCGGTCTCCGGCCGGCCGTGGTCGCCGCCGTCGGGCGACCCGCACTCGGCCGATCCCGACCGGCTTCCGGATCGGCCTCCACCCGCCGATCCGGCTCCGCCCGCCGGTCCGCGTCCGCCGCAGCCCGGGCGGCCATCGGTGCCCTACCCGACCACGCCGATGCCGCCTGCCTTCGAACCCGGGTACGCATGGCCGCCGGCCTTCCCACCAGACCAGGCTCCCCGGCCGGGCTCCGGACCGGGCCAGGCTCCCCCGCCGCCGGCGTTCCCGCCAGGCCCAGCTGCTCCGCCGCCGGCTTTCCGGCCGGGCCAGGCTTCCCTGCCGCCGTCACAGTCGGAGCCCGATCACCCATCGACCGCCCAGTTCCCGCCGCATGCCGGCCCCGGCTACACCACCCCGCAGCATGGAGCGGCGCCGGGTTACGGTGCGCCGCCGCCCGGACACGGCTCGCCACCGCCGGAATACGGCTCGCCACCCCCCGGACACGGTGATCCGCCTGGATACGGTGAGCCGCCGGCCGGATACGGCCCGCCGCCTCCGCCGCCGCGCCGGAGCAACCTGCCCCTTATTGCCGTCATCCTGGCGGTCACCGTGCTGCTCTGCGGCGGCGCCGTGACCGCGGGCGTGCTGGTCGTCCAGAACGTCACCGACCGGGCCAAGGAAGCCGTCGAGCCGATCCTGGAACCAAGCCTGCCCACCGTGCCGACCGAGCTGCCGGACCTGCCGCAGATCCCGGACCTGCCCACCGATCTGCCGGACCTGCCGACCAACCTGCCCGAGCTGGACAGCGGGAAGAAGATCACCGTGGTCTACGAGGTGACCGGCGACGGCCCGGCGGAGATCGTCTACACCGAAAAGCTCGGTGAATCTCCGAAACGGGTGACGAACGCCAAGCTGCCGTGGAAACTCACCACGTCCATGCAGGTTGCCACGCTGGTTTCGGTCACCGCGATCCGCAGCAGCACCGACTCGGGCACGATCAGCTGCCGGGCCACCGTCGACGGCGAAGAGGTCGCGCAGCGCACGCGGGAAGGGACGTTCGCCACCGCGTCGTGCACCAAGATGATCCTCAACTGAGGGCGCCGCGACGATCGGCAGGACCCGGCCCGGTGCCATGCGGACCGGGCCGGGGCGGCCATGCGGACCGGGCCGGGGGCGGCCATGCGGCCGCTGCGGCGATCGGCAGGACCGGACCCGCGGGCCGTAGGGTGGCCGGTGTGACGACGTCGATTCCGGCCGATCCGCTGGTCGCCCGCATGCGGCCCTTCGGCACCACCATCTTCTCCGAGATGTCCGCGCTGGCCGTGCGTACCGGCTCGATCAACCTGGGGCAGGGATTCCCGGACACCGACGGGCCGCCGGAGATGCTGGCCGCGGCCGCCGAGGCGCTGCGGTCGGGGGCGAACCAGTACCCGCCGCTGGCCGGCATCCCGGCGCTGCGCGCCGCGATCGTGGCCCACGACCAGCGGTTCTGGGGGCTGACCCGAGACCCGGACACCGAGGTCGTGGTCACCGCGGGCGCGACCGAGGCGATCGCCGCGACGATTCTCGGGTTGTGCGAGGCGGGCGACGAGGTGGTGTGCTTCGAGCCGTACTACGACTCGTACGCCGCGTCGATCACCCTGGCCGGTGCGGTCCGCCGGCCGGTGACGCTCCGGCCCGGACCCGACGGCCGCTACCACTTCGACGAGGGCGAGCTGCGCGCCGCATTCAGCCCGCGCACCCGGCTGGTGCTGCTGAACAGCCCGCACAATCCGACGGGCAAGGTCTTCACCCCGGAGGAGCTCGAGTTGATCGCCACGCTGTGCCAGGAGCATGACGTGTACGCGGTCACCGACGAGGTCTACGAGCACCTGGTCTTCACCGATGCATCGGCGCCACACGTGCCGCTGGCGACGCTGCCCGGTATGCGTGACCGCACGCTGCGGATCTCGTCCGGCGGCAAGACGTTCTCCTGCACCGGCTGGAAGATCGGCTGGGCCACCGGGCCGACCACCCTGGTGTCCGCCGCCATGCGGGTCAAGCAGTTCCTGACCTTCGTCAACGGCTCCCCGCTGCAGCCCGCCATCGCGGCGGCGCTGGGCCTGCCCGACGCCTACTTCACCGAGTTCCGCGCCGGGCTGCAGTCCCGGCGGGACCGCCTGGTGGCCGGGCTGACCGACGCCGGCTTCACCGTGCTGCCGTCCGAGGGCACGTACTTCGTGACCGCCGACATCCGCCCACGCGGCGGCACGGACGGCGTCGAGTTCTGCCGGTCGCTGCCGGAGCGGTGCGGCGTGGTGGCGGTGCCGACCCAGGTGTTCTACGACCACCAGGACGCGGGTCGGCACCTGATCCGGTTCGCCTTCTGCAAGCGCGAGGCCGTCATCGACGAGGCCGCCAGCCGCCTCCGCACCCTGGCGCCGCCCGCGTGAGATAGGCGCCAAGCCGGATCAGGCCGGGCTGGCGCTCCGGACCTCGTCGGCGATCCGCTCCGCCACCGTGCGCGCCTGCTCCTCGGTCACGGCCTCGACCATCACCCGGACCAGCGGCTCGGTTCCCGACGGCCGCAGCAGCACCCGCCCGGTCTCGCCCAGTTCGTTCTCGGCCAGGGCCACCGCGGCCTGCACCGTCGGGGCGGACGCGCCGGCCTGGCGGTCGGCGACCTTGACGTTGATCAGCACCTGCGGCAGCTTGTGGATCACCGCGGCCAGGTCGGCCAGGCTCTTGCCCTGTGCGGCCACCTGCGCCATGAGATGCAGGCCGGTCAGCACGCCGTCGCCGGTCGTGGCGTATGCCGGCATGACGACGTGACCGCTCTGCTCGCCGCCCAGGGCGAAGCCGCCGGCCTGCAGTTCCTCGAGCACGTACCGGTCGCCCACCTTGGTTTCGAGCAGCCGGATGCCGGCCTGTTTCATGGCCAGCCGCAGGCCCAGGTTGCTCATCACCGTGGCGACCAGCGTCTCGTCGGTGAGGGTGCCGGCGTCGCGCATGGCCAGGGCCAGGATCGCCATGATCTGGTCGCCGTCCACCACGTCGCCGGAGGCGGTGACCGCCAGGCAGCGGTCCGCGTCACCGTCGTGGGCGATGCCCAGGTCGGCGCCCTCGCCGAGGACCGCGTCGCGGACCGCGTCCAGGTGGGTGGAGCCGCAGTTGTCGTTGATGTTGAGGCCGTCCGGCTCCGCGTGGATCGCGATCACCTCGGCGCCGGCCTCCTCGTACGCGGTCGGCCCGACCTCGCTGGCCGCGCCGTTCGCGCAGTCGACCACGACCTTGATGCCGTCCAGGCGGTGCGGTGTGGCCGCCACCAGGTGTTTGATGTAGTGCTCGGCACCGTCCAGCAGGTCGTGCACCCGGCCGATCGCAGCGCCGGTGGGCCGACCGACCAGGCCGTGCCCGTCGGCGACCGCCGCCTCGATCCGCTGCTCGATCTCGTCCGGCAGTTTGTGCCCGCCCGGCGCGAACAGTTTGATCCCGTTGTCCGGCATCGGATTGTGCGAGGCGGAGAGCATCACGCCGAGGTCGGCGTTGGTCTGGCCGACCAGGTACGCCACCGCCGGGGTGGGCAGCACGCCGACCCGGATCACGTTGGCGCCGACGCTGGTCAGGCCGGCCGCCACCGCGGCCTCGAGCATTTCGCCGCTGGCCCGCGGGTCCCGGCCGACGATGGCCAAGGGCGGGTGGCTGCCGTCACTTTCGATCAGCACTTTGCCGGCCGCGACAGCGACCGACATGGCGAGTTCCGGGGTGAGGTCGCTGTTCGCGAGCCCGCGTACACCGTCAGTTCCGAACAATCGCCCCATGGCGGCTTTCCTCTCAGAAGAGCACGAAACGGCCGGGCGCGGCCCCACCCAACGGGGCGCACCCGGCCGTCTGCGTCAGACGCGGCGCAAGATCAGCGCTTCGAGTACTGCGGAGCCTTACGGGCCTTCTTGAGGCCATACTTCTTGCTCTCCTTGACCCGGGCGTCCCGGGTGAGGAAGCCGGCCTTCTTCAACGACGGGCGGTCGTCCGGGTCGCTGACGATCAGCGCGCGGGCGATGCCCAGACGCAGCGCACCGGCCTGGCCGGTGATGCCGCCACCGCGCAGGTTGGCGATGACGTCGAAGGCCTCTTCCTTCTCAGCGGTCACCAGCGGCTCGCGGATCAGCTGCTGGTGCACCTTGCTGGGGAAGTAGTTCTCCAGCTCACGACCATTGCAAAGGATCTTGCCGGAACCGGGGAGGAGGCGCACCCGGACGATGGCCTCCTTGCGGCGGCCCACGGTCTGGATCGGACGGTCACCGGGACGCGGGGCGCGGACCGGGGCCGGCGCGGGCGTCTCGACCACGACGACCGTCTCAGCGGGCTCCTCGACGGTCTCGACGACCTCGGGCTCGATGATGTCGGACATGCTGCTGCCTTCTCCCGCGCTCACTGCGCGATCTGGGTGATTTCGAACGGCTTCGGCTGCTGCGCGGCGTGCGGGTGCTCGGCACCCGGGTAGACCTTCAGCTTCTTGATGATCTGCCGGGCCAGCTTGTTGTGCGGGAGCATGCCCTTCACCGCCAGCTCGATCGCCTTCTCCGGGCGCTTGCTCAGCAGCTCCTCGTAGCCGACCTGCTTGAGGCCGCCCGGGTAGCCGGAGTGGCGGTAGGCCACCTTGGTCTGCCGCTTGTTGCCGGTCAGCGCGACCTTGCCGGCGTTGATGATGATCACGAAGTCGCCGGTGTCGACGTGTGGGGCGAACGTCGGCTTGTGCTTGCCACGCAGCAGGGTGGCGGTGTGGGTGGCCAGGCGGCCCAGGACGACGTCAGAAGCGTCGATGATGTGCCACTGACGCTCGATCTCACCCGGCTTCGGGCTGTACGTACGCACAGGATTACCTTGTCTCGTCGTCGGTCTGGGAGCGCGCGCTGGTCGCAGCAAGCGCGTACCCTCCGGGGACGCTCGCAGCTGTCGCACAACAGCAGGCAACAATACCCGGCTGCGCGGCGCGCGGTCAAAACGGGCGGCGGTTCCGCCGATTCGGTGGTGCCGCCGACGGGACCGGAAGTTTGTCCACCATCCAGCATAGCCGCTGTTCGGCACCTGCCCAGCGCCGGGCTACGCTGGTGACGGCACTGTTACCGGCACCCGCTGTCGATGCCTCTTAGCAGGGTGGAAACAAGCGGGACGCCGGGCCGAAATCCCCCGGCGGCACGCTTCCGACATGGCAAGTGGTGCGGTCACCTCGACGATGCGGCCCGGGCACCGACCCGGAGTCGCCGGCGAGACCGACATCACTGCTGGACCACCGTCAGGGTTGAGGACGGACCTGACGGTGCCGGCCGGGCTTCGGCCCGGTCGAGGGAAGCCGCGGCGTGCGCCGGTCGGAGGTACGGCGGAGAACGCAGGCGTGACTTGGGAGCGGGTCGACGCTGAGGACAGCGATCTCCGGGCGTGCCCTTCGGTGGACCGGCCGGCCACGCCGCGGCTTTCCGAACGACGGGTACGGCCGTCAGCGCCGCCTGCCGAAAGACCACCGCCGCAACGTTCCCCACGACCGCGGCCACCATCAAGGCATGCCGAAAGGCCTTCGCCGCGACCACCGTCAGGGCATGCCGGCGAACCGGTACGACCATGCCGGCGGTGCCGGGCATGACGGACGGCAGCGGGGGCGGTCCCCGGCGAAGCGTGGTCACCGCGTCGGCGCTGGCCCAGCCGGCGGCGTCGCTGGCCGGTTACACCATCGGCGTCACCGCCGAGCGGCGCCGTGACGAACTGGCCGGGCTGCTGGAGAGCCGAGGCGCCCGGGTGGTGCTGGCGCCGGCGCTGCGCATCGTGCCGATCGCCGACGACACCGAGCTGCGGTCGGCCACCCGCGCCTGCCTCACCACCCCGCCGGACGTCGTGCTGGTCAACACCGGCATCGGCATCCGGGGCTGGCTCGATGCGGCGGACGGCTGGGGCCTCGCCGAGCCGCTGCACGTCGTGCTGTCCCGGGCGTATCTGGTCGCCCGCGGCCCTAAGGCGCGCGCCGCGGTGCGGGCCACCGGCCTGCGCGACCGGTGGGCCCCGGAAGGCGAGAGCGTCGAGGAGGTCGTCGACCACCTCACCGCCCGCGGGCTCGCCGGCCGCACCGTGGCCATCCAGCTGCACGGCGAGAGCCAGCCGGAGTACGGCGCGGCGCTGGCGGCGGCCGGCGCGCGGGTGATCGAGGTGCCGGTCTACCGGTGGGCGCCGCCGACCGACCCGGCGCCCCTGCACCGGCTGGCCGACCTGGTGGCGAACCGGCTGGTGGACGCGGTGACGTTCACGTCAGCGCCGGCGGTGAACGCGCTGGTGCGGGCGGCCGGTCCGGAATGCGACGCGCTGCTGGAGGCGTTCCAGGCCGATGTGGTGGCGGCCTGCGCCGGACCGGTCACGGCCGCACCCTTGGCCCGGTACGGCGTACCGACGATGAGCCCGGCCCGCGCCCGGCTGAGCGCCCTGGTCCGGACCATCGTCGACGAGTTGCCCAAGCGGGCGGTCACGATCAAGGTGTCCGGCCACGTCCTGACCCTGCGCGGCCACGCGGCCGTCGTGGACGGCGATCTCCGCCCGCTCGCGCCGGCCCCGATGGCGGTGTTGCGCGTCCTGGTCGCCACACCGGGCCGGGTGCTGTCCCGGGCGGCGCTGCTGCGCGCGCTCCCCCGCGGTGCGGACGAGCACGCCGTCGAGATGGCGGTCGCCCGGCTGCGGGCCGGCCTGGGCGCCGGCGGGATCGTGCAGACGGTGGTCAAGCGGGGCTACCGACTCCCGAGACCTGACGTCCATTGATCTCAGCTTCCGGTGGTCGCGAACCCCCGGCCCTGCTCCGCCACCAGCGTCGCCATCGCATGCTCCACAACGCCGACCAGCACCTGCTTGACCGAGTCCCGATGCCGCGCATCACACATGATCAGCGGTACGTGCGGCGCGATCGCCAGCGCCTCCCGCACCTCCTCGGGCTCGTAGCGCGGCGCTCCGTCGAAGCAGTTCAGTGCCACCAGGTAGGGCAGGTGGCGGTTCTCGAAGTAGTCCAGCGGCGCGAACGCGTCCGAGATGCGCCGGGTGTCGACCAGCACCGCGGCACCGACGGCACCCCGGATCAGCTCGTCCCACATGAACCAGAACCGGGTCTGCCCCGGGGTGCCGAACAGGTAGAGGATCAGGTCCTCGGCCATGGTGATGCGGCCGAAGTCCATGGCCACCGTGGTGGTCTCCTTGCCGGGCACCTTGGACGAGTCGTCCACGCCGACGCCGGCCGACGTCATCACCGCCTCGGTGGTCAGTGGCTCGATCTCGGAGACCGCGCCGACCAGCGTCGTCTTGCCCACGCCGAAACCGCCCGCCACGACGATCTTCGCGGAGGTGATCTCCTTGGGTTGCGCCCCCGCTCGCTCAGAGCTTGCGAAGTCCACTCAACACCCTTTCCAG
>DASSAL010000160.1:0-6357 GCA_035685405.1 Actinoplanes sp. | reverse complement strand
AGGCAAGCCGTCCCGGATGACGGAAGATCAGATTCGGGCGATAGTGAACGCGCTCGGCGGGTTGCTGGGTGTGCTCCGGCTTGCCGAGCCGCGAGACCGCGCAGAGATCTACGCCCGCGTCGGACTTCAGATGATCTATCGACCCGGCTCCGAGACCGTGCTCGCTCAGGTCACATCGAGCGCACTCGATGGTGTAGCTAATGTGTGTCCGAGGGGGGACTTGAACCCCCACGCCCTATACGGGCACTAGCACCTCAAGCTAGCGCGTCTGCCATTCCGCCACCCGGACCTGCGCTATAGCCTAACCGGGCCGGCCGCAGGCTTGCACCCAGGACCGGCAGCCCGGCGGGCCGCACAGGCAAGCACTCTACACGGCGCCCGGCCGGCGCCGCAGACAGCCCTGCCGGCCGTCGCGAACCTGGCAAAGCGTACATATCGCCGAGGTGGTTTGGCGTGCGGACGGTGTACGCGGCAGCATGGCGGGCGTGTCCCAGCCGTCGCCGCTCGTGCCTGCGCGGCAGCGCGCGCAAGCGCTCGCCGAGGCGGGGGACACCGCAGGCGCGATCGCGCTGCTCGAGCACGCGGTCGGGCTGGGCAAGGTGAATCTCGGTGAGGATGATCCGGGAGTGCTGGCGGCGGCGCATCAGCTGGCCCGGGTGCACCTGCAGGCGGACGATCCGTCGGCGGCGCGCCGGGTGCTGGAGGAAGCGTACGCGGCGGGGCACTGGCGCCTCGGTGACGCCGATCCGCTGCTGCTGGAGATCTCCTACGACCTCGGGGTGGTGGCCGAGGAGCTGGGCAACCGGCATGAGGCGCGCAAGGCGCTGAGCCGGGTGGTCGAGATCGGCGAGCCGGTGCTGGGCGACTTCCACTGGGCGGTGCTCAAGGCGCGGGCCTATCTGAACGGCGACACCGGGGCGGTCAAGCGGGAGCCGCCGGCGCGGCGGGAGCAAGATCGGGGGTACGGGCCACAGCTCACCATTCCGGCCCAGCGTGAACCGCCCCACAGCGAAACGGTGCAGCGGATCACCCCGGCGCCGGCTGAGGGGCAAGGACCGTCCGAACCCGCGTACGACAAACGGAGCCCGGCCATTTTCGCCGCGGTTGCCGCGGTCCTGGCCGCGATCATCGCGGTGGCCGCGCTGGTCTTCGTGCTCGCCGACCGCGGCGGCGAGCCGCCCGACCGGCCGGACCAGCCCGTGCTCGGTGGCGGGCCGCCGCCGGCCGACGTCCGCCTGCAGGACTTCGGCACGTCGGTCCAGATCAGCTGGTCGGACCCGGGTCCGGGGAAGACGTCGTTCATCATCGCCGGCGGGCACCCGGGTGAGGTGCTCAAGCCGATGGGCGAGGTCGGCCCGGGGCAGACCACCTATCGCCTGCAAGGGCTCAACGACCAGCTGGAATACTGCTTCGCCGTGCTGGCCGTCTACAGCACCACCGAGTTCGCGTCGTCGGCGCAGTCGTGCACCAGCAGATGATCACGCTCGGCTATCAAAGTTATCCACAAGCGTGACTGCGTACCTGTCCAACCCGTACCCCTCCCCCTATGATGGCTCGCGTTCCACACATCTACGGGGAGGAATACAGGTCAGTGACCACGTCGGAGCGTGCTTGGCGGAGCCGCGGTGGTCTCGTCACGATCGGCGTCGTGCTGAGCCTCGTGGCCGGGCTCGGGCTCACCGTGCTCGGGCTGGGCGCGGCCGACCAGGCGGTGGCGAGCTTCGATGCCGCATCGTGGGTGTGGAGCAAACCTAAGGGTGAGATGGCGCGGATCAACGGCGTCACGGCCCGGGTGGACACACGGGTGGACGTGCCGAAGGCGCGTGGTCATCAGATGCAGGTCAGCCAGAACGACCGGTTCGTGCTGTTGCGCGATGTGGACACCGGTCTGATCAGCACGATGGACCTCACCTCGTTACAGACGTTCGCGGGGCCGCAGAGCAATCCCGGCATCGGGGTGAGCGTGGCGCTGCGCGACGACGCGGCCTTCATCATCGACGCGGTGCAGGGCCTGGTGCAGCAGATCGACCCCCGCACGCTGGACCGGATCGGCGAGCCGCTGCGGTATCCGCCGGGCATCACCGGTGGGGTGTTCGACGGCGCGGGCACACTGTGGATCGCGGTGCCCGGCGAAGGGACCGTCTCGGCCATCATTCCGGCGCCGCTGGCCTCCGACAATGCCGCCGGGGGACCAGGGCCCCGGCTCGCACACACCACGCCGGTCGCCCCGCCCAGCCACGACCTTGCGGTCTCCACGCTGGAGTCCGGGGTCGCGGTGCTGAACCGCACCACCAACGCGCTGACCACGATCCGCGGCGGCACCCCGGAGATCACCACCCTGCCGCTGAGCGGGCCCGGTTCGCTGGCGCCGCACACCGATGGGTTGGCGGTGCCGGTGACGGTGCCGGACAGCCGGCAGGTGTACGTGGTGGCCGGCGACCGGATGCGCACCGAGTTCGCGGTGCCGGGTGACGGGCCGTCGTTGCAGCCGGCGGTGGCCTGGGAGGGCTGTTTCTACGTCGCCGACCAGGCCACCGGCACGGTGCACGTGTTCGACGCGGCCGGTCGCGAGCGCCGGAGCATCCCGGTCAAGTCGGCGGGTGGGCCGCTGGAGCTGGAGGTCCGGGAGAACTACCTGTTCATCAACGCGCCGGGCGGCTCGACCGCGCGGGTGGTGGACAACGCACACCGGGTGCGGGTGGTGGACAAGTACGCCGACGACGTGCTCGGTGGCGACCAGCCGCCGGTGCCGGAGGACCCGCCGCCCCCGCCGAAGCCGAAGAAGCCGCCGGTCAGCAAGCCCAGCGCGCCGCGCAACGTGCGGGCCGCCGCGGGCAACGCCGAGGCCCGGGTGTCCTGGCGGGCGGCCGACCCGAACGGCGCGCCGGTCACGCGGTACGTGGTGCGCGGCGCCGGCCGGACCGTCGAGGTGGGCGCGAACCAGCGGTCGGTGAACCTGACCGGGCTGACCAACGGCGAGACGTACCGGTTCGAGGTGCACGCGGTCAACCGGAAGGGCGACGGCCCGTCCCGGACCAGCAACGCGATCCGGCCCACCGCCGAGGTGCCGGACGCGCCCACCGCGGTGACCGCCGAGGCGCGACCGGACGGCACGGTGGCGGTCACCTGGCCGGCGGCCGACGGCCAGGGGCTGGAGATCGAACGGTACGCGGTGACCGCGGTGGCCGTGGGCGGCAGCGCACCGATCGGCGAGTCGGAGCGGCCGGAGCTGGTCGTCCCGGCCGGTGAGCTGGAGTACGGCAAGCAGTACGCGTTCACCGTGGTGGCGATCAGCGAGCGGGGCGCCGGATCGAAGGCGTCGCCGGTGAGCAACAGCGTGGTGCCGTACGCGAGGCCCGGTCAGCCGGGTGACGTGCAGGCCGCCACGGTCGGCGCCAAGGCCGGCACGATCTCGGTGCGGTGGACCCCGGCGGCGGACAACGGGCGCCCGGTCACCAGGTACGTGGTATCCGCCGGTGGCCGGTCCGCCGACGTCACCGGCGAGACCGCCGCGACGCTGGACGGGTTCGGCGCGGGTGAGACGGTCCGCGTGGAGGTGCGCGCGGTCAACGAGGCGGGCGACAGCCGGCCCGGTACGGCGACCGCCCGGACCGTCGCCAAGCCCACGGTCACCGTCACCGGGTCGTCGTCCACCTTCAACACCGCCACGGTCACGTTCAGCGTGGACGCGGGCGGCGGCACGGCCAGCTGCAAGATCACCGCGAACAACGGCGGCCGGTCGGCCACCGGCAAGTGTTCGTCGCTGACGGTGTCCGGGCTGAAGCCGAGCACCGCCTACACGTTCACTGTCACCGCCGGCAACGCGGCCGGGTCGGTGGCCAAGACCCGCGCCCAGGCCACCAAGGCGCTCTACGGGACCGCGACCTGCATCAACGGCAAGGAGGGTGACACTCGGACGTACTGCGACAAAGATGTCGCCGGCCGCAACGGCAACGAGATCTTCGAGGTCACCCGGCAGGACAACGACCGGCAGGCCGGCTGGGTGCCGAACGGGACCCGGCTGCAGGCGTACTGCAAGAAGTCCGGCGAGGACGTCGACTCGTACATCTACAACGACCGCAAGCGCTCCACCATGTGGATCCAGGTGAACTACAAGGGCAAGAACTACATCCCGTTCGCCTGGCTGAACCTGGACGGCGGCGACGACTACACCGTGCTCCCGACCTGCTGATGACCGAACCGCTGCCACCCCACCACGTCCAGGGCTTCGCCCAGGTCGCCGCGCAACTGGCCGACCGGATCGGCGCCGTGGTGTTGGGCAAGCCGGAGGTGGTCCGGCTGGCCCTGACCGCCCTGTTCGCCCAGGGACACGTGCTGCTCGAGGACGTGCCCGGGGTGGGCAAGACCACGCTGGCCCGGGCGTTGGCGGCCAGCATCCGCGGGGTGTGGCGGCGCATCCAGTTCACCCCCGACCTGCTGCCCTCCGACGTCTCCGGGGTGACCATCTTCAACCAGGCCAGCCGCGGCTTCGAATTCCACCCGGGTCCGGTGTTCGCCAATCTCGTGATCGCCGACGAGATCAACCGGGCGTCGCCGAAGACCCAGTCGGCGCTGCTCGAGGTGATGGAGGAACGCCGGGTCACGGTGGACGGTGTCCCGCACCCGGTGCCGCAGCCGTTCCTGGTGGTGGCCACCCAGAACCCGGTCGAGATGGACGGCACGTACCGGCTGCCCGAGGCGCAACTGGACCGGTTCCTGGTCAAGCTGTCGGTCGGCTACCCGGACGAGGACGTCGAGGTGGAGGTGCTGCGCGGGGCGGCGCTGCGGTCGCCGGACGCGCTGGAGCCGATCACCGACACGGCCACCGTGGGCGAGATGGTGCGGATGGCGCAGCACGTGCACATCGCCGACGCGCTCTACACGTATGCGGTCCGGCTGGCCGCCGCCACCCGCAACCATCCGCAGGTGCGGGTCGGGGTCAGCCCTCGCGGTGTGATCGCGCTGACCCGCGCGGCCAGTGCGTACGCTCTGATCAGCGGCCGCGGATACGTGCTGCCCGAAGACCTGAAGATGCTGCTCGGTCCGGTGTTCGCGCACCGCGTGCTGCTCTCCCCCGACGCGCAGCTGCGGGGCGTCACCGCGGCGGAGGTGCTTGCCGACGCGGTCCGATCGGTGCCGGTGCCGCTGCCCGACCACCAGCCGGCGTGACGGCGGTCACCACCCGCGGGTACGGGGTCGTCGCCGCGGCGATCCTGCTCACCGCGCTCGGCTTCCGGTTCGGATACCCGGACCTGGCCGTCCTCGGCACGTCGGCCGCGCTGGCGGTGGTGACCGCGGCCGGGTTCGCGGTCTGGCGGCCTCGCCTCGACGTCACCCGGGTGGCCGAGCCGGACCGGGTGGCCCGCGGCGAACCGGCGGCCATGAACCTCACCGTCCGCAACGCCAGCCGGCTGCGGGCGGCCAGCCTGGTCGCCACCGACCGCTGCGGCGGGCGCGACGTCCCGGTTCCGTTGCTGCGGCTGCGGCCCGGCCGGGACACCACCGAGCACTACTCGGTGCCGACCGACCGGCGCGGCGTCGTCCCGGTCGGGCCGCTGCGGGTGACCCGCACCGATCCGCTCGGCCTGATCACGCTGGCGCGGGGGTACGGCGAGGTGGCGAACGTCTGGGTGTACCCGCGGATCCACCGGCTCCGGGCCGTACCCGCCGGCCTGGCCCGCAGCCTGGACGGCCGGATCGACAAGGTGCCACACGGCACGATCACCTTCGATTCGCTGCGCGAGTACGTGGTCGGCGACGAACTGCGCCGGGTGCACTGGCGCAGCTCCGCCAAGGTCGGCGAGCTGATGGTCCGGGAACAGCTGGACACCAGCGAACCCACCCTCGTGGTGCTGCTCGACGACCGGGCCGGCGCGCACCCGGACCCGGAGTCGTTCGAGGTGGCCTGCGAGGCCGCCGCGTCGATCATCGCCGCGGCGGTGCGCGAGGACCTGCCGGTCGGGCTGCACCTGGTCACCGGGGAGCGCACCGGCCCGTACCTCGATGTGCTCACCGAGGTGAGCCTGACCCGCGGTGACCTCACCCCGCGGATCCGCAGCCTGCGCAGCCGGCGGCTGGGCGACACGCTGGTCTTCCTCACCGGCCCGGGCGGCACCGGCGACCTCGGCGCGGTCAGCGGGCTGCGGGGGCCGTACCCGGTGGTGATCGCCGGGCTGTTCGGCGACCACGACGGCGCTCCGGTGGGCGGCGGCGGCATGATCGTCATCGAGGCCGAGACCGGCGAGCAGTTCGCCGCCGCCTGGGACGGTGTGCGCGGATGGTGAGAAAGGTCCGCATTGCCGTCGTACCCATGGTGCTTGCCGGTCTGATCGGGCTCGCCGGGGTGGCGTTGGGCCG
>DASSAL010000159.1:0-4700 GCA_035685405.1 Actinoplanes sp. | reverse complement strand
TCGGCTGCGGACAAGGCCGGCGTCGAGGCGGTCGCCTGGCCCGACGAATCCACGACGAAGATCGTCGGATCGTCACCGGAGTCCGGCGACGCCGCCACCGTCGGCCCGTCACCCGCGCCGGCCACCACCGTCGGCTCGCCGTCCGTGCCGGCCACGACCGTCGGCTGGTCATCCGCGCCCGTCACGACCGTCGGCTCGTCGCCAGCCGCCGCCACCGGCACAAGCACACTTGATCGCGGTCCCGCCGCGCCCGGCTCGGCCGAGACCGATCCGGCCGGCGCCGGCTCGAGCGGCTCCGTCGGTACCGCCTCGATGGGCGGTTCCGGCGGAGCGGAAACCGGTGCGGCGATCCCAGCCCGGGAGAAGGCCGCCGTGGGCTCCTCGGCCACCGGCATGCCCGGCGCCGCCGCCGCACCGCGCGCCCGGTCGAGCGTGCCGATCAGCGGCAGCTGCGATGGCTCGTACCCCCGCCAGCGCCGCACGTTCAGCGCCGTGGCCAGCAGCGGGACCGCCAGCACCAGGCCCAGCGCGTACCCCGGCCGGCTCAGGTCGAAGCCGTCCCGGGTGACGCCGGCGGACCAGATCCCGGCATACGAGTCGGGCGCCGCCACCCCCCACCCGCCCAGGACCAGGAAGATCAGGCCGGCCAGCACCGGCCCGAGCGGGGAGATCGGGGCGAACAGCAGGATGGCGTACGCGGCGCCGGCCAGCACCAGCAGCGCCACGGACAGCGGCCCGGCGTCGGATGCCCCGCACAGGATCCACACCGCCGGGGCGAGCACGAGGGCGTACAAGATCGACCTGAGATGTCGCACGGTTCTCTCCCGGTGGCTCGCTGCCTGCGCACGGTACCTGTGCTGCGCACCGATAAGGAACCGGCTGACCGTTCGTTAGGGTGTCGGCATGACGGGCAGAGTGCTGTGGACGCCGCCGGCCGACATTCTGGAAACCTCGCGAATCGGGCACTATCTGTCGTGGCTTCGGCGCGAGCGTGGGCTCGACTTCGCCCGCTACGCCGAGGTGTACGAGTGGTCGGTCACCGATCTGCCCGCGTTCTGGCGGTCGATCTGGGACTACTTCGGCGTCATCGCGCACACCGACCCGATCGGCACGCTGCCGGTGGCGACGATGCCCGGCGCCACCTGGTTCCCGGGCGCGACCCTGAACTACGCCGAGCACGTGCTGCGGATGCCCGGCCTGGCCGACGGCGACGCGGTCGTTCTCGCGTACGGTCAGACCCGGGAACCGGCCACGCTCACCGCCCGGCAGCTGCGCGATGAGGTCCGTCAGGTCCGCGCCGGGCTGAAGAGCCTGGGTGTCGCCAAGGGTGACCGGGTCGCGGCCTACGCCCCGAACATCCCGGAGACCTACGTCCTGATGCTCGCCACCGCGAGCCTCGGCGCGACCTTCTCCTCCTGCGCGCCGGAGTTCGGCACCCGCAGCGTCACCGACCGCTGGCAGCAGATCGAGCCCACGGTGCTGGTCGCGGTGGACGGCTACCGGTACGGCGACAAGGTGGTGGACCGGAGCGCCGAGGTGGCCGCGATCCGCGCCGCCCTGCCCAGCGTCGAGCACGTGGTGACGATCGGCTACCTGGATCCGGCCGCCGACACCTTCCGGGCGATGAAGCGGGACGGGCCGCTCGAGTTCGAGCCGCTGCCGTTCGACCACCCGCTGTACGTCCTCTACAGCTCCGGCACCACCGGTCTGCCCAAGCCGATCGTGCACGGCCACGGCGGCATCCTGCTCGAGCACCTGAAGATGCTCGCCCTGCACCACGACCTCGGCCCGGGGGACCGGTTCTTCTGGTTCACCACCACCGGCTGGATGATGTGGAACTTCCTGGCCAGCGGCCCGGCGGTGGGCGCGGCCATCGTGCTGTTCGACGGCAACCCCGGCTATCCGGACCTGTCGGCGCTGTGGCAACTGCCGGAGATCACGTACTTCGGCACGTCGGCGCCCTTCCTGATGGCCTGCCGCAAGGCCGGCGTCACGCCGCGCGTGCAGCTGAAGGCGATCGGCTCGACCGGTGCGCCGCTGCCGCCGGAGGGCTTCGAGTGGGTGTACGAGCACGTCGGCCGGGACCTGCAGCTGCAGTCGCTGTCCGGTGGCACCGACGTGTGCACCGGCTTTGTCGGCGGCTCGCCGCTGCTGCCGGTCCGGGCCGGCGAGATCGCCTGCCGGGCGCTGGGTGCCCGGGTGGAGGCGTACGACGCGGACGGCAAGCCGGTGATCGGCGAGCTGGGCGAGCTGGTGATCACCGCGCCGATGCCGAGCATGCCGGTGGGTTTCTGGAACGACCCGGACGGCAAGCGGTACCGGGAGGCGTACTTCGACGTGTATCCGGGCGTCTGGCGGCACGGCGACTGGATCACCATCGCCGAGGACGGCTCCTGCGTGATCACCGGCCGGTCGGACGCCACCCTGAACCGGGGCGGGGTGCGGCTCGGCACGTCCGAGTTCTACTCGGTGGTCGAGGGCATCGACGAGGTGGTCGACTCGGTGGTGGTGCACCTCGACCAGCAGGACGAGCTGCTGCTGTTCGTGGTGCTGGCGGAGGGCGCCGATCTGGACGACGCACTGCGCGACCGGATCCGCCGGGAGCTCCGCGCGGCACTGTCGCCGCGGCACGTGCCGGACGAGATCCATCAGGTCCGGGCGGTGCCGCGCACGTTGTCGGCGAAGAAGCTCGAGGTGCCGGTGAAGCGCATCCTCACCGGCACGCCGGTGGAATCGGCGGCGGCCACGGGTGCGCTGGCCAATCCGGAATCGCTGTCGGCGTTCGAGAAGCTGGCGAGGTTACGCCACCACGACGGTGACCTGCTCCGCTGAGCTGTGGTCGGTCACCTTGGCCGGGTCCGGGTTCGCGCACAGCACGATGCTGGCGCCGGCCACCAGCGGAGCGAACAGCCAGTCCATCGGGTCCGGGTGGTTCCGGGTGTCGATCAGCACCCGGTCGCCGTACCCGATGCCGAGTTCGCCGGCGCGCTGTGCCGAGGTCCGGATCACCGCCCGGTGGGTGAGCCCGGCGATCGCCTCGTCATCCGGCTCGACCGGCTGGACCGGCCGGAAGTGGTCGCCGTGGGCGCGGACTTCAGTCGGATAGTCGACCCAACCCGGTGGCACCTCGCGCAGCGGCATGGCGAGCGGCAACAGACCGGTGACGTATCGCTCCGGACTCGACCAGCCGCTGTTCCGGTCCGGCGTGGTGAACAGGGCGTCCACCGGGCCGGGGGAGCCACCCAGGTCCACCACCAGGCCGGCGGCCGACGCGCCGAGAATGACCGCGGCGGTCTGCCAGTGCGGCGGCATCAGCACCGCGACGGTGTCGCCGTGTGCCAGCCCGGCGCCGTCGATCAGCAGGTTAGCGGTCTTCGACACCCAGTTGTCCAGCGTGGCGCCGGACAACTCGGCGCGGTCGCCGGTGGCGTCGTCGTACCAGGTCAGCAATGGCGTGGTGGGGTCGCGCCGGACCGCCGCCGCGACCGCCTGCGGGAGGGTCTCGTTCATCGCGTCCGACCCTAGTCGCGTCACGTTCCGTAGTGGCGTCTCCACCCCCGATCGATATCGCCGGGACGCGCCGCCGCGGTCACCATTGCGATGCATTCCGGGCGTACGCTTGCCAGTGGTCTGGCCCACAACGACATGGGAGATGCCTCGTGACCGCCGGTCGCCCCCCGCGAGTGCTCGTCGACGCCACCAGCGTCCCCGCCGACCGAGGAGGTGTCGGCAGGTACGTGGACGGCCTGCTCGGCGCGCTCGGACGGCTGGGCCCGGACCGCGTCGACCTGGCCGTGGTGGCGCAGCGTTCGGATGCGGAGCGTTACAGTCGCCTGCTCGCCGACGCCGAGGTGATCGCCGGCCCGGCGGCCGTGTCGCACCGTCCGACCCGGCTGGCCTGGGAGCAGACCGGGCTGCCCCTGCTGGCGCAGCAGGTCGGCGCCAAGGTGCTGCACTCGCCGTTCTACACGGGCCCGTTGCGGGCCGGATGCCCGGTCACCGTCACCGTGCACGACGCCACCTTCTTCACCGAGCCGGAGCACTACGACAACACCAGGCGCACGTTCTTCCGCAGCGCGATCAAGACGTCGCTGCGCCGGGCCGCCCGGGTGATCGTGCCCAGCAAGGCCACCCGGGACGAGTTGATCCGGTTGCTGGACGCCGACCCGACCCGGATCGACGTGGCGTACCACGGGGTCGACCCGTCGGCCTTCCACGCACCGACCGAGGAGGAGAAGGCCCGGGTGCGGGCTCGACTGGGTCTCAACGACACCGGCTACGTCGCGTTCCTCGGCGCGAAGGAGCCGCGGAAGAACGTCCCCAACCTGATCCGTGGCTGGTCCCGTGCCGTGGCGGAATGGCCGAACCCGCCCGCGCTGGTGCTGGCCGGCGGCCAGGGACACGACGACGACATCGACCGCGCGGTGGCCGACGTGCCGTCGCACCTGCGGCTGCTGCGCCCCGGCTACCTGCGCTACGCCGACCTGCCCGGTTTCCTCGGCGGGGCGCTGGTGGCCGCGTACCCGTCCTACGGCGAGGGCTTCGGGCTGCCGATCCTGGAGGCGATGGCCTGCGGCACCCCGGTGCTCACCACGCCCCGGCTCTCCCTGCCGGAGGTCGGTGGCGAGGCGGTCGCCTACACCGGCCCGGATCCCGAGGAGATCAGCCGCGACCTGGCTGCCCTGCTCGACGACGAGCCG
>DASSAL010000158.1:0-9144 GCA_035685405.1 Actinoplanes sp. | reverse complement strand
ACCCGCGCGCTGGTCGGGTTGTGCCGTCAGGTGGTCGCGTACGAGGTCGACCCGGCGCTGGCCGCATCGCTGCGCTGGGGCACGGTGCGCACCGGGGACTTCCTCCGCGCGGCGCCGCCGGACGAGCCGTTCGCCCTGGTGGGCAACATCCCGTACGCGCTCACCTCGGCGGTCGTCGACTGGGCGCTGCGGGCGCCGTCGCTGACCGCGGCCACGCTGCTCACCCAGCTCGAGTACGCCCGCAAACGCACCGGCGACTACGGCCGCTGGTCGCGGCTCACCGTGCTGACCTGGCCGGAGTACGAATGGCACCTGGCGGGACGCCTGCCGCGCACCGCGTTCCGGCCGGTGCCCCGGGTGGACAGCGGCATCCTCCGGCTGGCGCAACGGGACCTCCCGCTGGTGCCGCCGGAAGCGCTGGCGGCGTATCGGCGGATGATCGAGGTGGGTTTCACCGGGCTGGGCGGATCGCTCTACGCGTCGCTGACCCGCCGATACGGTGCCCGGCGCACGTCCGCGGCGTTCCGGGCCACCCGGCTCGACCGGGACGTCCCGGTCGGGTACGTCTGGCCGGAACAGTGGCTCACGCTGTTCCGGCTGATCGACCGCTGACCGGCGGTCAGCTGAGGACCGTGCACTCGATCAGCTCGGCGTCGCCGGGCTGCCAACCGTCCACCACGATCGCCACGTACCGCGCCGAGGTCTGGGTGCGCAGCTCGGTCACCCGGCCCGGGCGGTCCTCGCGGGCCACCGTCAGGTAATTCAGGCCGTCGGTGGAGCGCTCCACCCGGACCGGCCGCACCCGGCCGCCGGACCAGGTGAGCCGGACCAGCGTGACGGTGTGCACGTCGCCGAGGTCGACCACCATCCGGCCGGTGGGGCCGGGCCGCCAGGCGGTGGCGGTCGAGCCGTCCACCGCGCGGGCCGGTGCGGTCATGCCGGCCGGCAGCGGCGAGGTAGGGAACGTGGTGCGGCCGCGGGCCAGGTCGGCGGTCGGCGTGACCGCACCGCCGGGCACCGTGAGCGATCGGGTCCGGCCGGCAGGCACCCGCACCGTGGCGGACCACGAACCGGCCCGGACGGTGACCGGCGCCGGCCGGCCGGCGGGCGCGGTGACGGTGAGGTGGTGCGAGTCGATGACCGCGTACCGGGTGCCGATCGGCGCCGCCCCGTCCACGATGAACCTCGGCGGCTCCACCCGCGCGGTGCCCGCGGGTTGGCTGACCGCCCAGTCGAGGCCATCGTCGCGGGCGATCTGCACGCCCCGGTAGAGGCGTTGCCTCGACGGGATGGTGACCACGCCGGCGATCGGTTCCGGGCTTAGGTTGAACACGCTCAGATAGCCGTCGGTATCGGTGACCCGCAGCCCGGGCGGCGACGCCGGGGTCCGGCGGCGGGCCAGCGCGGGCAGGTCGGCGGTGTGGCCCGCGTACCCTTCGATGACGCACGGCGACGCCGGCCCGGTGGCGGCGATGACCCCGGTGGCGGTCACCGTGATCGGGCGGTCGGTGGCGTGAGTGACCAGCCCGGCCCGGCCGTCGATGTCCACCCAATTGCCGGCCAGATGGTGGGCCTGCGGCACCACCGCGGCGTCGGACCAGGTCACCGCGTCGGACGAGGTCTGGATGGCGTACCTGATGCCGTACGCGGATTCCCACCGCAGGCGCACACCGGCCACCGTGACCACCGAACCCAGATCCACCGCGACCCAGCTGTCCGGGCGTTCGCGTTCGGCCCGGTCCACCGCCCAGCGGGTCTCCGGATTGCCGTCGGTGGCGTTGCGGGCCGGGTAGGTCAGGTCCGCCGACGACGCCCCGACCAGGGCGCCCTGCGCCAGGTCGGCGCCGGCGGTGTCCAGCACGCCGAACGTCCACAGTGAATAGCCGTACTGGTGGGCCGCCTGCCGGCCGAGCATGCGCACGTACCGGGCCGGTCGCGGTTCGAAGAACAGTTCGTCGAGACCGCCGTCGCCACCACCGCCGGCACGGCCGTCCAGCGTCAGGGTGCCGTCCGCACCGGTGTAGGTCCGGCTGCCGGTCAGCCCGGGTACGCCCGGCATGGTCACGTTGAACAACGTCAACACGCCCTCGTCGGTGCCGACGCCGGTGCTCGCGTACACCACGCTGCCGGTCGGCAGGGTGGTGTAGCCGGCGTACTGCTCACCGAAGGTCAGCACGGTGGCGGTGCCGTCCAGGCCGTCGCGGTTCCGGTGGTACGCGGTCGTCCAGGTCTGGTCAGGCGCGGTGACCCCGGCCGGCAGGAAGGCCGCCGCGCGCGTGTCGATCAGCCAGTTGTCGTGGCCGGGCTGCCAGAGCAGCCGGATCTGCCCGGTCTTGGTGGCCGCGGCGGCGAACGCCCGCGGCGACTGCTGCACGGTCAGCCCGACGTCGGCGCCGAAGTAGCGGGTGCCCCGGGCCGCGGCGAAGAACCGGGCCGCGGTGACCGGCCGGACCGGTGTGCCGCGGCGGCGGTGGAAGAGGTACGCGATGGCCAGTTCGGCGCGCGCCTCCGGCTCTGTGCCCTCCGCGGCCTCCGCGCCGCTGAACGTGGTCAACCGGAACTTCGGGGGGTATCGCAGGTATGGCTCGAGCCGAGCGGCCAGGTCGGCCTCCGCGCGAGCGGCATCCCGGTCACCCTGCACCTGGGCCAGGAACGCCAGCGGCAGCACGTCCCACCCGTACCGCGACGAACCGCCGGCCGCCGCCGGCCGGACCGCCTCACCCGCGTCGCCGGTCAGCAGTTTCAGCGTTTGCCACAGCTGTTCGCCGTTCGGCGGGCGCAGCAGCACCTCGGGCAGCGGCTTGCCGGCGGCCAGGAAGTGGATCGCCGCCCGGCCCGCGGTCCGCCAGAGTTCGGCCTGGAGGTGCGGGTCGGCCGCGTCGGAACGCTCGACGATGAAGGTGTCGTGCAGGTTCTGCGCGGTACTGCGGGCACGAACCGTGAGCCCGTCCAGGCGGGCCAGGTTGGCGCGGTCGGCAACCGGCAGCGCGCTGGCGTTGGCCATCCAGAACAGAAACCGCTCGCGCAGTGCGGTGTCGTCCCGCCCCCAGGCCAGGCCGGGCGCGATGGCCTGCGCGTAGCCGCCCATCTCGGCCAACCTGCTGTCACCGCGCCAGCCGCCGGCGGTGCCGTTCGGGCTCCGGTCGCCGCTCATCGGGTCGTCGGCGAAGGCGAGGCCGTAGGTGTACGCCGCCTGCCCGGTGGCGATCTGCTGCACGTTGACCCGGGTCGCCTCGTCCAGGTCGGCCCAGAGGATCCGGGCGGCCAGCACCAGATAGAGCTCGAACGTGGCGTCCCAGAACAGCTGCCGGCCCCAGTCGTCGCCGCCGGCCAGCCGGTTGGTCGCCGCGTACCGTTTGATCGTGGCCAGCGTGCGTTCCCGCAGCGTGGCCGCTTCGACACCGGCCAGATCGGCGTCGTAGTCCCCGGCGGTGAGCAGCACCGCGTTGCCCAGCACCGCGGCGAACCGGAAGTCGGCCGCCCGGTACGCCCCGATTGTCGGGTCCCACTGCTGCTCCACCCAGCGGGTGTGCAGGTGCAGCACCCGGGAATAGGCGTCCGCGACCGGGTCGTCCTTCGGCCGCGACCAGGGCATGCCGCTGGGCCGCGGCGCCAGCCGTGGCACCGGGACCACCAGCGCGCCGCCGAGCGCCAGGAGACGGCGGCGGGTCAGCGTCACCATAGGGCCTCCACGGGGGACGGAAGCGTGCCGACAATCAGTACCGCGGCGCCGCACTCACTGACAAATGGTGCGGCGATCACGTCACCCTTCTGTTACCGCCGACCGTCAGCAGGTGAGCAGGCCGGCACGGTACTTGGCGTGCACGACGTGGCGGGCCGCGTCGGCCAGCCGGGCCGCGAACGCGGGATCTTTCGTGGCGGTCGCGAGCAGGGCGGCCGACATCGGCGCCGCGTCCTCCGGGCGGATGGTCAACACCAGGTCACCACCGGCCGCCACGAAACGGACCGCGCGCTCACCGACCGGTACGGATTCGGTGGCGTCCGCCGCACCCACGTCGTCGGACATCACCATGCCGGTGTACTTCAGCCGGTCGCGCAGCAGACCGGTGATGATCGGCTTGGAGAAGGTCGCGATGGTGTGGTCGTCCAGTTTCGGATAGGACGCGGAGGACACCATCACACCGCCCGACCCGGCCTTGATCCCGGCCGCGAACGGCTCGAGGTGTGGATCGTCCACCGTGGCCGTCCGATCCACCGCCCGGGTCGACGTGTCGGTGTTGGCCCGCACCCGGCCGAGCCCGGGAAAGTGCTTCAGGATCGTGAGCACGCCGGCGTCCTGGGACGCCGCGACCACCTCGGCCACGTCGTCGGCCACCGCCCCCGGATCGGAGCCGTACTGGCGGCGGAACGCACCGATCGGCGGGTTGTCCGTCCCGACATCGGCGGGCACGGTGTCGGCGACCGGCGCGAGGTTGACCGTGACACCGATCGCGGCCAGGCGGCGGGCGCTGTCCCGGACCGTGGCGCGCAGCTTCGCCGGCGGACCGGCGCCGAGCCGCTGCGCGGATGGCAGGAGGGGGAAGTCGGTCCCCTTCAGCGTCTGCACACTGCCGCCCTCCTGATCCAGCGCGATGAGCAGCGGCATCTCCGCCTGCCCCTGGATGGCGGTGATGTCCCGGCGCAGCGAGGTGGCCGACCGGGTGCTGCGCCCGGCCAGGAACACCCCACCCAGGTGCCGCCGGGCCACCGTCGCACCGATCCGGCCGGGCTCGTCCACGGGCGTGCCGATCATCAGCACCTGTCCCGCACGCTGCTGCGGTGTCATGCGGTTCACGGTGGCCGCGACGCACGCCGGCCGGCCGGTCGCCGCCGGCGAGGGCGACGGTGGCGACGACGGGACCGGCTGCGGCGGTGCCGGCGACGGCGCGACCGGTGGGCCGTCGTCCCCGGTGGCCGAGCATGCGCCCAGGAGAACGGCGACCAGCGCGGCCGGCACCCGCCAGAGGGGACGGACGGTCATGGGCGGCGGCGCGCTGACGGGTCGGTCAGCTCCCGCGGCTGGTATCCCTCGTCGGCCTTGTTGAACGCCGTGCCGGGCGGCACGATCTCGTCGATCCGGTCCAGGACGTCGCCGGGCAGCCGGACGCCCACCGCGCCGAGCTGGGACTCGAGGTGCGCCATGGTCCGCGGGCCGATGATCGGTGCGGTCACCGCGGGATGCTGCAGCACGAACGCGATCGCCATGTGGATCAGCGTCATCCCGGCCTCGTCGGCCAGCTTGCCCAGCGCGTCGGCGGCATCGAGTTTGCGCTGGTTGGCCGCGCTGGAGAGATCGAACCGGGCGGGGATGCGGTCGCGCCGGCTGGACTCCGGAGTGTCCATTCCCTTGTGGTAGTTGCCGCTGAGCCAGCCACCGGCCAGCGGGCTCCACGGGATGACACCCAGGCCGTACTTCTGTGCGGTCGGCAGGACGTCGGCCTCGATGGTCCGGACCAGCAGGGAGTACGGCGGCTGCTCGGTGACGAACCGGCCCAGCCCGCGGCGCTCGGCGGTCCACTGCGCCTCGACGATCCGGTGCGCCGGGTAGGTGGACGAGCCGAACGCCCGGATCTTGCCCTGCCGCTGCAGGTCGGTGAGCGCTGACAGGGTTTCCTCGTCGTCGGTGTCCGGGTCCGGCCGGTGGATCTGGTAGAGGTCGATCCAGTCGGTCTGCAGCCGGCGCAGGCTGTTGTCCACCTCGCGGACGATCCAGCGCCGCGAGTTGCCCTGCATGTTCGGGTCGCCCTTGGCGCCGCCCGGCGCGTCCACCGGTACGCCCATCTGGCCGTGCACCTTGGTGGCCAGGATGACCTGGTCGCGTTTGCCACCCAGCGCCTTGCCGACGATCTCCTCGGACTCGCCCTGCGCATAGACGTCCGCGGTGTCGATGAAGTTGATGCCGGCGTCGAGCGCCCGGTTGATGATCCGGATCGACTCGTCATGATCCGGCTCGCCCCAGGCGCCGAACATCATCGCGCCGAGGCAGAGCGGGCTGACGTGCATGCCGGTGCGGCCGAGAGTGCGATATTCCATCGTCCGAACCTATGCCCGCCGGCTCACGTCCGCAGGTCGTCACGTTCGTAGACGTCCGGAATGCCGTCGGCGTCGGTGTCCACCGACTCCTCCGACCGCATCCGCCGGTAGTGCCGGTTACGGGCCCGCAGCAGCACCGTGGCCAGCGCGGCCGCCACCAACGAGCCGAGCAGGATGCCCAACTTGGCCTGCTCGTCCGCGACCGTTCCGGCGCCGTACGCGAGCTCGCCGATGAGCAGCGAGACGGTGAACCCGATGCCGCCCAGCAACGCCAGACCGAGGACGTCCCACCAGCTTATCCCCTCGGCCAGTTGAGCCCGCGTGAAGCGCTGCACCAGCCAGGTGGCACCGGTGATCCCGGCCGCCTTGCCGAGCACCAGGCCGAGCACGATGCCCACCGTGATGGCGTTGCCCAGGCTGCCGGCGCCGGCCACGGACACGCCGGCGGCGAAGAACGCGAACACCGGCACCGCCACCGCGGCGGACAGCGGGCGCCATCGGTGCTCGAAGTGCTCGGCCAGGCCCGGACCCTCGCCCGGCGCGCGGCGGCGCACCGGTACGGTGAACGCGAGCAGCACGCCGGCCACGGTGGCGTGGACGCCGGATTCGTGCACCAGGATCCAGGTCGCGGCGGCCAGCGGGAGCAGCAGCCACCAGGACCGCACCCGGCGCTGGACCAGGATGCCGAACGCGACCAGCGGCAGCAGGGCGGCGGCCAGCGGCAGCAGCTGCAGCGAACTGGTGTAGAAGATCGCGATGATGGTGATGGCCAGCAGGTCGTCCACCACCGCGAGGGTGAGCAGGAAGGTGCGCAGGGCGGCGGGCAGATGGGTGCTGATCACCGCCAGGACAGCCAAGGCGAAGGCGATGTCCGTCGCGGTCGGGATCGCCCAGCCCCGCAGCGCCTCGCCGCCCGCGGTGATGTTGACCGCCACGAAGACCACCGCCGGCAGCACCATTCCGCCTATCGCGGCCGCCACCGGCAGTGCGGCCCGGCGCGGGTTTCGCAGGTCGCCGGCGACGAACTCGCGCTTGAGCTCCAGCCCGGCGACGAAGAAGAAGATCGCCAGCAGCCCGTCGGCGGCCCAGGTGGCCAGGCTCAGGTCCAGGTGCCAGGCCGCCGGGCCGACCCGGGTGGCGGCCAGGTCGCGGTACGCGTCATCCCAGGGTGAATTGGCCCACACCAGCGCCGCCACCGCGGCGATCAGCAGCAACACTCCGCCGGTGGTCTCGGTGCGTAGGATGTTCGCGATGCGGCTGGCCTCGGGCCAGCTGCCCCGGCTGAACAGGCGGGAATCGGTCACGTGAACCTCCGGAGGAGTCGCCGACGACGTCGCCGACCAGACTTCCCGGCACACCCTGCGATCGAGCTTACTTGTCCGCCGACCCCGGCTCGGCCATCTGCCGGTGCATCTTGGCCTTGGCGCTGTCCGGCATCACCTTGGCCGCGGCGCCCTGTGCCTTGGTCTTCAGCGACCCGGCGACCAGCTTGTCCTTGCCCTTCATCAGCGCCTCGAAGCCCTGCTTGGCGACCGCCGCCGGGTCGTCCTTCTTGCTGGCGCCGACCTTGGTGTCCATCATGTCGGCGCGCTGGAAGAACTCGGTGTCGGTGGGGCCGGGCATCAGCGAGGTGATGGTGATGTCGGTCTCCTTGAGTTCCTCCTGCAGCGCCTCGGCGAACGACTGCACGAACGACTTGGAGGCGTTGTACACCGCCTGGTAGGTGCCCGGCATGGTGGACGCGATCGACGAGGTGAACAGCACCCGGCCGGCGTTGCGGGCGACCATGTCCGGTAGCACCCGCTTGGCCAGGTGCACGGTCGACTTGACGTTGAGGTCGATGACGTTGAACTCGGCTTCGAGATCGGTCTGCCGGACGAAGTCGCCGCCGATGCCGCGGCCGGCGTTCAGCGCGATGGCGTCGATCGGCCGGCCGGTGGCGCGGATCTCCTGGTACAGCTGCTCGACGCCCTGGTACGTCGCCAGGTCCGCACGCACGGCGGTGACCTGGTTCTGGCCGTTGCGCCTCAGGTCGGTGACGGCCTTCTCGATGCCCGCGTCCTCGGCGGTGATCAGCAGGTCGTACCCGTGCTCGGCGAACTGCCGGGCCAACTCGTACCCGATCCCGCTGGACGCGCCGGTGACCACGGCGAACTCACGCGTGCTTGGTGTCGTCATGGCCTTTCGCATGCCCGCCGCAGCCGGGCCTAATCCCGGAATATCCCCTGCGGGACGGGGCATGGACTTCGAACATGAGAGCTCTGACATGGCAAGGCACCGGCAAGGTATCCGTCGAGACCGTTCCGGACCCGAAGGTCCAGGAACCGACCGACGCGGTCATCCGGATCACCTCCACCGCGATCTGCGGCTCCGACCTGCACCTGTACGACGTCCTGGGCATGTACCTGGACAAGGGTGACGTCCTCGGGCACGAGCCGATGGGCGTCGTCGAGGAGGTCGGCACCGGGGTCACCCACATCCGGCCCGGCGACCGGGTGGTCATCCCGTTCAACATCAGTTGCGGGCACTGCTGGATGTGCTCCCGCGGCTATTACGCGCAGTGCGAGACGACCCAGGTCAAGGACCAGAAGAAGGGCGCCGCACTGTTCGGGTACACCAAGCTGTACGGCCAGGTGCCCGGCGGTCAGGCCGAGTACCTGCGGGTACCGCAGGCGCAGTTCGGCCCGATCAAGGTGCCGGACGGCCACCCGGACGAGCGCTACCTGTTCCTCTCCGACGTGCTCACCACCTCGTGGCAGGCGGCCCAGTACGCGGACATCACGCCCGGCTGCACGGTGCTGGTCACCGGCCTCGGACCGATCGGCCAGATGAGCGCCCGGATCGCCCGCCACCTGGGCGCCGGGCGGGTGCTGGCGGTGGACAACGTGCCCGAGCGCCTGGCGATGGCCCAGCGACACGGCATCGAGACGCTGAACTTCGACGAGATCGACGACATCCCGGCGGCGGTGCTGGACGCGACGAACGGCCGTGGCGCGGACGGCGTGATCGAGGCGGTCGGCATGGAGGCGCACGGCACGCCGTTCCAATCGGCGGCGATGAAGGCGGCCGGGATGCTGCCCGATCCGCTGGCCCGCAAGGCCACCGAGACGT
>DASSAL010000157.1:0-9245 GCA_035685405.1 Actinoplanes sp. | reverse complement strand
TGGTCCCGGCCGGGCAGGTGCTCGACTTCCTGCACCGCTGCCGGTGGACGCGCTGTGGGGCGTGGGGGACAAGGCCGCCGAGACGCTGCACCGGCTCGGCCTGAACACGGTCGGCGACGTGGCCCGGGCACCGCTCGGCATGCTGCGGGCGTCGGTGGGCGAAGCGGCCGCCGTCCATCTGCACGAGTTGTCGTGGGGCCGGGATCCGCGCCGGGTGGTGTCCGAGCAGGTGGAAAAGTCGATCGGCGCCGAGACCACCTTCGACACCGACGTGTCCGATCCGTCGGTGATCCGGCGCAGCCTGCTGGCCCTCTCCGACAAGGTCGGCGCTCGGCTCCGGGCTGCCGGGCAGGTGGGCCGCACCGTGACGATCAAGGTCCGGCTGGCCGACTTCAAGACCGTGCACCGGTCCCGGACGCTGCCAGCCACCACCGATGTGGCCCGCGAGATCTTCGATCTGTCCTGGGCCCTGTTCGGAGCGTTAGGGGCTGCTAACCAGATCCGCTTGATCGGCGTCCGGGTGGAGGGCCTGGCCGCCGCGGCGACCGCATCGCGGCAGCCCACGCTGGGCGAGCCGGAGCGCGGCTGGCGCGAGGCGGAGGCCGCCGCCGACGCGGTCGCCGCCCGATTCGGCCGGTCCGTGGTCGGCCCGGCCAGCCTTCTGCGCAGGTCCGACCCGTCTTTTCGGGCGAAGTGATGGTGTCAGACCCGAAAATCACCCGCACTCGACCGACGTCCGGCTTTCCGACCCGGCTACCCCCTCGTAGACTTGACGACAAGGCAGCCGGACCGGCTGTCTCGAGTCATCGGTCACACTTGCAGGACCCGACCCCAACCTCGGGGCCGGACATGCGCCCGGGGAGGAATGCCGTGCCGCTCTCGGAGCACGAGCAGCGGCTGTTCGATCAGATCGAGCGGTCGCTTGCCGAGGACCCCAAATTCGCCTCGGCTGTGCGGGCCAGTGACCCGCGGTTCCACGCTCGGCGCCGGCTTGTGGTCGCCGCCTTCGTGATCATCGCTGGATTGGCCCTGGTCGTCTACGGCACGGTGAGCAGCAATACGCCGCTCGGCGTGGCCGGCTTCGTCGTGATGCTCAGCGCCGCGGCGTTCGCGATGCAGAGCCGACGCAAGGGCCAGGCGCCGGACCTGCACGCGGTCGGTGGCACCGCCACCCGCCGCACTCGACAGAACCGCAAGGCGGGTTTCATCGACCGGCTCGAGGAGCGCTGGCGGCAGCGCCCGGAGGGCCATCGCTGACCCGGTACCACCATTTTCGATCACCACCAGCACCAGGCGACCCCATGGCGGCCACGACGGCCGCCATCGCCGTTTCCGGGCCGGCCGAGGTAACGGGCCGGCCGAGGGAAACAGGCAAGCTGCCGGCCTAGGAAGCGGGCGCCGGTCCGCTCACCGGATCCGGCGCCCGATCACCAGGCCGTGATCACCGCGTCCGCTGGGCGATCAGCCGCCGCGGGCTGAACCGCATCAGCCCGTCGCGTACCCGGCCGAAGAACTCCACCCACCGGGCCGACGTGTCGGCGATGCCCAGCCGCCAGCGCAACAACACCGACGGCGGCATCAGCACGGCGGCCAGCCGGGTGGTCCGCGGCGCGGTGCGGGCCAGGCCCTTGCGCACCCGGCCCAGCGCCCGGGTCAGCTCGCCGCCCTGCAGCGGCTTGCGCGCGTACCGGGCCCGCTCCTCGGCCCGGCCCAGCAACGTGGCCGACTCGGCCGGGTCGGCCTCCAGTTCCGCCTCGCGGATCAGGCGCTGCGCGGTGTGCCGCGGCGTCTCGGTCGGATCCACCGGCACCCGGAAGTCGATCATCGTGTCGATGAGCTCGTCCCAGGCGGCGTGGGCGTCCTCGCGGGCGCGGACCACCTCGGTGGTGACCGTGATGTCCCGCGTACCGGACGCTGCCGGACCGGCCGCCGGAGCCGCCACCGTGCTGGTCTTCGGCACCGTGGCGGCGTGCCGCCGGCGCCGCCGCAGCACCCGCAGCAGGGCCGGGACCAGCAGCACCACGAGCAGCACCGCAGCCGACCCGGCGATCCACAGGGTGCGGGTGGAGGTCGGCGTGGCGCCGACGCCACCCAGCGCCAGGCCCGGGTCGTCGAAGCCGCGGTTCTCCCGATCGTCCGCGCCGGCGGCCGACGCCGACGGGTCCGCGCCGGGCAGCGCCGCGCTGGACGACGAACTGGCCGCCGGCTCCGCGCGGTCGGTGTCCGGTGCCCAGTCCGACCGGGTGGAACCGACCACACCGGTCGCCGGGGTGGCGTCGAACGGCACCCAGCCGAAGCCGTCGAAGTACACCTCGGTCCACGCGTGCGCGTTGCGGTTGGTCACCGTCCAGGTGCTGCCCTCCCGCTCCCCGCCGCGGGTGAAGCCGAACGCCACCCGGGCCGGGATGCCGGCCGCGCGGACCATCCACGCCATCGCCGCCGCGTACTGCTGGCAGAAGCCGACCTTGTTCTGCAGGAACGCGGCGATGTCCGACCCGGTGGTGCCGGAGTCGGCGGTCAGGCTGTACGAGAACCCCGCCTCCCGGGAGAAGGAGTCGTAGATCGCCCGGACCTTGTCGTACTCGGTGGTCTTGCCCCGGGTGAGCTGCTGGACCCGGGCGTCCACCACCGCGTCGTCGGGCACCGTGGTCAGCACGGCCAGCGGGTCGGTCCGCCCGATCGGCCGGGCGGTGCGCAGCGCCTGCGGCGAATAGCGGGCCCGGACGTAGTCGATCGTGTACTTCTTGTCCTTGGTGGTGTTGCGGCCGGAGAAGAGCACCTCGGCGCCGGTGTCGTACGACCAGCCGTTGCCGATGTCGGACACCCGGATCGGGGTGGTGTAGATCGGCGCCAGCCCCATGTTCAGGTCGATGATCTCCACCTCGGCACGGTGCTGCTGGTAGGACACCCCGGCGCGGTCCGGGCCCTCGCGCGGGTCGACGAAGCCGCGGGCGATCGACCGGCCGGACGGCGTCCGGTTGGCGAAGCCGCTGTCGTTGATCACGTCGGCCACGCCGAGCCGCAGGTAGAACGGGTCCCGCTCGGAGGTGGTCACCTTCATCATGTCACGCGTGTCACCCTGGTTGAGCGAGCCGCTCAGCGACGCGAACAGGTTCACCCGGCCGGTGCCGCCGGACCCGAAACCGCCGCTGCCGTTGCCGCCGCTCACCTGGGTGAGCCGGGACAGCAGGCCGGTGGTCAGGCCGGGCACGGCCAGCGGCAGCAGCACCGCGATCGCGACACCGATCACGGCCAGCCGGCGGCCCGCGGCGGCCAGCGGTGACGGCTCCCAGACGTCCACGTCGCGGCCGTCGCCGGTGAACCGCCGGCCGAACCGGCGCACCCGGTCGACGTTGTCGGCGACCAGCAGCCAGAGGAAACCGGCCGCGCCGACGATGAACGGCAGCACCGGGACGCTGTCCACGTACACCGCGACCGGCACCGAGTAGATCGCCAGCATCGGCAGCCCGGCCAGGGCCGGCTTGCGCATCACGACGGTGAGCAGGTCGACCACGATGGCGCAGCCGCCGACGCCGAGCGTGGTGACGAACAGCAGGGCCTCGCGGTCCGGCACCGGGACGCCGTAGTTGCGGGTGTCCTCGCCGGCCTGGGTGAACAACTGCCCGAAGTGCAGGAACGTGTCGGTGGTCGGGAGCAGGGAGGCGAACTCCTCGCCGCTGGGGAACATCCAGGTGAGCATGAGCAGCAGGACGCCGGCCATGCTCAGGCCCTGGGCCCAGACCGGGAATCGCAGGGTACGGACGAGCACCGCACCGCCGGCGATGAAGCCGACGGTCAGGATGCAGCGCATCAGCCATTCCCACGACTCGAAGATCGCCGAAAGCGGAGCGGCGGCCAGCAGGGTGGCACTCGCCGCAACCAACCCGAGACGCCTGCGCCCGGTCACTTCATACCTCCGTAGGACGTCATCGCCGGCCGCCGGCAACGGTTTCGGCCATCGCTGCCCGCCACGCGAAACCCTGTGAACCGCGGGCCGCCGCCGGCCACAGCGCGGGCAGCGCGTCGCCGTGGCGTACCGGCACCGACCGCCACCCGCTGCGCACCATGGCCAGGGTGGCCGCCTCCTGGGCGCGGTCCGCCTCGGCCCGGTCGCCGGGCAGCAGGTTCATCCAGGTGGTGCTGTCGACGACGAACCCGATGCAGCTGGCGCCGTTGCCGCGCAGCCCGCTGAGCACCTCGGCCTCGGCCACCGTGAGGTTGCCGAACAGGCCGATCACCAGGCCGCCGTCGGAACGCCGGCGGACCTGCTCGACCAGCACCGAGATGTCGCCCTGCCGGGACGTCCGGACGTCGGCCAGGGTGTCCAGGATGACGCTCTCGCCGCCCACCTCGGTGGCGTCCACGTCGGTACCCTCCCCGGTGACCAGGCGCAGCTTGTATCCGGCCTGGCGCAGGTGCACCGCGATGCTGGCGACCGAGGAGACCGCCCACTCGAAGCTGGCCGCCGGCCCTTCGCCGTGGTGGGCGTGATCCCGGGTGTCCAGCACCACGGTGGCCCGGCTCTCCCACGGCTGCTCCTCGCGGCGGACCATCAGCTCGCCGGTGCGCGCGGTGGACCGCCAGTGCACCCGGCGCAGGTCGTCGCCGCGCCGGTATTCCCGGGTGGCGGCGTCGTCCTCGCCGTGCACGGCCACCGAGCGGGCACGGCTGTCGCCGGTGCCCGCGTATTCGCCGGCCAGCCGCACCGCGGGCAGCGGCACCACCTGCGGGATCACGATCAGCCGGTCGACGCTGGGGAACGAGCGGGTCATCTCGCACAGGCCGAACGGGTCGGTCAGCCGGATCACCAGCGGACCCACCGGGTAGCGACCGCGCACGTCCGCTCGCACGGTGTAGGCCACCGAGCTGGCCTGGTGCGGGCCGAGCCGTTCCAGCACCACCCGCGGGCGGCTGCCCAGGGCGTACGGCAACCGGTCTTCCAGCAGCAACGTGCCGGTGGGCAGCCGGGACAGGTTCTGCAGGCGCAGGATCACCCGGGCGCTGGACCCGACCGGCGCCCGGACCGGGTCGAGCGACCGGGTGCAGGCCAGCTTGTACCGGCTCCGGCCGACGTACGCCGCGGCCAGCAGCGGCAGCGCGGCCAGCAGCACCGCCACCCGCAGCAGGTCACGCTCGCCGAGGATGAACGCGGAGACCCCGGCCGCCGCCGCGGCGGCGAGGAAGGACCTGCCGCGCGTGGTCAGGCCGCGCATGGCCTCCCGCATGCCTCACCGCCCCCGGTACTCGGCGCGCCCGTCGCCGGCCTGCCGGGTGTCGTACGGCGACCGCTGCCGGTCGTGCGGCAGCGGCAGCCGGTGCACGATCTCGGCCACGATGGCGTCGGTGGTGCGCCGGTTCAGCTGGGCGTCGGTGGTCGGGATGATCCGGTGGGCGAGCACCGGTACGGCCAGCGCCTGCAGGTCGTCCGGGAGCACGTAGTCGCGGCCCTCCAGCGCGGCCACCGCCTTGGCGGTGCGCAGCAGCTGCAGGGTGCACCGGGGCGAGGCGCCGAGGCGGATCTCGGGTGCCTCGCGCGTGGCGGTGACCAGCGCGATCGCGTACTGCTGGACGGCGTCCGCGGCGTGCACGTCACGCACGGTGGCGATCAGCCGGCGGACCAGCGCGGCGTCGGCCACCGGCCGGAGCCCGTTCAGCGGGTCGAACGCGCCGTGCCCGCCGAGCATGGCCAGCTCGGCCCGCGGGTCCGGGTAACCCATCGCGATCCGGGCGGTGAACCGGTCCCGCTGGGCCTCGGGCAGCGGGTACGTGCCCTCCATCTCGATCGGGTTCTGGGTGGCGATCACCATGAACGGCGCCTGCAGCTCGTACGTGGTGCCGTCGACCGTGACCTGCCGCTCCTCCATGCACTCCAGCAGGGCGGACTGGGTCTTCGGCGAGGCCCGGTTGATCTCGTCGCCGACCACCAGGTTGGCGAACACCGCGCCCGGCTTAAACTCGAAGTCGCGCTGCTCCTGGTTGTAGACGCTGACCCCGGTCACGTCGCTGGGCAGCAGGTCGGGAGTGAACTGGATGCGCCGCACCGAGCAGTCGATGCTGCGGGCCAGCGCCTTGGCCAGCTTGGTCTTGCCGACGCCGGGCACGTCCTCGATCAGCAGGTGGCCCTCGGCGAGCAGGACGGCGAGCGCCAGCCGTACCGTCGCGCTCTTGCCCTCGATGACCCGTTCGATGTTGGCCGAGATGGCATCGGTCGCGGCACGGAACTCGTCACTCGGCAGCGGTCCGCCGGGCTCGTCCCAGGTTGGCGTTGTCACGGGCCTCCTCCATGTCGATCTGGCCCCCTTTCCTACCTGAGGTACACCGAAAGGGAGCCGAAGGTTCGCGGGCGGCCGGCGGTCCGTGGGCCTCCGGCGCTCGCCGCCCGTTCTCCACAGGTTAGCCCGGTCGCGGGACGACGCCGAGAGCAGCTTGGCTCGTGAGTGCGGTATCATCCACCGCATGGCTCGGACATTCCTGCTCCTTAGCCGGCCGTGCTGATCCGTCACTAGGACCAGCGCGGCGCCCCCTCCTGCGTGAGGGGGTTTTTTGTGCCCTGAAGGCGAAAAGGAGAGGAGAGATGGTGATGACGAGCGAGTCCGAGACCCCGCCCTTCCGCTACACCGCCGAGATGGCCGGTGAGATCGAACCGCGCTGGCAGGCGTACTGGGCCGAGCACGGCACCTTCGACGCGCCCAACCCGGTCGGCGACCTGGCCGACCCGGCCCACCCGCGGGCCGGCGCGCCGAAACTGCACGTGCAGGACATGTTCCCGTACCCGTCCGGTGCCGGCCTGCACGTCGGGCACCCGCTGGGCTACATCGGCACCGACTGCTACACCCGCTACAAGCGGATGGCCGGCTTCAACGTGCTGCACCCGATGGGCTTCGACGCGTTCGGCCTGCCCGCCGAGCAGTACGCGGTGCAGACCGGCACCCATCCGCGCACCACCACCGAGGCCAACGTCGAGCGGTACCGCGACCAGTTGCGGCGGCTGGGCCTGGCGTACGACAACCGGCGCACGTTCGCGACCACCGACCCGGCGTACTACCGGTGGACGCAGTGGATCTTCCTGCAGATCTTCCACTCGTGGTTCGATCCGGAGCGGCGCAAGGCCCGGCCGATCGACGACCTGATCGCCGAGTTCGAGACCGGCGCGCGCGAGGTGCCCGGCGGCCGGTCGTGGGCGCAGCTGTCCGCGGTCGAACGCCGGCAGGTGGTCGACGGTTTCCGGCTGGCCTACATCAGCGAGGCGCCGGTGAACTGGTGCCCGGGCCTGGGCACCGTGCTGGCCAACGAGGAGGTCACCCCGGAGGGCCGCAGCGAGCGCGGCAACTTCCCGGTGTTCCGGCGCAGCCTGAAGCAGTGGATGATGCGGATCACCGCGTACGGTGACCGGCTGGTCGACGACCTGGACGTGCTGGACTGGCCGGAGCCGGTGAAGCTGATGCAGCGCAACTGGATCGGCCGGTCCCGCGGCGCCCACGTCGACTTCCCGGTGGCCGGTTCCCCGGACGCTGAGTCGATCTCCGTCTTCACCACCCGGCCGGACACCCTGTTCGGCGCCACCTACATGGTGCTGGCGCCGGAACATGAGCTGGTCGACCGCATCATCCCGGCCGCTTGGCCCGAGGGGACAAAACCGGCATGGACCGGCGGGGCCCGCAACCCGGCGGAGGCGGTTCAGGCATATCGGGCATCGGCGGCGGCGAAGACCGAGGAGCAGCGCACCGAGGGCAAGGACAAAACGGGCGTGTTCACCGGCGCGTACGCCATCAACCCGGTCAACGGCGAGCGGATCCCGGTGTTCGTCGCCGACTACGTGCTGGCCGGTTACGGCACCGGCGCGATCATGGCGGTACCCGGCCAGGATGCCCGCGACTGGGAGTTCGCCGAGATCTTCGACCTGCCGATCATCCGTACGGTGCAGGCGCCGGAGGGTTTCGAAGGGGCGTACACCGGCGAGGGGCCGGCGATCAACAGCGACTGGCTGGACGGCATGGGCGTCGTGGACGCCAAGGCGTCGATGATCTCCTGGCTGGAGCAGCACGGGCACGGCACCGGCGCCACCACCTTCCGGCTGCGGGACTGGCTGTTCAGCCGGCAGCGGTACTGGGGCGAGCCGTTCCCGATCGTGTACGACGAGACCGGCCTGCCGATCGGGCTGCCCGAGTCGATGCTGCCGGTGGAGCTGCCGGACGTGGACGACTTCTCGCCGCGCACCTACGACCCGGACGACGCGGACAGCGAGCCGGAGACCCCGCTGTCGCGCAAGAAGGAGTGGGTGCAGGTCGAGCTGGACCTGGGTGACGGGCCGAAGATGTACACCCGGGAGACCAACACCATGCCGCAGTGGGCCGGTTCCTGCTGGTACGAGCTGCGCTACCTGGACCCGCACAACGACAAGGTGCTGGTGGACCCGGAGAACGAGGCGTACTGGATGGGCCCGCAGGGCCCCGGTGACCCGGGCGGCGTCGACCTGTACGTCGGCGGTGTCGAGCACGCCGTGCTGCACCTGCTGTACGCCCGGTTCTGGCACAAGGTGCTGTACGACCGGGGTCACATCTCGTCGTTCGAGCCGTTCCGCAAGCTGTTCAACCAGGGCTACATCCAGGCGTACGCGTACCGGGACGCCCGGGGTGTGGTGGTGCCCGCCGAGGAGGTCGTCGAGCGCGACGGCAGGTACTTCTACGGTGAGCAGGAGGTGGCCCGGGAGTACGGCAAGATGGGCAAGTCGCTGAAGAACGTCGTCACCCCCGACGAGATGTGCGACCAGTACGGCGCGGACACGTTCCGGGTGTACGAGATGGCGATGGGTCCGCTGGACGTCTCCCGGCCCTGGGAGACCCGTGCGGTGGTCGGCTCGCAGCGCTTCCTGCAGCGGGTCTGGCGCCTGGTGGTGGACGAGGAGACCGGCGCGGTACGGGTCGGCGACGAACCGCTGGACCCGGCGGTCCGGCGGCTGCTGCACCGGGTCATCGCCGGCGTCCGCGAGGACATGGACGAGCTGCGGTTCAACACGGCGATCGCGAAGCTGATCGAGCTGACCAACGCGCTGACCCCGCTGCCGGCGGCGTCCCGCGAGGCGATGGAGCCACTGGTGCTGATGCTGTCGCCGTTCGCGCCGCACCTGGCCGAGGAGCTGTGGGGCAAGCTGGGACACGACGGCACGCTGGCGTACATGGACTTCCCGGAGGCCGATCCGGCCCAGCTGGTGGCCGAGTCGATCATCTATCCGGTGCAGGTCAACG
>DASSAL010000156.1:0-4754 GCA_035685405.1 Actinoplanes sp. | reverse complement strand
CGCAGTCGGCGCTTGAGCTGACCGTGATCGGCTTCGATTTGGATTGTTCTGGTACTGCTCGACGTGGTGCCAGGCCGAGGGCAGCAGCTCGTGGAGCACGGCGGGGTAAAACCGGCGCGGCGTCGGTGACGACCTGGCTGGGAATCACCTTGAGCGTCCGGAGTGCGCGGGTGAAGAACCGGCGGGCCGCCGTAGCGTCCCGGCGTGCCGACACGAGCACGTCGACGACCTGGCCGTGCTGGTCGATCGCCCGGTAGACGTAGCGCCAGACTCCCTTGACCTTCACGTATGTCTCGTCGACAAACCACCGGTCGCCCGGCGAGTGCCGGGCGAATCGGGCGGCGGCGGCCAGCAGCGGGGTGAACCTTTGAACCCAGCGGTAGACCGTGACGTGGTCGACTTCGACTCCGCGTTCGGCGAGCAATTCCTCGACATCTCGATAGGACAGCCCGTAGCGCAGGTACCAGCGCACCGCCACGACGATCACCTCGGCCGGGAACCGAAACCCCGCGAATGCCGAGCGAGGAGGAGACCAGGGACGAGGCCGAGCCGCGGACTTCACCGGTCAACCCTGCCTGATCATCCGATCAGTCGGCGCAACAGAGCCAACTCGCCGAATCGATCTGACGCCTGACCCGGCAGAGCTCAGAGCGTCTGCCGATCTCGCAACGCAACAGCGCCGTCAGGACAGTTGGGGGAAGATTCTGGAGGGCGAACCCCTTGGGGTGATGTCACAACCGTCACCGGCTGACCCTGGGGGTGGGCCGTCGTGCAGGAGGGCACGTGGACGAGAACACGAGGACAGCGCTTCATCACAGCCAGGTGATCGACCTGACGACGACCGGTCGTCGGACCGGCCGGCCGCGGAGGATCGAGATCTTTCTCCACGAGGAGGATGGTCGGCTGTTCATCAGCGGCATGCCCCGGGCGGACCGCACGCGCGACTGGATCCATAACATCACCGCTGACCCGCACGTCGTGGTCCACCTGAAGCAGTCCGTCTCGGCGGACATCCCGGCGACCGCACGCGTGGTTACCGACCTGGCCGAACGGCGCCCGTTCATCGAAGCCGCCGCCAGACGCTGGGGTCGTACCGATGTGGATGAGATGCTGCTGCACAGTCCGCTGATCGTGCTCACGGTGCCTGACGCCGACGGGAAGGCGACCATGCCGTAGCAGTGCACGCGGGTGGCCGTCGTTGGTGAACTCGGCAACCGCGGTTTGACCGAGATCGGCTTGATCGGCAGCGCCCGGCTTCTCATCCGCGGTGTGCTGGCGATCACGACACCCCCGGCGGCCCTTTCGCCGAGATCGTTGACCGGGGGAGCAGGTTGATGCCGTACGTGGAGGCCCAAGACTGCTCCAAAGGTTGTTGATCGTCCGGGGTTGATGCCTCGGGTGCCCGGGACGGTGGGGTGTGGCTGAAGACTGCTTGCCGATGGTGGTTTCTGGGGGGTGGCCGCCCTGCCGTTGCCGATGGCCTGGCTGCTGATTGAAATCTGTGCGCGTGTGGTCGCTGTTTATGGAGCTGCCGGCAGTGCCATCGATGGGTTGAACTGCGGTTGCAGGGGAGGTTCGGTCCAGTGAAGGTCCGTGAGCGGATCTGGGTGGGTATCGATGTCGGCAAGGCGCACCACCACGCGTGCGCGGTGAATGCGGCCGGCACGGTGGTGTTCAGCAAGCGGCTGGGCAACGGTCAGGCCGAGATCGAGGCATTGATTGCTCGCGCGGGCAAGGCCGGGCAGGTGCGGTGGGCCCTCGACATGACGTCGGGGACCGCGGGACTGCTGCTGGCGGTGCTGCGTCAGGCCGGCGCGGAGATGGTGTATGTGCCGGGCCGGCTGGTCAACCGGATGGCCGGAGCGCTCGCCGGAGAGGGCAAGAGCGACGCCAAGGACGCATTCACCATCGCCGAGACCGCGAGGCTGCGCGGTGATCTGACGGTGATCACCGACCCGGATCAGCTGGTTATGCAGTTGCAGGTACTGACCGCCCGCCGGGAGGACCTGATGGGTGACTGGGTACCCGGGGTCAACCGGCTGCGGGACCTGCTCGCCTCGACCTTTCCCGCGTTGGATGCGGCCTTCGACTACTCCACCCGCTCGGCGCTGGTGCTGCTGACCGGTTTCCAGACCCCGGCCGGGACCCGCGACGCCGGCCCTGTCGGGCTGGCCGAGCATCTGCGCACCCGGGGCGCCTGGCCCAAAGGCATCCCGGCGATGGCCGACAAAGCCCTCGCCGCAGCGGCCACGCAGACCATCGCGCTGCCCACCGAGACCACGGTGGCACCGCTGATCGCCCGGCTCGCCGCCCACCTGTCGATCTGGACCGCGAGATCAAGAACCTCGACAAGCAGATCACCACCACGTTCGGCCAGCATCCACATGCGCCGCGGATCACCAGCGTCAACGGGTTCGGACCGATCCTGGGCGCTCACCTGCTCGCCGACACCGGCGGGGCCTGCTGACTGCCTTCGGCAGTTCGGCCTGGCTCCGGTCCCGCGTGACTCCGGACGGGTGCGCGGCAACCTGCACCGGCCCAAGCGCTACCACCGCGGCCTGCGCCGCGTGTTCTACCTCGCCGCCCTATCCGCGATCAAACCCGACGGCCCATCCAAGACCTTCTACCAGCGCAAACGCGCCGAAGGGAAACTCCACACCCAAGCGGTGATCGCCCTGGCCCGCCGCCTGATCGACGTCATCTGGGCCCTGCTGCGCGACGGCCGCAAGTTTCACACCTCACCGCCGATCACCGCATGCACGGCTTGACTTGATCATTGGAACTCCCACGCGAGCAGTTGCTGATCGCCGCTGACCTGCCCGTTGACGACGGCAGGGACTGATGTGCTGGGGTTCTGTCCCAGGACTCGCGGCGGACACTGCCGCGGCGGCCGACTCGTTGATCGTGTGGCCGGCGCGCCGGCCGCTGCGCGCCGGGATTGAGTGTTAGCTGCGCTCGCGAATCGCCTGCATCTAGTGCCGCCTCGTCTCGGGACTTTCGTGCTCCAGCGCGTACCGCAGCATGATGCGGGCAATCGTGCCGGCGTACCGGTCGAGGAATCGCAGCAGCCGGGCCGGGTCCCGCTTACCAGCCTCGCGAAGCCACCCGCCGACTGGGTCGGAGCCGCCGCGTCGGCCTCGACATCCCGCGAAGAATTCCTTGCGCGGCTCATCCGGAAACCCGTACCGGCGTGATGGGGGTGGGTGCAGGTATTCCCTGACGTTGACCGCTCAGCGGCTCACCCTCGCCACCAGCGGGATGCCGTCGCGGTACGTCGACACCGCCGGAGCCCAGCCCAGCTCGCGCTTAGCCTTGGCGTTGGACACGCGCATCGACGTCGTCATGACCGTGTGGAGGTAAGGGATCGCTCGCAGCATCCAGGTGGGCACCCGCCACGGCCGGCGCACCCCAAGCTCGGCCGCGAGCGCGTCCAGGTAGTCAGCCCAGCGCACCGGCTCGTCGTCGACGATGTTGTACGCCTGCCCGGCGCGCCCCTTCTCCAGCGCGGCCACGGTCGCGGCGCCGGCGTCCTCCAGGTAGATGAAGGTGGCAAACCCGCCGCCGGACGACGGCACCGGCAACCGCCGCTTGCGCACCAGATTGGTGATCATCCGGGTGAAGCTGTCCTGGCCGTAGAACAATCCGTAGCGCAGTGCGATGCCCTCCATCTCCTCAGCCGAGAACACCTGCTCCTCGATGGAGCGCATGGCCGCGATCGCGGGTCCGAGCGGGCCCGGCACCGGTTCGGCGAACGGGTCGTCCTCGGTGATCACCTGCGGTCCGTGGTCCCGGTAGCCGTACCCGAACACGATCGACTGGGTGAGGAAGCGGTGCGCGCCGACGACACGGGCGGCCGCGAGCAGATGGGCGGTTCCGGTCGTGCGCAGCGCGTTTGTGCCCCGCATCGCCTCCCGCATCTTCGTGGTGCCCAGCGCGGTCAACTGGTGCACGACCGCGTCGGCCCGCACGTCACGCACGGCGGCGACCAGGCTCTCGCGGTCCATCACGTCCGCCACCACGGCATCGGCGCCGGCGTGGCGCAGCCGCTCCGCGTTGGCCTGGCTGCGAGTGATGCCGACGACCTCGTGGCCCGCAGCGAGGAGTTGGCGGGTGAGCGGTGTACCGACCGCACCCGAGGCGCCAGCGAGCAACACTCTCACGGTTCCGTCCTTTCCTGCAGGTGTCACCGATGCAGACGAGGTACCGGCCGGCCGTGTGACAACCCGGCGGTGTGGCGCCCGCACAGCCGCGCAGCCACCCGCGGTGAGACTGCCAGTTCCAAGCCCGGCACGCATCTACCAGTTCATCGCCCGATGCTCTTCCTTTCAGATGCCCGGCCGCAAGCTGAGGCCGTCTCCTTAAGCCGGCACCGCCCTGGCCACTGCCAGTGAGGCCTCTCAATCGCCCAACACGAGCGGAAACCACGCCGACGACCAGGAGAACGTCGCCGCGCTCGTCCGGTCCACCGAAGCAGCGCGCGTTGTCGGCGGCAGGTCAGATGACATGCATCGGCCGGTGCGGTTGGTGGGTTGAGTCGAGGTGTACGCCGTTCGTGGTCTTGACGACCGGCGGATTCGGGGGGCCTCCTCAGCTCAGACGCAGTGGATTTCTGTGTTGGACATCGATGGTCACGGAGCTTGAGGAGGTCCCGATGTCGATCGTAGGCGGCTTGGACATCCACCGGAAGCAGCTGACATTCGACTGGGTCGACGAGCAGAACGGGACGGGGGAACGCGGCCGGATCACCCCGGCCG
>DASSAL010000155.1:0-17328 GCA_035685405.1 Actinoplanes sp. | reverse complement strand
GACCGCCAGGTCGACGTCGGCCAGGTTGAGCTGACCGACGGAGTAGTCGCCGATCGGTTCCTCGCGGGCCCGCTCGCTGGTGAACTCCGCCTCGGTGACCTGCGCCCGCGTCTCCGGGCACAGCGCGTCGTACGCCTCGGCGTACCGGCGCGCCTTGATGTCGTCGAGGTAGTCGCCGACCACCACCTGGGCCTGTTCGTTGAGCGCCCGGGTCATCACCGCGCCCAGGCCGACCAGCGCGGCCACGCCGCCACCGCAGGCCAGCACCAGGACGACGACGCCCAGCCCCACGCCCCAGCCGACCCGCACCCGCCTGCCCTCGGTGGGCGGCGCCGGAAACGGCGAGAGAACGCCGGGCCCGGGCGGCGGAGGTGGAGCCACAGTCATGTTTTCCAGCGTAGTGCTCAGGCCCAGGGTTCGGCGGCCCGGTCGCTGTCGCGCACCTCGACCGTGCCGCCGGGCGCCGCACTGGCCAGCGTCTCGTACGCCGACGGCTCGTCCACCGACTCGGCCAGCAGCGGGGTGGCGCGCACCTTGACGTCGAAGCCGCCCAGCGCCCGCCGGTAGGCTCCGACCGACTCCCATTCGGTGACCAGGGTCCAGTACGCCGGGTCGTCCAGCGCCCGGGTCAGCCGGCCGGAACGGTATCCGGGCCGGTCGGCCAGCGCGGCCAGGGCGGCGTGTGCGCGCTCGGTGAACCCGGCACGGGCATCGGGCGGGACGACGAAGCGGTTGAGCACCAGCATGGCGCCGAGCCTACGCACGCCGGGAGAGGAACCCGTGACACCGTCCGACAACCTGATCCGCCGGCTGGCCCGGGTCCATCCGACCGTCGCGTTCCTGCTGGCCCTGGCGGTCATGCTGGCCGGGCTGTTCCTGCCCGGGATCATCGGCGCCGGGTTGCTGTTCCTGCTGGCCGCCGGCCTGACCGCGCTCACCTTCACCACCTGGCCGGTGCAGAGGCCGGCCACCCGGGTCGTCCGGGTGGTGCTGCTCGTTCTGCTGTTCGCCGCGGTGGTGGCCAAGGTGGTGTGAGCCACGGGACCCATGCGCTTTTGACAATCATTGTCATTGCCAGCCACAGTTGCTGGTATGCGAATCGTGCTGGCCGTCCTGCTGGCGCTCGGTCTCACCGCCGGGTGTGGCCGGGTCGCGGCGACCGAGCGAGACCCGTCCGTGGTGACCGCCTTCTACCCGCTGGAGTTCCTCAGTTCCCGGCTGGCCGGCGACACGATGACGGTCACCAACCTCACCAAGCCGGGCGCCGAGCCGCACGACCTGGAGCTGACCGCTGAGCAGATGGGCCGGATCAGCAACGCCACGCTGGTGGTCCACCTCGCCGGCTTCCAGCCGGCCGTGGACGAGGCGGTGGCCCAGGAGGCGGCGGACCGGGCGTTCGACGTCGGCTCGGTGGTGGAGCTGCTGCCAGCCGAGGCAGACCACGACCACGGCGAGGAGGCACCGGGCGAGCACGCCGACGCGGCGGGCAGCCGGGATCCCCACGTCTGGCTGGATCCGGTGCGGTTCGCCGAGATCACCGACGCGCTCGGCGAGCGGCTCGCCACGGTGAACCCGGCGCACGCCGCGGACTACCGCGAACGGGCGGCCGGCCTGCACCGCGACCTGGACGCGCTGAACGCCGAGTACGCCGCCGGGCTGCGAAACTGCGCGCGGCGGGAGATCGTCACCAGCCACACGGCGTTCCACTACCTGGCCGACCGCTACGACCTGACCGAGATCGGGATCAGCGGCATCTCGCCGGAGGCGGAACCGGCGCCCGGCCGGCTGGCCGAGGTGGCGCACGAGGCGCGGGAGACCGGTGCCACCACGATCTTCTTCGAGACCCTGGTCAGCCCTCAGGTCGCCGACACCATCGCCCGCGAGGTGGGCGCGACCACCGCGGTGCTGGACCCGATCGAAGGGCTGACCCAGCCGGGCGCCGACTATCTCACGGTGATGCGGGGCAATCTGGCCGCCCTCCGGCAGGCATTAGGGTGCACCTGATGAGCAGCGTGGTGCGGGTCGATCAGGCCGTGGTGGCGTACGAGGGCCGGGCGGTCCTGCACCACGTGTCGCTGGACCTGCCGGCCGGCGAGATGGCGGCGGTGCTGGGCGCGAACGGCTCGGGCAAGTCCACGCTGATCCGCGCGGTGCTCGGTCTGGTGCCGCTGACCCGCGGGACGGTCGAGCTGTTCGGGGTGCCGCAGCACCGGTTCCGGGACTGGTCCCGGATCGGCTACGTGCCGCAGCGGCTGGGCGCCGGCAGCGGGGTCCCGGCCACCGTGGGCGAGGTGGTGGCGTCCGGGCGGCTGGCCCGCCGCGGCCTCTTCGGCCTGCCGCGGCCGGTCGACCGGGCCGCGGTCCGCACCGCCCTGGCCGACGTCGGGCTGGCCGACCGGATCGGCGACCCGGTGACCACCCTCTCCGGCGGGCAGCAGCAGCGCACGCTGATCGCCAGGGCCCTGGCCGGCGAACCGGACCTGCTGATCCTCGACGAGCCGACGGCCGGCGTGGACGCGGCCAGTCAGGACGCGTTCGCTGCGACGCTGGGCCGGTTCCAGGCCCGGGGTGGCACGGTGCTGCTGGTGGCGCACGAGCTGGGCCCGCTGGGCCCGCTGATCGACCGGGCCGTGGTCGTCCACGAGGGACGCGTCGTGCACGACGGCGCAGTGCCGGTGCCGGCCGGTCACCACGCCGATCCGGGCCACGACCACGTGCATCCGCACGCTCAGCCGGACCGGCCGGGCATCTGCGTGGCCCCGACCGACCGGGTGACGAACTAGATGGACCTGCTGCAGTACGACTTCATGGTGCGCGCGCTGGCCGGCGCCCTGATCATCGGCATCGCCGCGCCGGCCCTGGGCATCTACCTGGTGCAGCGCCGCCTGTCGCTGATCGGCGACGGCATCGGGCACGTGGCGCTCACCGGCGTCGGCGTGGGCCTGCTGCTGCAGCAAGCGCCGGTGGTCACCGCTGTGATCACCGCGGCGGCCGGCGCGATCGGCGTGGAACTGGTGCGCGAACGCGGCCGTACCTCCGGTGATCTGGCCCTGGCCCTGCTCTTCTACGGCGGCATCGCCGGCGGTGTGGTGCTGGTCGGCCTGTCTCCGGACGCCACCAGCGCCAGCCTGGTGCAGTACCTGTTCGGCTCGCTCACCACCACCTCGGCGTCCGACCTGCTGGTGATCGCCGTCCTCGGCGTCGCGGTGCTGCTCGCCATGTTGCTGCTGCGCCCGGCACTGTTCGCGGTGTGCAACGACGAGGAGTACGCCCGCGTCTCCGGCCTGCCGGTCCGGACCCTGAACCTGCTGCTCGCGGTGACCACCGCGGTGACCGTCACGATCGCCATGCGGACCGTCGGGCTGCTGCTGATCAGCGCGCTGATGGTGGTCCCGGTGGCGGCCGCGCAGCAGATCACCCGCGGGTTCCGGGCGACGATGGCGGCGGCGATGACGATCGGCGTGGTGGCGGCAGCGGCCGGCGTCCTGGTGTCGGCGGAGGTGGACACCGCGCCGGGTGCCACCATCGTGCTGCTGGCGCTGGGCGTCTTCGTCGCGCTCGCGGCGGGCGGGGCGGTGTGGCGCCGGCGGCGGGCCGTGCCGCCGGAGCCGGTCGCCGGCGAACCCGCGGAGGTGGTGCTGCATGGCTGAGGTGACGACCGGCTACGAGGCGTACGAGGGGGCCGGCGAACTGCTGCGCGCCCTGTCCGCGCCGATCCGGGTGGCCATCGTCGCCGAGTTGGGCGCCGGTGAGCGGTGCGTGCACGAGCTGGTGGAGAAGCTGGGCGCGCCGCAGCCGCTGGTGTCCCAGCACCTGCGGGTGCTCCGCGGCGCCGGTGTGGTGCGCGGCGCGCGGCGCGGCCGGGAGATCGCCTACTCGCTGGTGGACGAGCACATCGCGCACATCGTCCGGGACGCGGTGAGCCACGCGCGGGAGGCCCGCTCATGACCGAGGCGATCCGCACCACCCGGCAGCGCAGCGCGGTCAGCGCGGTGCTCGCCGAGGCCGAAGGCTTCCACAGCGCCCAGGACCTGCACGCGATGTTGCGCGACCGGGGCGAGCGGGTCGGCCTGACCACGGTGTACCGCACCCTGCAGGGCCTGGCGGACGCCGGCGAGATCGACGTGATGCGGCTGCCCGGCGGCGAGCACATGTACCGCCGGTGCAGCCAGGGCCACCATCACCACCTGGTGTGCCGGTCCTGCGGACGGACCGTCGAGGTGGCCGGCCCGGCGGTGGAGACCTGGGCCGGCAAGGTGGCCGCCCAGCACGGTTTCGTGGAGGTCGCGCACACGCTGGAGATCTTCGGGACCTGTCCGGAGTGTGCTAGTAAGCACGCGTGAAGATCTACGCCGACCGGCTGCCCGTCGCGATCCGCCAACTGCTCACCGACCTGCTCGTGGTGGTCTGGGTGTACGCCTGGATCCGGGCCGGGATCTGGGTGCACGACCTGGTGCTGAGGCTCGGCGTGCCCGGGCAGCGGCTCGAGGGCGCGGGCCGCGGCATCGCCGACAACCTGGCGGACGCCGGCGGCAAGGTGGGCGGTGTGCCGCTGGTCGGCGACGAGCTGACCGTGCCGTTCACCCGCGCGGCCGAGGCGGCCCGGTCGATCGCCGAGGCCGGCCGCCAGCAGCAGGAGGTCGTCGGGAACCTGGCGCTGGCGCTGACCGCGCTGCTGCTCGCCGTACCGCTGGCGCTGGTGCTCTTCGCCTGGCTGCCGATGCGGCTGCGCTGGATGCGCCGGGCCGGGGTGGCCGCCGCGGTCCGCGACCAGCCGGCCGGGCGTGACCTGCTGGCGCTGCGGGCGCTGGCCGGCCGGCCGCTGAACCAGCTCACCCGGCTGGGACCGGACATCGCGCAGTCCTGGCGCGACGGCGACGCGTCCGCTGTGGACGCCCTGGCCGCGCTGGAACTCAGGGGACTGGGCTTGCGTCCTTCGGGACGGGATCGATGACGGCGCCGTTGTCGTCGTCCTCGCCCCAGTTGCGCCGGACGAACGGCAAGATCACCCAGAAGGTCAGGAACCAGGATGCGGTGACCGCGCTGAGGACCATCGCCACCCAGAAGTTCAGCAGATAGTCGGTGATCAGCAGGACGCTGCTGGCCATCGCGATCAACATGAAGGCGAGGCCGCCGCTGGCCATCCGGTGGGCGTACCGGACCAGCTCCGGCTTGCGGCCCTGACGGAACAGCGCCCGGTGGAAGGCGACCGGCGAGATGATCATCGCGGTGGCGAACGCCGCCGAGATCAGCGCGACCACGTAGGTGTCCCGCTGGAACGCCGTGGCCTTCGGGAAACCACTGCTGAACGGCAGCGTCAGCAGGAACGCGAAGAGGATCTGGACGCCGGTCTGCGCCACCCGCAGTTCCTGCAGCAGATCCGCGAAGTTGCGGTTCCACCGGTCGGTCTCCGACTCGTTCGGCATGCGCGTCTTCTCGGCCGGCACAGCGCCCCCTCCCCTGGCTGTGGCGCACGGGATGCCCGGAACAGAGAAAGATCAAACGCCGACCCGGGCCAACACGGCGTCGCTGAGCGCCCGGGGCGCCTCCTCCGGCACCCAGTGGCCGACGCCCTTGATCGCCACCAGCTGGTAGTCCGCCCGCACCCAGTCCGCGGTGCGCAACGCTGCGGTCAGGCGCACCACCGGATCCTTGTCGGTCCACACGTAGGTGGTGGGCACCTCGATCGGCCCCACCACGCCGAGTTCGTCGCGGGACAGCGCCCGGTACCAGTTCAGCCCGCCCGTGAGCCGGCCCGGCTCGGCCATCGCGTCGGCGTACAGCCGCGCCCGGTCGCCGATCGGGCTCATCATCTGCCGCAGCGCCCGGCCGTCGCCGGCCAGCAGCAGCCGCTCGGCCACCGGTGACCGGAACACCGCCATGTACGCGAACCGGAGACGCTGCGTGGGCCGGGACCGCAGCGCCAGGCCCAGCGCGCGCGGATGCGGCACCGAGATCGCGGTCAGCGTCCGCACCCGATCGGCGTGCTCGGCGGCCAGGCGCCAGCCCACGTGCGCACCCCAGTCGTGGCCGACCACGTGCGCCGAGGCCAGCCCGAGTGCGTCCAGCACCGCCACCGCGTCCCGGGTCGGCTCGCTCAGCCGGTATGCCCCCACCTCGGCGGGCCGGGCGCCGGGTGCGTAGCCGCGCTGGTCGTACGCGTACGTCCGCAAGCCCTTCTCGTGCAACCGCGGCGCGATCAGGTCGAACTCCCGGTGGTCCTGCGGAAACCCGTGCAGAAGGAGCACCGGCTGCCCGTCCTCCGGACCGCCCACGACGACGTCGAACGTGAAACCCCGAGCTTCGACCTGCATTCCGACCACTCCCTCGTGCTAGCGTCTCCTGAACATATTCATCCGACAGGGGAGCGCACAGCGCTGAGAGTGCGGGGTCACACCCGCAGACCCTCGAACCTGATCTGGGTAATGCCAGCGCAGGGAGTTCGGTCTTCGTCTCGTCATGCACGCGCGCATCTCCTCCCGCAGCAGTTGGGAGGCACACAATGAAGTACCGCTGGCGCACGATCGACATCGTGATCGCCTCGATCATCGCCGCCACCTTCGGCGTCATCTTCTGGGCCTGGAATCTGGTGTGGAGCGCCACCGAGGGCGCGTTCGCGTTCTTCCCGCCGGCCCAGACCCTGCTCTACGGCGTCTGGCTGATCCCGGCCGTGCTGGCCGGCCTGATCATCCGCAAGCCGGGCGCGGCCCTGTTCACCGAGGCGGTCGCCGCGACCATCTCGGCGCTGCTCGGCGCGGCGTGGGGCGCCACCGTCATCCCGCAGGGCCTGGTGCAGGGCCTGGGCGCGGAACTGGCCTTCGCGCTGCTGCTCTACCGCTCCTGGCGGCTGCCGGCCGCGCTGCTGGCCGGCCTGCTCACCGGGGTGAGCGCCGCCGTGTTCGACTTCTTCGTCTGGAACGCCGCGTACGCCCTGTGGAGCTACCGGATCCCGTACGCGCTGCTCACCGTCGCGAGCAGCACGGTGATCGCCGGCGCCGGCAGCTGGGCGCTGGTCCGCGCGCTCGCGCCCACCGGGGTGCTGGACCGGTTCGGCGCCGGCCGCGAGCGCCAGCTTGTCTGAACCTGGGCGGCTTCGCCGCACGGCACGGAAAAACCATGAGTGACGTCGTCCTGCGCGGGTTCGGGTGGCGGCACGCCGGTCGCCGGGCCTGGGCCGTGCGCGACCTCGACCTCACCATCGCCCGCGGCGAGCGGGTGCTCCTGCTGGGCCCGTCGGGGGCCGGCAAGAGCACCCTGCTGGCCGCGCTGGCCGGCCTGCTGCCCGAGGACTCCGGCGAGGCCGAGGGCGTGGTGGAGGTGGACGGGCTGGATCCCGGTACCGCTCGCCGACGGGTCGGCCTGCTGTTCCAGGACCCGCAGACCCAGTTGGTGATGGCCCGCAGCGGCGACGACGTGGCGTTCGGGCTGGAGAACCGCGGCGTGCCGGTCGGCGAGATCTGGCCGCGGGTGGCGGAGTCGCTGGAGCGGGTGGGGTTCCGGTACCCGCTCACCCGGCCGACCGCCGCGCTCTCCGGCGGTGAGGCGCAGCGGCTGGCGCTGGCCGGCGTGCTGGCGCTGCGGCCCGGCCTGCTGCTGCTGGACGAACCCACCGCCAACCTCGACCCGTCCGGCGGCGCCCTGGTGCGCGACGCGATCCGGCGCTGGCACCGGCCGGACCGCACGCTGATCCTGGTCGAGCACCGGGTGGCCGAGGCGCTGCCGCTGGTCGACCGGGTGGTGGTGCTCGAGCCGGGCGGCGGGGTCCGGGCCGACGGCCCGCCCGGCGCGGTCTTCGCCGCGCACGGCGACGACCTGGCGGACCGCGGGGTGTGGGTGCCGGGTCACCCGATTGCCCCGCGCCGGGCCGTCTCCCCGCCGGGTGATGTCCTGGTACGCGTACGGGACGTCGCCGTGGACCACCGTCTCCCGCCCGTCGCGGCGACCGTCCGGTCCGGCGAGGTGCTCGCGGTCACCGGCCCGAACGGCGCCGGCAAGTCCACCCTCGCGCTGGCGCTCGGCGGGCTGCTGGCCCCGACCGCGGGCCGGGTCGAGTTCCCCGGCGAGCCGGGCCCGCCGCACCGCTGGCGGGCCGGCGCCCTGGCCCGCCGGGTCGGCTCGGTGTTCCAGAACCCCGAGCACCAGTTCGTCACCTCCCGGGTGGCCGATGAGCTCGCCGTCGCCGGGACAGCACCGTCGACGGTGGACGGTCTGCTCGAACGGCTGCGCCTGAGCCATCTGGCCAACGCCAACCCGTACACCCTCTCCGGCGGCGAGGCGCGGCGGCTCAGCGTGGCGACCGCGCTGGCCACCGCCCCGCACCTGCTGGTCCTCGACGAGCCCACCTTCGGCCAGGACCGCCGCACCTGGATCGAACTCGCTGATCTGCTCGCCGGCCTGCGCGACGAGGGGCGCGGTGTCGTCGCGGTCACCCACGACGAGGCGTTCGTGTCCGTCCTGGCCGACCGCGTTCAAGCGCTGCCTTCAGTCCGGTCGAGGGCGGTGGCGGGGCGGTTGGACGGGTGATGGTCGCGCTGGAACCGGTCGCCGACCCGGCCGCTCCGCTGGCCCGCCGCAATCCGGTGGCCAAGCTCGGTGCGGCCCTGCTGTTCGCGCTGCCGCTGATCGCCACCCTGGACCCGCTGACCCCGGCCGTCGCGCTGGCCGTCGAGCTGGCACTGCTGCCGCTGTTCGGCGTCCGGTACCGGGTGCTGGCCCGCCGCGCCTGGCCGCTGGTGCTGGCCGCCGGCGGCGTGGTTGTCACGATGGTGCTGTTCGCCGCCGACCGCAGCGGCACCCTGCTGGTCGCCCTCGGCCCGTTCGACATCACCACCGGCGTCGCGCTCACCGCGCTGGCCCTGATGCTGCGGATCTTCGCGGTGGCACTGCCCGGGATCATCGTGTTCGCCACCACCGATCCCACCGACCTGGCCGACGCGCTGGTGCAGAACGCCCGGGCGCCGGCCCGGTTCGCGATCGGCGCGCTGGCCGCGGTCCGGCTGCTGCCGCTGCTCGGCCAGGAATGGCAGATGCTCACGCTGGCGCGCCGCGCCCGCGGCATCGACGCCGGCCGCAACCCGGTGGCCAAGCTGCGGCTGTTCGCGTCCACCGCGTTCGGGCTGCTGGTCGGGGCGCTGCGCCGGGGCGGCCGGCTGGCGGTGGCGATGGACGCGCGCGGCTTCGACTCCGGCGCACCGCGAACCTTCGCCCGGCAGCAGCGGTTCGGCCCGGCCGACGCGGCCCTGCTGGCCGGGGCCGCGGCGCTGTCCGCCGCCACGCTGTCGGCCGGCATCGCGACCGGCCTGTTCACCCCGATCATCGGCTGACCGCCGCTGATCCCCGGCCCGCGACATGCCGGGGTTACGCCGACCGCGATCACCCCTTCCCGGCCCACCCGCCCTTCGCCGCGGTTCAGTCGATCGTGCCCGGTTCGGCCACCCACCGGGCCGGCTGCCCGGTCACCTCGGCGATCGTCGTGAAATCCGCGTCGTAGTGCAGCAGCGTCAACCCGTGCGCCTCAGCGGTGGCGGCCACCAGAAGATCGACGGGACCGGCGGAACGGTGGGTACCACGATCGGTGAGCGCGGCCTGGACGTCGAGCGATCGCTCGAAGACGCGATCCGGGCTGGCCACCCAGCCGTAAGCTTCGCGTAGCACCGACCGCAGTTCGTCCCGGTGTGCCGGCGATCGAGCACTGAACAGGATCTCCAGCTCGGTGATCGAGCAAATGGCGAGTCGCCCGGCACCGATCTGCTCACGCCAGACTTCCCGCAGTTTCGGCTGCCGGGAGAGCCGCGCTACCGCACTGGTGTCAACGAGGTAACCGGTCGCTTTCACCGGCGGTAGTTGCGCTTGTCGAGCAGTTCGTCGAAGTCCCCTGCCGCGCCCATGTCGGCCAGCTTCTCGAGCGCCCGCAGCCGACGAAGGCGCTGAGCTACCTCGCGAAGAGCGGTGTTCACGGTGTCCTTCTTCGTCTTCGTGCCGAGCAGCTCAGCCGCTCCGGCCAGCGCCTCGTCGTCCAGGTCGATCAAGCTCTTGGTCATGACCCCTCCCCGTATATACGGCCTGCATCGTAGTATATCCCGGTGGGCGAGGGCGACGAGCTGGTCGACTGGCTGCTCGGCGGCGACACGGCTGTGCGCTGGCGGGTGCTACGCCTGCGCGGCGCTCCCCCGGCCGACGTGGAGCGGGAACGTGCCCGGGTGGCCACCGAGGGATGGGGTGCCCGGCTGCTGGCCGAGCAGGACGACGACGGCCGGTGGGGCGGCGGGGACTACTCGCCCAAGTGGACCTCGACCACGTACACCCTGTTGCGCCTGGCCCAGCTCGGGCTACCGGCCGGGCAGCCGGCGGCGCTGCGCGGCTGCCAGCGCCTCTGGCAGTGGCAGGCTCGCTGGCGGGTTCCGGAAACCTGCATCACCGGCCTGCTGATCCGGCTCACCTGCGCTCACGGGTACGTCGCCGGCCGGCTCGACACGATGGTGGCCGACCTGCTCGACCAGCAGCAGGAGGACGGCGGCTGGAACTGTGCCACCCGGGACGACCGGGGCAGGCACAGCTCGTTCCACACCAGCATCCTGGCGCTGGAGGCACTGGACGCGTACACCGGCGCCCTGGATGTCGCGGCGGCGCACCGGCGCGGCCGGGAGTTCTTCCTGCGGCACCACCTCTACCAGTCGCACCGCACCGGCGCGGAGGCGATCCCGGGCAGCCGGCGCCTGCGGGCGTTCGGCGAGTGGCACTTCGACGTGCTGCGCGGGTTGGAGATGTTCGCCCGGTATCCGGACCGGGACGAGCGGCTGAGCGACGCCATCGACGTGATCCGGCGGGCCCGGCGCGGGGACGGCCGGTGGCCGGTGCACGCCCCGTACCCGGGACGGTCGTTCTTCGAGCCGGAGCCGCGCGGCCCCAGCCGGTGGATCACCGTCCGCGCGCTGGGAGTGCTCGACTGGTGGGCGGCCGGCTGACAGATTGTCCCCATGCTGGTTGCGTTTTCCGTGACGCCGATCGGGGCGGGCGAGTCGGTCGGTGACGCGGTCGCCGAGGCGGTCCGGGTGGTGCGCGCCTCCGGGCTGCCGAACCGGACGGACGCCATGTTCACCACCGTCGAGGGTGAGTGGGACGAGGTCATGGCGGTGGTCAAGCAGGCCGTGGACGTGGTCGCGGCCGCCGCACCACGGGTGAGCGTGGTGCTCAAGGCCGACGTCCGGCCCGGCGTGACCGGCGCGCTGACCGCCAAGGTGGAGCACGTGGAACGGCGGCTGGCGGAGTGAGCCGATGCGCCGGCTGGTGATGTGGGACATCGACTACACGCTGCTGAGCGGCGGCGGGGTGGCGGCGCGGGCCTGGCAGGCCGCGTTCGTCGCGCTGACCGGGGTGCCGTGGCGGCAGACGCCGGACTTCGGCGGGCGCACCGACCTGGACATCTGCGCCGAGGTGTTCCGCACGCACGGCGTCACCGACTGCACGCCGGAGCGGTTCTTCGCCCGGTACGTCGAGGAGGTGCACGTCAACCGGCACCTGTTCGCCGAGCAGGGCGAGCTGATGCCGGGCGTACGGGCGGTGCTGACCCGGCTCGGCACCGACCCGGCCGTGGTGCAGACCCTGGTCACCGGCAACGTACCGGAGGTGGCCGCGGCGAAGGTGGCCGCCTTCGGGCTGAGCGGGTTCTTCGACTTCGACGTCGGCGGGTACGGCACCGACGGCAGCGTGCGGGCCGCGCTGGTGCGGCGCAGCCGGGAGCGGGCCGAGGCGAAGTATCGAGCTCGGCCGTCAGTCCGGTCAAGGGCGGCGGCGGGGTGGTCGGACGGGTTCCAGCCGGTCGTCATCGGCGACACGGTCAGCGACGTGGCCGCCGCGCTCACCAACGACGCGGTCGCCGTCGGCGTCGCCACCGGGCGGACTCCGGCGGCGGACCTCGAGGCGGCCGGCGCCCACATCGTCCTGCCAGATTTGTCCGATGTGGAGAGGGCGGTACGAGTTCTCGGCGGCGTCCGGCCATAATCGACCGATGCCCATCGCCGCACCCGCGCCGGACGACGACGTCGGACAGCTCGCCGACCTGATCGTCACCTGGTCGGGTCTCGTCCTCGCCGGTTTCGGCCTGCTCATGTCGGTGCTCACCGTGCTGTTCGTGGCGGCCGGCTTCGTCGGCATCCGGGAGCTGCGGTCGATCCGGGAGTTCGGCCAGCGGGCCCGCCGGGAGCTGGACGAGCAGCAGAAGGTCGCCGGCGCCATCCTGGACGAAGGCAACCGCGCGGTGGAGGCGGCCGAGGCGCTGTCGGTGGAGGCCAACCAGCTGCTGGAACGCGCCCGGAACGCCGCCGACGTCACCGAGACGCAGTCCGAGCAGATCCGGCAGCTCAACGAGCGGCTGCAGACCCAGATCAGCGACCTGGACCAACGGGTGAGCACGATCGTCGAGGTGTCCTACCTGTTCAACGAGGGTGAGCAGGCATACCGGGCGGGCCAGTACGAGAAGGCCATCGAGTTCCTGCAGCGCGCGGTCGAGCTGGACCCGAAGAACGCCCGGGTCCGGTACCGGCTCGGCCGGTCGCTGACCAACCTGGGCCGCGACGCCGAGGCGGCGCGGGAGCTGACCATCGCCATCGAACGCGGGTTGTCCCTGGATCGGGGGGAACGCGCGCTGGCGTACCTCTACCGGTATTCCGACCCGGCCACCGCGCGGGTGCACGCCGACCGGGCCACGGTGGCCGGCCCCGACCACGCGTCCAACTGGAACTGCCTGGGCCTGCTGCGCCGCGACAACGGCGACCTCGCCGGCGCGCGGGAGGCGCACCAGCGGGCGTACGAACGGGACCCGACGGCCATCACCACGCCGTTCTACCTGGCCCTGCTGGCCGCGAACATGCAGGCCTTCCCGCAGGCGCGCGAGCGGTCCACCGAGGCGATGCGGCTGCTCGAGGAGGGCGAGCGGCGGGCGAAGATCAAGAACATGTGGGCGGCGGTGATCCGCTGGGCCGACCTGGTGCTGCGCGGGTCCTACGACGAGGCCGACCGGTATGCCACCGAACTGGACACCACCTGCCCGTCCGCGCGCCGCGCCCGGGAGATCTGTGACCACATGGAGTTCCTGTTACGCTCCCTCGGTCGCGAGCAGTACCGGGAGCGGTACGTCGGCGGCATGGAACGGCACTGGTTGTCCGGCGGCGACAGGTGATCGAGACGTGCGCGAAGCACAGGTGTTCATGGACGTCATCCGGCTGCCGCGGCGCACGGAGGATCTCGGGTTCCGGCAGATCCAGCAGGTGAACCGGCTGCGCCGGCCGTTGATCGACGACCAGGCGTCGAGTCAGCACGCCACCAACCGGCGGGTCAAGCGGGCCATGGCCGACGGCCTCGCGGCGGCCGGCGCCGGGCGGGTGCTGGACTGGGGTTGCGGTTACCACCCGTTACGGCCGTTCCTGCCCGGTGACGTCGAGTTCGCCGCCGTCGACCTGGATCCCGAGGTGGTGGCGGAGAACCGCCAGCACGGCATTGCCTGCCACCACCCGGACGACGCCCTGCTGGAGTTCGAGGACCACCCGTTCGACGCGGTGGTGAGCGTGTTCGTCTTCCATTTCCGGATGCCCACCGCCCACATCGACGCGATGGGCCGGCTGGGCCGCTTCGTTCTGGCCAATGTGTACCGCCGCGACGAGGAGTCCCGCACCCTCCTGGCCGGCGCGTTCCGGTCCCGCGGCCTGACGGTCACCCGGGAGAAGGACCCGGCGCAGGCGGCCACCGGACACGAGTTCTGGTTCATCGCCGACGCCGCGGTGACCCGGAACCTGGCCGACAAGGTGTTGCACGCGGTGGCCCAGGGGATGGTCAGCTAGGCGCCACCGGGTTGGGCAGGGCGCCGCCGAACCGGCGGTCGCGGCCCGCGTACAGCTCGCACGCATACCACAGATGCCGGCGGTCGAAGTCGGGCCACAGCGTGTCCAGGAACACCATCTCGGCGTAGGCCGACTGCCAGAGCAGGAAGTTCGACGTGCGCTGCTCGCCGGACGGCCGCAGGAACAGATCCACCTCCGGGACCTCGGGGTGGTAGAGGTATCTCGCGACGGTACGCTCATTGATCTTGTCGGGCTTGAGCCGCCCGGCCGCCACGTCGCGGGCGATCGCCGCGGTGGCGTCGGCGATCTCCGCCTGCCCGCCGTAGTTCACACAGAACTGCAGGGTCAGCGTGGAGTTGCCGCGGGACATCCGCTCGGCGGTCTGCAGCTCGGAGATCACGCTCTTCCACAGCCGGCCGGCCCGCCCCGACCACACCACCCGGACGCCCAGCTCGACGAGCTGGTCGCGGCGGCGGCGGATGACGTCGCGGTTGAAGCCCATCAGGAAGCGCACCTCCTCGGGTGACCGCTTCCAGTTCTCGGTCGAGAAGGCGTACGCCGACAGGTAGGGGATGCCCAGCTCGATCGCGCCCTCGATGGTGTCGAACAGCGAATGTTCGCCCTGCTCGTGCCCCTTGGTGCGGGACAGCCCCCGCTGCCGGGCCCACCGGCCGTTGCCGTCCATCACGATCGCGATGTGCTTCGGCAGCGCCTCGCGCGGGATCTCCGGCGGCCGGACCCCGGAGATGTGCGGCGTGGGTGGACGCGGCGTGGTGCTCACGGACTCTCCCGTCGATCGACCAGCGGCAACGAGCGCAGCGCCCGTTCCATGTGCCATTGCAGGTGTGCCGCCACCAGCCCGCTGCACTCCCGGCGCACCGGCGGCTCGGCGTTGTCGGCGACCTGCCAGTCACCCGTCGTCAGCGCGGCCATCAGACCCAGCGTGGCCGGCGCCGGATGGGCGGCGCCGGGCGGGCGGCAGTCCGGGCAGACCGACCCACCGGCCGGCACAGAGAATGCACCATGCCGGCCCGGCGCGCCGCACACCGCGCACTCGGCCAGCGCCGGCGCCCAGCCGGCCACCGCCATGCCGCGCAGCAGATAGGCGTCCAGCACCAGCCCGCCCGCGTGCTCCCGGGCGGCCAGCGCCTTGACCGCGCCCAGGGTCAGCTGGAACAGCTGCAGCGCCGGCTCCCGCTCGACCGGGGTGAGCCGCTCGGCGGTCTCGGCGATCGCGCTGGCCGCCGTATATCGCGGGTAGTCGTCGAGGAACTGCTTGCCGTACAGCGCCAGTGCCTCCACCTGGCTGACCGAGTGCAGCCCACTGCCCACCCCCTCGGGTGAGCCGGCCAGTTGCAGGTCGATGTGGCCGAACGGCTCGAGCCGGGCGCCGAACCGCGAGGTGGTGCGGCGCACCCCCCGGGCCACCGCGCGCAGCCGGCCGTGCCGGCGGGTGAGCAGCGTGATGATCCGGTCGCTCTCGCCCAGCTTCTGCACGCGCAGCACCACCGCGTCGTCGCGGTAGAGGTGGCGGCGGTATCCGGGCACCCGGTCATTCTGCCCGGTGGGTACGACAGTGCTTCACCCGCAGCGGAAAACCGAAGGAACACCGGCGACCCTGAGGGCATATCAGGGTGATTTCCGATGGTGTCCCTAGGACCGTCGGCCATACCGTCAGCCCATGACCTCGACACGTGCCGCCGCCCTCGTCCTCCTCGCTGCCGTCACGGCCACGGCGCTGGCCGGTTGCGGCGGCGCGGGGGTGCGGCAAACCTTCAGCGACACCGAGAAGGTCAAGGTCACCGAGATCGTCATGTCCGGCGGCAGCGGCAACGTCACGGTCCGGACGGCAGCGATCGCCGAGACCCGGATCACCCGGATCGTGCGCCACACCACCGACCCGGGCGAGTCGTACCGGCTGGACGGCACGGTGCTCACCATCGACACCAGCTGCGGCCGCGACTGCAGCGTCTCGTACGACATCGAGGCGCCCGCCGGGGTGGCGGTGCGCGGCGAGCTGAGGTCCGGTGACATCGGCCTGGACGGGGTGGGCGCCACCGATGTCCGGCTGACCTCCGGCGACATCATGGTCCGCAACCCCACCGGCGCGGTCAGTGCCAAATCCACCTCCGGCGACATCACCGTGCTCGACGGCAAGGCGGGCGCGACGATCGAGGCCACCTCCGGCAACGTCCGCGCGGTCAACGTCGGCGGCCCGGTCAACGCCCGGGTCACCTCCGGCGACGTGGAGGTGCAGCTGACCGCGCCGCATTCGGTGACCGTCCGCGCCAACAGCGGCGACGTCATGGTGACGGTGCCGGCCGGTAGCTACCGGCTGGCCGCCGACACCAGTTCCGGCGACGAACAGATCGTCGGCATCGTCGACGACCCGGCGGCCACGAATGTGATCGATGTCCACACCGGAAGCGGTGACGCCACGATCTCCGGGAAGCCGACGGCATGATCGAGGGGTGACGGCCTTCTACCTTCCCCTCGGCGACGGGCGGTTCGCTCCCACCCGCGCCACCGAAAGCCCGTGGGACACCGCGATGCAGCACGGCGGTCCGCCGGCCGCCCTGCTGGCCCACCTCATGGCGCCCGGCGGCGGCCTGCGGCTGGCGCGCATCGCGGTGGACTTCCTGGGTCCGATCCCGCGCCGCGAGTTCACCGTCGAGGTGTCGCCGGTCAAGCCGGGCCGGCTGACCTCGCTGGCCGAGGCGCGGATGACGGTCGACGGGCGGACCGCGGTGGTGGCCCGGGGCTGGCACATCGCCGCCGGTCCCCGCCCGCCGGTGGTCACCCCACCCGAGCCGGTTGAGGTGGCCGGCGAGCCCGACCCGGCGATGAGCGGCTGGGGGTACGGCGAGGCGATCGAGTGGCGGTTCACCGAGGGCGACTTCGGCCATCCGGCCGGCGCGGCGACGGCGTGGACCCGGGTACGGGGTCCGCTCATCGACGGCGAGGAGCTCACCGGTACGGCCCGGGCGCTGATCGTGGCGGACTCCGCGAACGGCCTCTCCGCCGCCCTGCCGATGGACCAATGGCTGTCCGTTCCGCCGGCCATGACCACCACCCTGCTGCGCCCGGCCGAGGGCGAGTGGGTGCGGCTGTCCTGCCGCACCGAGCTGACCGGCGACGGGCTCGGCCTGGCCCACGGAGAGTTGCACGACACCGGCGGCCGGCTCGGCGTCGTCACGCAGCCGCTGCTGGTCCGCCCCCGTCGCTGACCTCGGCGCCCGGACGGTGCCCCGCCCGTCACGCGGCCGCGCCGCCGGTGCCCCGCCCGGCACGCGGCCGGCGCCGCCCCCGTCACGCCGGGGCGGCCGGTGCGCGCGCATCGCCGACCGCGGTGTCGGCCGGCGCCTTCTCGCGGCGGGCCAGCCAGATGAACGGCACGGACAGCGCCGACACCGCGGCGGACAACCCGAACGACACCGGATAACCCCAGACGTCGGCGGACCGGCCCAGCGCGGGCTGGGCCACCACCCCGCCG
>DASSAL010000154.1:0-17528 GCA_035685405.1 Actinoplanes sp. | reverse complement strand
CGCCCACCCGGCCACGGCGGGGATTCCGGTGGTCGTGGAGACGCCGACGAAGGAGCACGAGGGCCACGCCGCCGACATCGCCCTGCTCAAGACCCTCCGCCCCTGACCTCCGCCCCTGACCCTCCGCCGATCTTGGACTATTGGCGGGACAGGTCGCGCGGCAAATCGGACATGCGGGCTGTTTACCGCACCAGAACTCCAAGATCGACGGAAGGGGAGGTCAGGCGAGCAGCCCGCTCAGCACCTCGATCGCCCGGTCGATGCCGTTGTCGTCGACGTCCAGATGGGTGACCAGCCGGGCCAGCCGGGGCAGCATCGGCGCCAGCAGCACACCCTGCTCGGCGGCCGCTGCGGCCAGCGCCGGCGCGTCCAGCGGCGCCTTGGTCAAGTCGAGCAGCACCAGGTTGGTCCGGACCGCGACCGGGTCCACGACGCCGAAGCATTCCAGTGACGACGCCAGGTGATGCGCACGGGCGTGGTCGTCGGCGAGCCGGTCGACGTGGTGGGCCAGCGCGTGCGTGCCCGCGGCCGCGAGGATGCCGACCTGCCGCATCCCGCCACCCAGCCGCTTGCGGATCACCCGGGCCCGGGTGATCCGGTCGGTGCTGCCGATCACCAGCGACCCGACCGGCGCGCCGAGCCCTTTGGACAGGCACACCGACAGGGTGTCGAACAGCTCGCCGTACGCGCGCAGCGGCACCTGGTCGGCCACGTGCGCGTGCCAGATCCGGGCGCCGTCGCAGTGCACCGGCAGGTCGACCGCCGCACGCAGCGCCCGCAACGTGTCCAACCCGGTCACCGCGCCGCCGCCGAGGTTGTGGGTCTGCTCGACGGCGATCGCCGCGGTCGGCACCGACGGATACCCGGCCGGGCGGATCATGCCGGCGATCTGGTCCGGGTCCAGCGCCGCGCCGACCGACGGCCAGGTGCGGGTGGAGATGCCGCCGATCGCCGCGGCCGCGCCCAGCTCGTACGTGACCACGTGGGCATCCGCCCCGGCCAGCAGTTCGCCGCCCGGCGGGACCAGCAGGTGCAGGGCGATCTGGTTGGCCATCGAGCCGGACGGGCAGAACAGCGCGGCCTCGTGCCCGAACATCGCGGCCACGTCCCGTTCCAGCGCGTTGACCGTCGGGTCGTCGCCGAACACGTCGTCGCCGACCTCGGCGTACGCCATCGCCTCGCGCATCGCGGCGGTCGGCCTGGTGACCGTGTCCGAACGCAGGTCCACGACGCCGGCGGCGGTCTGCTCGGGCAGCGGCGCAGCGGGCGGTTCGGCCGGCTCAGCCACGCAGCATCTCCGCGACCAGGAAGGCCAGTTCGAGGCTCTGCTGGGTGTTCAGCCGGGGGTCACAGGCGGTCTCGTACCGGCCAGGCAGGTCCAGGTCCTCGATGCCCTGGGCGCCACCGAGGCACTCGGTGACGTCCTCGCCGGTGAGCTCGATGTGGATGCCGCCGGGGTGAGTGCCCAGGCCACGGTGCACCTCGAAGTAGCCGAGCACCTCGTCGACGATCCGGTCGAAGTGGCGGGTCTTGTAGCCGTTCGACGACTCGTGCGTGTTGCCGTGCATCGGGTCGCACTGCCAGACCACCTTGGCGCCGGCCGCGGTCACCTTCTCCACCACCGGCGGCAGCGAGTCCCGGACCTTGCCGTTGCCCATCCGGCTGATCAGCGTGAGCCGGCCCGGCAGGTTCTGCGGGTTGAGCTTCTCGCACAGCTCGATCGCGGTGTCCGGGGTGGTACCCGGGCCGAGCTTGACGCCGATCGGGTTGGCGATCCGGCTGACGAAGTCGATGTGCGCGTGGTCGAGCTGGCGGGTCCGCTCGCCGATCCAGAGGAAGTGGCCGGAGAGCCCGTACGCCCGGCTCTCGGACACCCGGGTGAGCGCCCGGTCGTACTCCAGCGCCAGCGCCTCGTGCGAGCAGTACAGGTTGACCGTGCGCAGCGCCTCGGACTCGGTCATCCCGCAGGCCCGGATGAAGTCGAGCGCCCGGTCGATCTCGCGGGCGATCGCCTCGTACCGCTCGCCGGCCGGCGAGGCGCGGACGAAGTCCTTGTTCCAGTCGTGCAGCCCGGCCAGGTCGGCCAGGCCCCCGCTGAGGTACGCGCGGAGCATGTTCATCGCCGCCGCCGAATTCGCGTACGCCCGGATCATCCGCTGCGGGTCGGCCACCCGGGCGCCCTCGTTCGCGTCCAGCGAGTTGATCATGTCGCCGCGGTACGCGGGCAGGCCCAGCGCGTCGGTCGGCGAGGACCGCGGCTTGGTGTACTGGCCGGCCACCCGGGCCACCTTCACCACCGGCATGGACGCGCCGTACGTCAGCACCACCGCCATCTGCAGCAGCGTCCGCGCGTTGGCCAGCAGGTGGCTCTCGGTGTTGTCGGCGAACGTCTCGGCGCAGTCGCCGCCCTGCAGCAGGAACGCCCGCCCCTCGGCCACGTCGGCGAGCTTGAGCCGCAGCTGGTCCACCTCGTACGGCGCCACGATCGACGGCACGTTGTCGAGCACCTTGCACACCTCGGCCACCTCGGCCGGGTCCGGCCACGGCGGCGTCTGCACCCGCGGCAGCTCACGCCACATGTCCAGGCCGAGGGCGGCGTCCTCGGCCGAGTCGGTGGACGGGCGGGAGGTCTGCAGCGCCTGGCTGCCGACCCCGGGATAGCTGAGCTGATGCCACTCGCGGCGCATGGGCCAAGCCTACGAGGTGGTCAAGAACCACTCGGTGGCGGCACTGGTCGCGGCCCGGTACCGGTCCTCGTCCGGCGGCAGGACGCCGGCCAGCTCGAGGCTGAGCACACCGTGTGCGGCGGCCCAGAGCACCTCGGCCACCGCCACCGGGTCGCCGGGCCGGTAGACGCCGGCGTCCATGCAGGCGCGCGCCGCATCGACCAGGTAGTCGAACACCCGGTCACCGGCCGCCAGTACCTCACCGGAGGGTGCGTACCCCGGGATCGCGCCGAGGAACATCACCCGGTAGTACTGCGGCTCGGCCAGGGCAGCGGCCCGGTACGCCATGGCCAGGTCGCGGACCCGGCCGATCGGGTCGTCGCCGGCCGGGAGCCCGGCCAGCCGCCGCCGGAACCGTTCGAAGCCCTCCCGGAACAGGCCGGCCGCCACGCCGTCCTTGTTGCCGAACAGCGTGTAGAGGACAGTGGTCGAGCAGCCCACCTCAGCGGCGATCCGCCGCATGGTCAGGGCGGCCGGACCCTCGGTGGCGAGCAGCCGGCTGGCCGCGTCCAGCAAGTACGCCCGGAGCGCATCCTGCCCGCGCTGTCGCATCGTCGCGAAGGTTGGTGTAACGTCGTTTTTCATCAGTAACAACGTTACAGGAGGAACCGATGACCGTCACGTCCCTGAACCCCGAAGGTCTGGTCGAGCCGCAGGGGTACCAGCAGGTGGCCATCGCCACCGGCAGCCGGATGGTGTTCGTGTCCGGTCAGGTGTCCGACGACGCCACCGGCGCGGTGGTGGGCGAGGGCGACCTCGCCGCGCAGACCGAGCAGGCGCTGCGCAACGTCGGGGTGGCGCTTGCGGCGGCCGGCGCGACCTGGGCGGACGTCGTGAAGACCACGATCTACGTGGTGGATTGGCAGCCGGAGAAGATGGGCGCGCTGTTCGAGGGCCTGCAGCGGTCCGGAGCCGGCGCTCCCCGGGCGACCACGATGGTCGGCGTCGCCACGCTGGCCGACCCCCGGCTGCTCATCGAGTTCGACGTGATCGCCGTGACCGCCTGACAAGGGCGGGGGCGCCCGCAGGCGCCCCCGCCTCCGTGCCGGTCAGACGTTGTTGCGGATCGCGGTGATCAGCTCACCGTTGCTGGTGTCGCCGGAGAACTCCCAGAAGAACGCGCCACCCAGACCTTGCTGGCGCTGGTACTGCATCTTGGTCGCCATGGTGGCCGGGGTGTCGTAGCCCCACCAGTTGCTGCCGCACTTGGCGTAGGCGGTGCCGCCCACCGTCCCGGTCGCCGGGCAGGTGTTCTTAAGCACCTTGTAGTCCTCGATGCCGGCCTCGTACGACCCCGGCGCCGGGCCGGTGGCGCTGCCACCCGGTGCGGTCTGCGTAACCCCGGTCCAGCCCCGGCCGTAGAAGCCGACGCCGAGCAGGATCTTGCTGGCCGGGATGCCCTTGCTCTTCAGCTTCTGGATCGCCGCGTCGGCGTAGAAGCCGGCCGTCGGGATGCCCGGGTAGGAGAAGAGTGGCGAGTGCGGCGCCGTCGGGCCCTGCGGGTTGAACGCGCCGAAGTAGTCGTACGTCATCGGGAAGATCTTGTCCAGCTTCTGCGCCGCGGTGGCGTAGTCGGTGGCGTCGATCTTACCGCCGTTCGTGCCGTCGGCCGTGATCGCGGCGGTGACCAGGTTGTTGGAGCCGAACCGGTTGCGCAACGCCGTGATGACGTTGTTGAACGCGTTCGGCCCGCTGGAGTCGCAGGAGAGGCCGCAGGCGTTCGGGTACTCCCAGTCGATGTCGATGCCGTCGAACACGTCCGCCCAGCGCGGGTCCTCGACCAGGTTGTAACAGCTGTCGGCAAACGCCTGCGGGTTGCGGGCGGCCTCGGTGAAGCCGCCGGACCAGGTCCAGCCGCCGAACGAGTAGATCACCTTGATGTGCGGGTACTTCCGCTTCAGCTTGCGCAGCTGGTTGAACGAGCCGCGCAGCGCGCCGGCGTCCCACGTGTCGGCCACGCCGTCGACGCTGTTGGCCGTGGTGTACGCCATGTCGTAGTCGGCGTACGAGTCACCGATGGTGCAGCGGCCGCCGGTGGTGTTGCCGAACGCGTACAGGATGTGGGTGATCTTCGAGGCCGAGCCCGAGGTGTCGATGTTCTTGACGAAGTACTGGCGGGCGTAGACGCCCCACTGAGCGAAGTAGCCGACGACCCACTTGCTGCCCGGAGGCTGCGTCGGGCCGGTGGTCGGAGGAGTCGTGGGCGGTGTGGTGGGCGCCGTGGTGGGCGGTGTGGTCGGTGGCCGGGTGGTCGGCGCGGTGGTGGGCGGCGTGGTGCCGCCGCTACAGGCGCCCAGGTTCAGCCAGACGTCCCACTGGCCGCTGCGGGTGGCCGGGTTCTCGTTCTGGGTCCACCACTTCGCCTCGTAGTTGATGCCCTGGTACGAGGCCTGATTTCCCTTGACGTACACGCTGCTGGGGTTCCAGGCCGGGGCGCAGGCCGCCGCGGCGGACGCCTGGACCATGGGCACCGCGGTGGCCACCATCGCCACCATCGCCCCGGCCCATAAGGCGCGGCGGAGAGATGTTCTCACGGTCTCCTCCGATTACAGTTAGGAAACTTTCCAAATCAAGGTGAAGAGACGGTAGTCACATTTATGAACATCAGTCAAGGGAGGGTGCCGCGATTAAGCACTCCCTTAAGTTTTCGTCGATGAGCGCAACAGAGTGCCATCGATCCACCACTACGCGTAGTCTGCGATCGTGACCATCACCGACGGCCCGGAAGGGGATTCGCCCGAAATGGACTGCGGTCCCCGATGAGCCTGCATGTCATAGGTGTCGATGCGTACGCCCTCGGCTGGGTCGGCGTGGAGCTGCGCGACGGCCGGTTCGGGCGTGCCGTCCTGGCCTCCACCCTGTACGAGATCGTCGCCGGCAGCTCCGGTGCCGCGGTCATCGGCGTGGACATCCCGCTCGGCATGCTACCCACCGGCTGGCGGGCCGCCGACAGCGTGGCCGCCGATCAGCTCGGCCCGCGCCGCAGCAGCGTCTTCCGGGTACCGCCCCGCGCGGTCTGGCAGGAGACCGACTTCGCCACGGCCAACCGGGTCTGCCGGGAGCTCACCGGCGCCGGGCTGAGCCGGCAGTCCTGGGCGCTGCGGCCCAAGCTGCTGGAGGCCAACGCGATCTGGGAACGGCACCCCGGCCTGCTGTTCGAGGCGCACCCGGAGGTGTCGTTCCGGCAGATGGCCGGCGAGCCACTGGTGTACGCGAAGAAGACCTGGGCCGGGCAGGCCCGCCGGCGCGACCTGCTGGCCCGGCACGGCATCGTGCTGCCGGACCACCTGGGCCCGGCCGGTCAGGCGCCGCCGGACGACATCCTGGACGCGGCCGCGGTGGCGTGGAGCGCCCACCGGATGGCCACCGGCACCGCCCTGTCCCACCCGAACCCGCCCGAGGAGGCCAACGGCCACCGCATCGCCATCTGGTACTAGCCCCGCCTACCCCCTCCCCGCCGACCCCCTCCCCGCCGACCGCCCCGCCGACCACCTCCCCCGCCGACCGCCCCGCCGATCTTGGAGTAATGGTGGGCGGATCATCACGAATGTCGGCTTTTGCCCTCGCCACAAGTCCAAGATCGGCGGGAGCGGCGCGGCGCGATCGGGCGGGAGCGGCGCGATCGGGCGGGAGCGGCGCGGCGCGATCGGGCGGGAGCGAGCGGCGCGGCGCGGCGCGATCGGGCGGAAGCGAGCGGCGCGCCGCGATCGGGCGGAGGTCAGGAGGCGTTGGCGGCGATCTCGCGAGCCCGGTCACGGGCAGCCTCGAGGGCGGCCAGCAGGGCCGCGCGGACGCCGTGGTTCTCCAGTTCGCGGATCGCCGAGATGGTGGTGCCGGCCGGTGAGGTGACCGCCTCGCGCAGCTTCACCGGGTGCTCGCCGGAGTCGCGGAGCATCACCGCCGACCCGATCGCGGTCTGCACGATCAGGTCGTGCGCCACCTGCCGCGGTAGCCCGAGCAGGATGCCCGCGTCGGTCATCGCCTCGACCAGCAGATAGAAGTACGCCGGCCCGGAGCCGGACAGCGCGGTGACCGCGTCCTGCTGGGACTCCGGCACCCGGATGGTGGCGCCCAGCGGCCGGAACATCTCCTCGGCGATCTCCAGGTGCTCGCCGGTGGCGTGCGGGCCCGCCGAGATCGCGGTCATCGCCGGGTCGACCAGGGCCGGGGTGTTGGTCATCACCCGCACGATCGGCGTGCCCTCCGGCAGCCGGGCCGCGAAGAAGCCGGTCGGCAGGCCGGCGCAGAGCGAGACGACCAGCTTGCCGGTCGGCACCTTGGTCCCGATCTCACCGAGCAGCGCGCCGGCGTCCTGCGGCTTGACCGCGATCGCCAGGATGTCCGCCTCGGCGACCGCGGTCAGGTTGTCCACCACCCGGACCCCGTACCGCTCGGCCAGCTCCCGGCCCCGCTCCGGCCGGCGGGCGGTGACCAGCAGCTCGGACGCCTGCCGCCCGGCCCGGAGCAACCCGGAGAGCACCAACTCGCCGATCTTCCCGGTGCCGATCACCGCGACCGTCACACCCATCGTCATCAGCTCCCGAAGAAGACTTCGGCCTCTTCGTACCGGGACAGCGGCACGGTCTTCAGCTCGCCGGTCCCCTCGATCAGCGGGACCCGGACGATGTCGGTGCCGCGCAGCGCCATCATCGTGCCGAAGTCGCCCTCGTGCACCGCGTCGATGGCCTGCAGGCCGAAGCGGGTGGCCAGCACCCGGTCGAACGCGCTCGGCGTGCCGCCGCGCTGGATGTGACCCAGGACCACGGTCCGGGCCTCCTCGCCGGTCTTCTCCTCCAGCTGCCCGGCCAGCCACTGGCCGATGCCACCCAGGCGGACGTGCCCGAACGAGTCCAGCTCCTGGTTGTGCAGCACCATCTGGCCCTCGAGCGGCTGCGCGCCCTCGGCCACCACGACGATCGGCGAGTATTCCACCTGGAACCGCTTGGTCACGTACGTCGCCACCTGCTCCACGTCGAAGTGCCGCTCGGGCAGCAGGATGACGTTGGCGCCGCCGGCCAGGCCGGCGTGCAGCGCGATCCAGCCGGCGTGCCGGCCCATCACCTCGACCACCAGCGTGCGGTGGTGCGACTCGGCGGTGGTGTGCAGCCGGTCGATCGCCTCCATGGCGATGTTCACCGCGGTGTCGAAGCCGAACGTGTAGTCGGTGGCGTTCAGGTCGTTGTCGATGGTCTTGGGCACGCCGACCACCTTGACGCCCAGGTCGGTCAGCTTGGTGGCGACGCCCAGGGTGTCCTCGCCGCCGATCGCCACCAGCGCGTCCACGCCCTGCTCGGCCAGGTTGCCCTTGATCTTCTCGACGCCGCGGTCGATCTTGAACGGGTTGGTCCTCGAGGAACCCAGGATGGTGCCGCCCCGGGGCAGGATGCCGCGCACCTCGGCGATGCCGAGCGGTTTCGACAGACCCTCCAGCGGGCCCTTCCAGCCGTTCCGGAAGCCGACGAACTCGTGCCCGTAGACGGCGACGCCCTTGCGCACCACCGCCCGGATCACCGCGTTGAGACCGGGGCAGTCGCCGCCGCCGGTGAGCACGCCGATACGCATGTTTGCTCGTCCTCCCTGATTTCGGGTCGCGAGGAGCCCGCCGCTGTGGGAGTTCGGTCGTCCGGCCGCACTGCCGGGTCCGGGCGGGTCGCAAACGCACTGTAGTCGCCGCTGCCGGACCCGGCCAAAGCGCCTGGCCGACTTCCGCTCCGGCCTAGAGCCGGACGGTCTCGTTCTCGCCCGCGTCCGGGGTCTTGCCGGTCACCACCGCCTTGGCCATCCCGAGCATGGTCACCACCCGGCTGCTGTGCGCCGACTCCCAGTACTCGGCGGTCTCCCCGGTCACCTTGACCAGCGTCAGGTTCGGCGTCTCCAGACCGTCCGGGAACCAGGCTTTGAGCATCGGGTTCCACAGCTCCTCGGCCTTGCCGCGGTCGTCGGTCTGCACGGCGGTGCCGGCGATGGACACCCACGCGTTCTGCTTGGCGTCGCTGAACGACACGTTCACCTGCGGGTTGGTCCGGACCTGGGCCACCAGGTCGGAGTCCGAGTAGGTGAGGAACCACAGGTCACCGTCGAACTCGATGTCCTGCAGCGCCATCGGGCGGGACACGTGCCGGCCGTCGCTGGCCATCGTGGTCAGCATGCAGATGCGCGCGTCCTTGGCCAGCTTCCTGACGTTCTCGCGCTGCTCCTGCTCGGTCTTGTCAGCCATCGATTCACTCTCCGTAAGGGGGTTGCGCCTCACGGAGAGCCTGCCCGGTGCCGGCCGGTCAAAACGTCAGCGGCGGCGACCGAACGCCAGATAGGCCACCGGTCCGAAGGGCTGCACCGCGAGGACGGGCGCCCAGAGTGCCTTGGGCCCGCGCACCTGCGCCCGCGGCCGGCGGACCAGGTCGACGGCCGCCTTGCTGGTGAGCACCACCTCCACCACGCCCAGCACCACCACCGCGGCCTGCTGCCAGGCCGCGAGCTCGTCCCACCGCTTTGCTGCCATGTCCGGCACCCTACTCCGCGCGGTAGCCGTCCGGGCCGCCCATGGCCAACCAGCGGGCCAGGTTGTGCCGGGCGTCGACCAGCGCGTCGTGCCGGCCCTCGGCGCCCGGCAACGGCGGCCGGCCCTTGTCGTCCCAGAGCTGGCGCAGGTCTTTGGTGAACCGCGGGATCTCCCGGGGCAGCGCCGGCATCGGCCCCCAGAGCTGGGCCAGCGCGACGTGGTCGTACGCCGCATACCAGGCCCACAGCTCGATCTGGTCGTCCCGGCCGCGGACCGGCTCGGTCAGGAACCGGTACAGGTCGTCGCGGATCCGCTCGCGGGACCGCCACGCCGGATCGGCCGGTGAGGGCAGCTTGTCCAGCACGTTGCGCCGCACCCAGGGCACCGCCCGGCTGTCGTCGAACTCGGTCGACACGGCATAGAACTCACGCCCGGACTCGTCGACCACGCCGATCGAGATCAGGTCGACGGTGCGCCCGTCCTCGATGAACTCGCAGTCATAGAAATAGCGGTAGACCATCGCCGTCCAGTCTCGCCGATGGTCACCCGGGCATCGACTCCAGGGCCACCCGCGCGGTACGCAGGGCGGCCGCCGCGCCGGGATACCAGCCCAGCCGGCGGGCCGACCAGTCCGCCTGCACCGCCCACCGGAACCGCAGCAGCACCGGCAGCGCGGCGTCCAGCTCGTCGCGGTGCACCGGCCCGGCGGCCAGATATCCGTCCAGCAGCTCGGCCGACTCGTCCGCCCCGCCGGCGTAGGCCACCGCGGCGGCGACGTCGTAGACCAGCGGGCCGGTGCCGCTGGCCCCGCAGTCCAGCAGGCCGGTGCGCCCGGTGTCGGCGTCCATCACGAACTCCCCCGGCGACGGGTCACCGTGCAGCACGCCGTAGGTGAGCCGGTCGGTGATGGTGAGCCGGGTGGTGGCGGTGACGGCATCCGCGACGGCCGGCCGCAGCCACGGCTCGGCGTCCAGGTGGGGTGCGTCCGTGTCGAGCAGGTTCCACGGGCGCAGGCCGGGATGGTGGAACTGCTGTAGGGCCCGGTGTACGGAGCCGAGCCGGTCCCCCCACCACTGCTGATCCAGCGGGTCGCCGCCGGTCAGCGGGCGGCCGGGGATCCGGCGCAGCACGGCCAGCGCCCCGCCCGGCGTGGCCGCGGTCAGGGCACCGCCGAGCGTCCGGACCGGCCTGCCGACTGCGATGCCCCAGCCGCGCAGGTGCTCGGCCGCGGCCAGCCCGGCCTCCACCGACGGCCGCATCCCCTCGTCGACCAGCCGGGCCAGGTACCGGTCGTCGTCGGCGGCCACCTCCCAGGCCCGGGACATCAGGCCGCCGTCCAGTTCGGTGATCGCGGTCGGGGTGAGGTGCCACTGGTCGCGGAGCAACGATCGAAGGAGGTCCGGGTCCGGCACGGCGGCGATTATCCCGGTTGGCCCGGTACGGAGACGGACACCCAGGGCGACAATCACGCTTCGCGATAGCCATCTGTACAGATAGCGACCGGAGGAGCATGATCGAAGACGGCGTAGGTGGACGCCGATGTATCACGTGGCGCCGGCAGTGCTCTTCATGCTAAGAGTGATCGTTCGGCTGGCGACATCCAGGTCGGGGAGGAATGGAGCCGTGGAGCATCGCATGCCGGATCCCGGCGACCCGCTCGCTAACGTGGAGATGTTCGCCGGCCTCGAGCCCGAGGTCCGGCAACGCGTGCTGGCCGCGGCGGTCCCCCGCACCTATCGCAAGGGCCAGATCCTGTTCGTCGAGAACGACCCCGGCGAGTCGCTGATCGTGCTCAAACGCGGGGCGGTGGCCATTTTCCGGACCGCGCCCACCGGCGAACGGGCGGTGCTCACCGTGGTCCGCCCGCCGGACGTGCTGGGCGAGGTGTCGCTGCTGGACGCGTCCACCCGCTCGGCCTCCGCCGAGGCGATCGAGGACTGCCAGGCGCTGGCGCTGTCCCGGGCCGCGTTCATCGACCTGGTGCACTCCAACCCGCGGATCCTCGACGCGGTGATGCGCTCGTTCGGCGCGCTGATCCGCCGGCTCACCGAGCAGAACGCCGACCACGTGTTCCTGGACCTGCCGGGCCGGGTGGCCAAGACCCTGGTCCGGCTGGCCGGCGAGAGTCAGGCGCCGATGATCACCATCGAGTTGAACCAGAGCCAGCTGGCCGAGATGGCCGGCGGGTCCCGGCAGAGCGTGAACCAGGCGATCGGCTCATTCGCCAGTCGCGGCTGGCTGCGCACCGAGGGCCGCCGCATCGTGGTGACCGACGTCCAGTCCTTGCGCCGCCGGGCGGGCATGCAGAGTTAGATGGTCGGCGCTCCGCGCCTCCGGGCATTTCGCCCCGGGGAGCCGATGAGTTGGGCGCCGAAAGGACAAGGCGAGGCCGAGGTTCTTTCGGCGCCCAACTCATCGACGGGCGAAATGCGACTGTGGTCGCGGTTAAGGCTGGGCGGCGTGGTCGACCGGTCTGGCTGCGGCACCGCCAGGGGTGAGGGTGACGACGGCGGTCTTCAGGGTGGTGGCGTAGACGTCGACATAGTCGCGGCCGGTGAGGGTCATCAGCTCGTACATGATCTCGTCGGTCACCGCGCGCTCGACGAAGCGGTCGCCCTGGGCATGCGCGTACCGGGCGAAGTCCAGCGGCTTGCCGAAGCGCATCCGGACCCGTTTGATCGCCGGGATCAGCTTGCCGGTCGGCTGGATCTCATCGGTGTTCAGCAGCCCCACCGGCACCACCAGCGCCCCGCTCGCCAGAGCCAGCCGCGCCACCCCGGTCTTGCCGCGGTAGAGCCGGCCGTCCGGCGACCGGGTGCCCTCCGGATAGATCCCGGCCACACCGCCGCTGCGCAACACCCGCAGCAGCGTGTCCAGGGCCGCCTGAGCCGCCTTCCCACCCGAACGGTCCACCGGGATGGTCCCGGTGCCGGCGAAGAAGTGCCGCATCAGCCAGCCTTTGATTCCTTTTCCGGTGAAGTACTCCGCTTTGGCGACGAAGGTCACCCTGCGCTTGACGATCAGCGGTGTGAAGATCGAGTCGGAGAACGAGAGGTGGTTGCAGGCGAGGATCACCGGACCGGTGTCCGGCACGTTCTCCAGCCCCTCGACCTCGGGCCGGAAAAGGAGCCTGAGCAGCGGTCCGAGAACCACGTACTTGAGCAGCCAGTAGAACACCGGTGTCCTTCCGTAAAGGGGCCCGGAGAGACTGTACGAACCGGGAGCGGCGCGCCACAACGCACTCCCGAAACAGGTGCTTGTCGTGTCACCATTGCTGGCACGGTCGGCGAGGGAGTGTGTGGGGTGTCAACGGGTGGCGCCCGTCGCGGGCGGCGGGACAACGGGCTCGACGCGGCCGACTACGCGGTCGCCGGCGACGTCGATCCGCGCGTCGGTGAGCACCTGTTGGACGTGCTGGCCGCCGGTGGCATCGCGGCATACCTGCAACCGACCGCCGATCTCAACCCGATCCTGCGCACCACCACCTACCCGGCCCGCCCGACCGATCGGCTGTACGTCGACCGCACCCGGCTCGCGGTGGCCCGGGAACACCTGGACAAGCTCACCGGCGGCCTGCCGCCCACCCCGCCCGCGCCGTCCGCCTCGTCCCACGAGGCGTCGCAGAGCGAGGTCGACGCCGAGTGGGAGAAGATCATCGCCGGCTTCCACACGCCGGTGGACGCGCCCGCCTGGCCCGATTCGGAGAGCGTCGAGAAGCCGCGGCAGCCGCCGCCGATGCCGTCGGCGGCGGACACCTCCGGGATCACGCTGAACCGCCGCCGCACCGACCCGCAGCCGCCCGAGCCGACGTTCCTGGACGGGCTGGACGCGATCGACAACGCCGAGGACGACGAGGACCGGTACATCCCACCGCCCCCGCCGCCGCTGCCGCGGATCTCCAAGTACGCGGTGGCCGGCGTCCTGGGCATCATTCTGGGGTTCATCCTGTTCCTGCGGCCGACGCTGCTGCCGGTGGACCGGGATCACGTCACACTGATCGGGTTCGGGGCGATCGTGGCCGGCGCGGTGACCCTGGTGTGGCGGCTGCGTTCCGGTGATGAGGACGACGACACCGACGACGGCGCGGTGGTCTGAGCACCCATCGACCGGGCCCGATCAATCGTTGGGTAGCGATGCAGTAACCTTTCGTGGGTGCGGCGCAAACCCCGGGACAGTTCCCTCGTGGTCGTGGCCAACCGATTGCCGCTGGACGACAACGCCGCGCCGGACGGCGCGTGCGAATGGCGGCGCAGTCCGGGCGGGCTGGCCGGCGCCCTGCACGCGATCCTCCAGCAGACGCCGGCCACCTGGGTCGGCTGGGCCGGCCGCACCGGCGATGTCCCGGTCCCACCGGAAATCGGCAGCCTGCGGATCCGGACGGTCGCCCTGTCCGACGACGACCTGCGCGGATATTACGAGGGTTTCGCCAACTCCACGCTGTGGCCGCTCTATCACGACGCGGTCGAGCAGCCGGTGTTCGATCGCGGCTGGTGGGAGACCTACCGGACGGTGAACCGGCGGTTCGCCGAAGCGGCCGCCGCGGTGGCCGAGCCCGGCGCCGCGGTGTGGGTGCAGGACTACCACCTGCAGCTGGTCCCGGCGCTCCTCCGCGAGCTGCGGCCCGACCTGCTGATCGGCTTCTTCCTGCACGTCCCGTTCCCGCCCCCGGAACTGTTCATGCAGCTGCCCCGGCGGGCCGACCTGCTGCGCGGCATGCTCGGCGCGGACCTGGTCGGCTTCCAGCGCCCGCAGGCCGCGCACAACGTCGCCCAGCTGGCCACCAAACTGCTCGGCGCCGCCGCCACCGACGACCGGATCACGCTGGCCGGCGACCCGGTCCGGACGGTACGGACCGGCGCCTTCCCGATGTCCATCGACGTGGCCGAGATGCGGGCGCTGGCCGCCCGTCCGGACGTGGTGGAGCGGGCCCGGCAACTGCGCGCCGATCTGGGCCGGCCCCGGAAGGTGCTGCTCAGCGTCGACCGGCTGGACCACACCAAGGGCATCGAGCACCGGCTCACCGCGTACCGGGAACTGCTGCGCGATGGCCGGATCACTGTTCCCGAGACGGTGCTGGTGCAGGTGGTGACGCCCAGCCGGGAGGGGATGGCGAACTACCGTGCGCTGCGGAACCGGATCGAGCGGGAGGTGGGCCGGATCAACGGCGAGTACGGGCGGGTCGGCGGGCCGGCCATCCACCACCTCAACCAGCCGTTCGACCGGGCCGAGCTGGCCGCGCTCTACCAGACCGCGGACGTGATGGTGGTGACCCCGCTGCGGGACGGGATGAACCTGGTCGCCAAGGAGTTCGTGGCAGTCCGGCAGGACCTCGGCGGCGCGCTGGTGCTCAGCGAGTTCGCCGGCGCGGCCGCCGAGCTGACCGACGCCTTCCTGGTCAACCCGCACGATGTGGACGGTCTGAAGGAGACGCTGCTGCGGGCGATGAACGCGGAACCGGCCGACCTGGCCGCCCGGATGACCGCGATGCGCGATTACCTGACCCGGCACGACATCGTGGCGTGGGCGCGGGACTACCTGACCACGCTGGACCGGTCCGGCGGGCTGGCCGCCCAGGTCGTCAGGCCGGCAACTGCTTCTCCAGCCAGTCGATGACGGCGTCGATCGGCTCGGCCCACGCCGGCGCCCGCATCAGGTCGTGTGGCATGCCGGGGAAGAGCAGCGGCGCGCCGCCGTACCGGGCCGCCGTCCGGTCCAGCGAGGACCGCGGCACCAGCTTGTCGTCCGGGCTGCCGGCCACCAGCACCGGCGGATCGCCCACCGGCCGCGGCGTCTCCGTGACGGCGAGCAGCCGGTTGCCGACCAGCGCGGCCAGGGCCGCCATCGGGTTGACCCGAAGCATCGCGCCGATCGTCGCCCACCGGTCCAGCATCGGCGAGACCAGCACCGCCGCCCGGGCCGGGTAACGCGCCAGCGCCCGCGCCACGATCGCCGCACCCGCGCCGTGGCCGACCAGCACCGTCTGCCGGGGCAGGCCGGCCGCCACCTGGACCACGTCGTGGGCGTACGCGCGCAGGTCACCGCCGGTGCGCGCGGTCAGGGCGTACGCCGGAAATCCGCGCCCGGCCGTGTGGCCCAGCCAATGCTCGCCGAACACCGCGGCCGGGGTGCCCGGCCCGGGGACGAACAGCACCGGCGGCCGGTCGCTGCCGGTCTCCGGCCGGGCCGCGAGCACCTCCCGGGCGACCGGCGGCACCGGCGACGTCCAATCCTCGAACCGCAGGATGTCGCTCATGCCGGCTCCAGCTGTCGCATCAGGTCCGCCAGCACCCGCAGGTAGCCGGTGTTGCTCACCTCGAACCAGTGCCGGGGGCTGGGCACCACCCGCTGCCGCGCCCAGGTGCGGATCGGCCGGGCGGACTCCTGCTGCTGCACCGCGGCGGCGCGGACCGGGTCGGTGACCCGCAGCCGCAGCCAGCGCGCCACCGCGACACTCTGCCAATGGGCCACCGGGAAGAGTCCGCCGTCGCCCTGGATCAGGCCGATCACAGCCAGCGTCGGGTGCCGCCGGGCGAACGCGTGCAGGTGCAGGTCGGGCCGGCCGTCCGCGTCGGTGTCGAGCAGCTCCGGGGCGAGGAACTCGAACCGCGGCTGGTATCCGGTGGCGGTGATCACCAGGTCCGGGTCGACGCGCCGGCCGTCGGTCAGTTCCACCGCCGAGCCGGCCAGGCGGGCCACGTCGGGCACCGGGATGATCCGGCCGTGGCCCAGGTAGTACGGGAGCAGGCTGTTGACGATCGGGTGACTTTCGAACGGGCGGTGGTCGGGGGCCGGCAGCCCGTACCGGGTCAGATCGCCCACCGTGAGCCGCAGCAGCCGCTGGAAGATCCACTGCCGCAACCGCAGTGGCATCCGCCATCTCAGGGCGCCGGCGTTGACCTGGTCGGCCGGGCGGCCGGCGACGTACTTGGGGGCGTACCAGTAACCGCGGCGGGTGGAGTGCCAGACCGTGGTGGCGTGCTGGGCGGCGTCCACGGCGATGTCGCAGCCGGTGTTGCCGCTGCCGACGATCAGCACCTTGCGGTTGCGCAGCACGGCCGGATCCTGGTACGCCGACGCGTGGATCAGCTCCTTGTCGAACGTCCCCGGTACGTCCAGCCGGCGCGGCGCCCAGTTGTGCCCGTTGGCCACCACCACCGCCGCGTACCGCTGGGTCCGCGACACCCCGCCACCGGTGCCGCGCGTGGTCACGTCCCATCGCCCGTCCCCAGCCGGGACCACCGACACCACCTCGGTGCCGAACCAGACGTGGTCGCCGAGCCCGAAGTGCGCGGCGTACCGCTCCAGGTACGACAGCACCTGGCTGTGGTGGGGGTAGTCCGGCCACGTGTCCGGCATCGGGAAGTCGGGGAACTCGGTGAGCGGGCGGGACGAGATCAGGTGCGTGCCGGCGTACACCGGGCTGCGGTCGTGCCGCCAGTTCCACGCTCCGCCGACCGACGTATCGCGCTCGTAGCAGTCCACCGCGAAGCCGTGCTCGCGCAGGTTCTTGACGGCGGCCAGTCCGCTGGCACCGGCGCCGATCACACAGACCGCGTCGTGCCGGTCGGCGACCTGGGGGGTCTCGTGCACCCCGAGATGATTTCAGATCTCCACGTCGGCCACCACGGGCAGATGGTCGCTGGCCCGCCGGGCCGCATCGACGTCGACCACGTCGTACCGCGTGATCGTGATGTCCGGGGTCACGAAGATCGCATCCAGTCGCCGGTTCGGCACGGCGGCCGGGAAGGTCGGTCCGGAGTCGGCGGTGACGAAGCCGTCCGCGACGGTGCGCCAGGCTCCCCCGCCCGGCCCCTCGTTGAGGTCGGCGGCCGCGATCACCGGTCCGTCGATCCCGGACAGCTCCTGCTTCCACCGGGCCGCCTGCGCGGGCCGCTCCACCGCGTCGGTGGCCAGGTGCGAGCCGGAGACGGTGAACGCCCCGCCGCGGACCGAGCAGCGGGCGAACGCGGCGCCGCGCAGGTGCCGGCCCGGGGTGAGCGGATACCGCAGGCACCAGGTCTCGTGCACCCGGACCCGCAGGCTGACCAGCAGCAGATTGCCCAGCGACGGCAACCCGCCGGCGGCCACCACCATCCGGCAGCCGTCGGCCAGCGCCGCGCATTTGTGCCGCCAGCGGAACCGGCGTGGCGCCTCCTGCACGGCCACCACGTCCGGTGCCAGGTCGCGGATCAGGCCATAGAGCGCGGTCCGGTCGTCCCGGAGACCGTGCACGTTGTAGCTGAGCACCCGCACCTGCGGCATGGCCGGCTCAGATCCGCCGGGCCAGGTCGGCGGCGCCGACC
>DASSAL010000153.1:0-7443 GCA_035685405.1 Actinoplanes sp. | reverse complement strand
CAAGGCGTTGCTGGAGAACATGGACCTCGACGCCGAGGCGGAGTCGTTGCGCGAGACCATCCGCTCCGGCAAGGGTCAGCGCAAGATCCGGGCGCTCAAGCGGCTGAAGGTGGTCGCGGCGTTCCTCAACACCCGCAACTCGCCGATGGGCATGGTCCTCGACTGCGTGCCGGTGATCCCGCCGGACCTGCGCCCGATGGTGCAGCTCGACGGGGGCCGGTTCGCCACCTCCGACATGAACGACCTGTACCGCCGGGTGATCAACCGCAACAACCGGCTCAAGCGACTGATCGACCTCGGCGCGCCCGAGATCATCGTGAACAACGAGAAGCGGATGCTGCAGGAGGCCGTCGACGCGCTGTTCGACAACGGCCGCCGCGGCCGGCCGGTCACCGGCCCGGGCAACCGTCCGCTGAAGTCGCTGTCCGACATGCTCAAGGGCAAGCAGGGCCGGTTCCGCCAGAACCTGCTGGGCAAGCGCGTCGACTACTCCGGCCGGTCGGTCATCGTGGTCGGCCCGCGGCTCAAGCTGCACCAGTGCGGTCTGCCCAAGCAGATGTCGCTGGAGCTGTTCAAGCCGTTCGTGATGAAGCGCCTGGTCGACCTGAACCACGCGCAGAACATCAAGTCGGCCAAGCGGATGGTGGAGCGGCAGCGGCCGGTCGTGTGGGACGTCCTGGAGGAGGTCATCAGCGAGCACCCGGTGCTGCTGAACCGCGCGCCGACCCTGCACCGGCTGGGCATCCAGGCCTTCGAGCCGCAGCTGGTCGAGGGCAAGGCGATCCAGATCCACCCGCTGGTCTGCACCGCGTTCAACGCGGACTTCGACGGCGACCAGATGGCGGTGCACGTTCCGCTGTCGGCCGAGGCGCAGGCCGAGGCCCGGATCCTGATGCTCTCGTCGAACAACATCCTCAAGCCGGCCGACGGCAAGCCGGTCACCATGCCGACCCAGGACATGGTCATCGGGCTGTACCACCTGACCCACCTCACCCCGGGCACCACGGGTGAGGGCCGGGTGTTCAGCTCCGACGCCGAGGCGCGGATGGCGTTCGACAACGGCGAGCTGCACCTGCAGGCGCCGGTGAAGATCCGGCTGCACGAGGTCGTCGACGTCGACAACGGCGCCGGCAAGGCCCCGTTCGAGGCCCCGGAGGACTGGACGCCGGGCGAGCCGGTGCTGGTCGAGACCACCCTGGGCCGGGTGATCTTCAACGAGACGCTGCCGCCGGGGTACCGGTACGTCAACTACGAGATCCGCAAGGGTCAGCTCTCGCAGATCGTCAACGACCTCGCCGAGCGCTTCCCCAAGGTGGCCCTGGCCGCCACCCTGGACGCGCTCAAGGAGGCCGGCTTCCACTGGGCCACCTGGTCCGGCGTGACGATCGGCATGGGCGACGTCATCGGGCCGCCGCGCAAGCCGGAGATCCTTGGCCGGTACCAGATCGAGGCGGACCGGATCGACAAGCAGTATCAGCGTGGTCTGATGACCGCCGAGGAACGCCGCGGCGAGCTCATCGAGATCTGGACCAAGGCGACCAACGAGATCTCCAAGGAGATGGAGACCGCGTTGCCGCAGGAGAACCCACTCTGGGTGATGATCAACTCCGGCGCCCGCGGTAACCTGCTCCAGCTCCGGCAGATCGCGGCCATCCGTGGTCTGGTGGCCAACCCCAAGGGTGAGATCATCCCGCGGCCGATCACGTCGTCGTACCGCGAGGGTCTGACCGTGCTGGAGTACTTCATCTCCACGCACGGCGCCCGCAAGGGTCTGGCCGACACCGCGCTGCGGACCGCCGACTCGGGTTACCTGACCCGGCGTCTGGTGGACGTCTCCCAGGACGTCATCATCCGCGAGGAGGACTGCGGCACCGACCGCGCGATCCCGATGCAGGTGGCCGACGACCTGGACGGCAAGCTGATGGTGCACGCGCACGCCGAAACCGGTGTGCACGCCCGGACGCTGGCCGACGACGTCACCGACTCTGCCGGCAACGTCGTCGTCGCCCGCGGTGAGGACCTCAACTCGATCCTGGTCGACAAGCTGGTCGCGGCCGGTGTCGAGAACGTCCGGGTGCGCAGCGTGCTGACCTGCGAGTCGAAGCTCGGTGTGTGCGCGGCCTGCTACGGCCGGTCGCTGCCGACCGGCAAGTCGGTCGACATCGGCGAGGCGGTCGGCATCATCGCCGCCCAGTCCATCGGTGAGCCGGGTACGCAGCTGACCATGCGGACCTTCCACACCGGTGGTGTCGCGGGTGAGGACATCACCCAGGGTCTGCCGCGTGTGCAGGAGATCTTCGAGGCCCGCGTGCCCAAGGGCAAGGCGCCGATCGCCGACACCCCGGGCCGCGTGCGGATCGAGGACGGCGAGCGCTCGCTGAAGATCGTCGTGGTGCCGGACGACGGCAGCGACGAGATCGTTTACGACAAGATCTCGAAGCGCGTCAAGCTGCGGTTCCACGACGGCGACCACGTGGGCGTCGGCGAGAAGCTCACCGAGGGCACCATCGACCCGCACGAGCTGCTGCGGATCATGGGCCCGCGGGCGGTCCAGGTCCACCTGACCCAGGAGGTCCAGGAGGTCTACCGTTCGCAGGGTGTGCTCATCCACGACAAGCACATCGAGATCATCATCCGCCAGATGCTCAAGCGGGTGACGGTGATCGACTCCGGCGCGACCGAGTTCCTGCCGGGTGTGCTGGTCGACCGGGCGCTGTTCGAGTCGGAGAACCGCCGGCTCGTCGGCGAGGGTGGCGAGCCCGCCGCCGGTCGCCCGGTGCTGATGGGTATCACCAAGGCCTCGCTGGCGACCGACTCCTGGCTCTCGGCGGCCTCTTTCCAGGAGACCACTCGGGTGCTGACCGACGCGGCGATCAACTCGCGCAGCGACTCGCTGGTCGGCCTCAAGGAGAACGTCATCATCGGCAAGCTCATCCCGGCCGGTACCGGCATCAGCAAGTACCGCAACATCCGGGTCGAGCCGACCGAGGAGGCCAAGGCCAAGGTGTACTCGATGACCGGATACCCGGAGACCGACTACGGCTTCGGGCCGGCCAGCGGGCAGGCGGTGCCGCTGGACGACTTCGACTTCGGGTCGTACCGCTAACGGTTGGGCACCGGGGCGGTCGCGCATCGGCGCGGCCGCCCCGGTGTTTTTCTAGGATGGGAACGTGATGCTGCCCGCGGGAGCTCCCACCCGCCACCCGATGGACCCGGACCCGGCCGGGTCGTCGAAGGCCCGCGCGGTGTTCGCTCTGGGCCTGGCCGCCCTGCTCACCGGCCCGCTGGTAGGCGGCGTGATTCCGGCCACGGTGGCGCTGCTGCTGGCCCGTCAGACACACCGCGAGCAGTACGCTTCGGCCGGCTACCTGACCGGCTCGGCGTGGGTGCGCCGGGGCCGCCGGCTGGCCTGGGCGGGCATCATCCTGGCACTGAGCGCGCTGGTGGTGGCGGTCATCGCCGGCCTCCTGCACGTGGCCGGCACCCCGGGCCAGGACTTCGGCACCAACACCGACTGACCCGGACACCACGCTGCCCGTTCGGGTGACAAGCTGGACACATGACTCTCCCGCCCGCCCCGGTGCCGCCCCCGCCGCCGGACGGATACTGGCAGCCGGCCCGGATCGATCCGGTGCCGGGCACCGGGTACGGCATGGTGCACCTGCGGGTGAGCCCGGCCAGGTCGGGTCCGGCGATCGGTTCGCTGATCGCCGGCATCGGGTCGATCATGGCGTCCGTGCTGGTGTTGTGCTTCGGCGTCGCCGGTTCGGCGGACGGCTGGGGCGGCTGGGTGGCCGGAGCGTTCACCCTGCTCAGCGTGCTGATCGGCGGGGGAGCGGTGGCGCTCGGCCTGATCGCCGTACGGCAGATCCGGCGCTCCGGGCGGGACGGCCGGCTGCGGTTCACCGGCCGCGGCACCGCCATCGCCGGAATGTCGTGCGGCGCTGCCGGAGCGGGAATCGCGCTGCTGTCGCTGGTGTTGTCCCTGCTGTTGCAGTTCTCCTGACCGCGGTCCCGCCGGTCCGCCCGGCACCCGGTACACTGGATTGTGCGGAGATATTCACCATGGCCAGCGGGTTCGTTTTGACCCGCGGGGGTGTGGTGGGTAGGCTTCTTCCTCGTGCCTGGGCTTGCCCGGGCAAGTCGTGCGTGCGCCCTGAGTCGTAGGCAAGACGGGGCCAGCAGTACGGCCGGGCTTGACGAGCCCGACACAGACAACACCCACTGCGCGTCGTCCAAGCGCGCGGCGGGACCGTGAGCCGGACGACACGCCCGACCGCGGGTGCGGGACGATCCCCCGGTCGTCCGGCACGCAGAAGCAGGAACACGACGGTGCGGCCGTAAGGAAGCGGCCGAAGGGAGCGGAGAAACCCGGTGCCCACGATCCAGCAGCTGGTCCGCAAGGGCCGCCAGGCGAAGACGAGCAAGACCAAGACGCCGGCGCTGAAGGGAAGTCCTCAGCGGCGCGGCGTGTGCACGCGCGTGTACACCACCACCCCCAAGAAACCGAACTCTGCGCTGCGCAAGGTCGCTCGTGTGAAGCTCAGCAGCCAGATCGAGGTCACGGCGTACATCCCCGGTGTCGGCCACAACCTGCAGGAGCACTCGATCGTGCTGGTGCGCGGCGGCCGGGTGAAGGACCTCCCGGGCGTGCGCTACAAGATCGTCCGCGGCTCGCTGGACACCCAGGGCGTCCGCAACCGCAAGCAGGCCCGCAGCCGTTACGGTGCGAAGAAGGAGAAGAGCTGACATGCCGCGTAAGGGACCCGCTCCGCGTCACCCGGTGGTTCCGGACCCGGTGTACAACTCGCCGCTGGTCACCCAGCTGGTGAACAAGATCCTCATCGGTGGCAAGCGTCAGCTCGCCGAGCGCATCGTCTACGGCGCCCTGGAGGGCTGCCGGGACAAGAGCGGCACCGACCCGGTGGTGACGCTCAAGCGCGCGATGGACAACGTCAAGCCGACCCTCGAGGTCCGCAGCCGCCGAGTCGGTGGCGCGACCTACCAGGTGCCGGTCGAGGTCCGCACGCCGCGCCAGACCACTCTCGGGCTGCGCTGGATCGTCCAGTACGCCAAGGCGCGCCGCGAGAAGACCATGATCGAGCGTCTGCAGAACGAACTGCTGGACGCCAGCAACGGCCTCGGTGCCGCCGTCAAGCGGCGCGAGGACACGCACAAGATGGCGGAGTCCAACAAGGCCTTCGCCCACTACCGGTGGTAATGAGGATTATTCGGAACCCACCGCGCGTTGGTGGTTGCGGAGCTCATTCTTATTTGCACCACCGAACGACGACGAAGACGAAGAGGGATTGAAGTGGCCGCCGCAGACGCGCTCGCCAAGGTACGCAACATCGGCATCATGGCGCACATCGACGCTGGTAAGACCACGACGACCGAGCGCATCCTGTTCTACACCGGCATCACGTACAAGATCGGTGAAGTCCACGAGGGCGCGGCCGTCATGGACTGGATGGAACAGGAACAGGAACGCGGTATCACCATCACTTCCGCCGCCACCAAGTGCGAGTGGAAGGGTCACACGATCCAGATCATCGACACGCCCGGCCACGTCGACTTCACCGTCGAGGTGGAGCGGTCGCTGCGGGTGCTGGACGGTGCGGTAGCCGTGTACGACGGCGTGGCCGGCGTGGAGCCGCAGACCGAGAACGTCTGGCGCCAGGCGGACAAGTACCGCGTACCGCGGATGTGTTTCGTCAACAAGCTGGACCGCACCGGCGCGGACTTCTTCCGCTGCGTGCAGATGATGATCGACCGGCTCAACGCCACCCCGCTGGTCCTGCAGATCCCGATCGGCCTCGAGCACGACCACATCGGCGTCGTCGACCTGATCGGCATGCGCGCCCTCACCTGGCGTGGCGAGACCATGAAGGGTGAGGACTACGCGGTCGAGGAGATCCCGGCCGACCTGGTCGACTCCGCGAACGAGTGGCGCGAGAAGCTGATCGAGACGCTGGCCGATGTGGACGACACCATCATGGAGAAGTACCTCGAAGGTGAGGAGATCTCCGTCGCCGAGCTGAAGGCCGCGATCCGCCGCGCCACCATCGCCAGCAAGGCGAACCCGGTGCTGTGCGGCTCGGCGTTCAAGAACAAGGGCGTACAGCCCATGCTCGACGCCGTGGTCGACTACCTGCCGTCCCCGCTGGACATCCCGGCCATCGAGGGCACCGCGATCGACGGCGAGACGCCGATGCTGCGGAAGCCGTCGAACAGCGAGCCCTTCTCGGCGCTGGCGTTCAAGATCCAGACCGACAAGCACCTCGGCAAGCTCACCTACGTCCGGGTGTACTCCGGCACGCTCGACAGTGGTTCCCAGGTGGTCAACTCCACCAAGGACCGCAAGGAGCGGATCGGCAAGATCTACCAGATGCACGCGAACAAGCGTGAGGAGCGCGCCACCGCGCAGGCCGGCGACATCATCGCCGTCCAGGGTCTGAAGCAGACCACCACCGGCGACACGCTCTCCGACCCGGCCCACCCGGTCATCCTCGAGTCGATGACCTTCCCGGAGCCGGTCATCGAGGTGGCCATCGAGCCGAAGACCAAGGCCGACCAGGAGAAGCTGAGCACCGCGATCCAGCGGCTGGCCGAGGAGGACCCGACCTTCCGCGTCAAGAACGACGAGGAGACCGGTCAGACCGTCATCTCCGGCATGGGCGAGCTGCACCTGGACATCCTCGTGGACCGGATGCGGCGCGAGTTCAACGTCGAGGCGAACATCGGTAAGCCGCAGGTGGCGTACCGCGAGACGATCCGCCGCTCGGTGGACAAGCTCGATTACGTCCACAAGAAGCAGACCGGTGGCTCGGGTCAGTACGCGAAGGTGATCGTCAAGCTCGAGCCGCTGCCGATGGCGGCGGACGGCCCGACGTACGAGTTCGTCAACGAGGTGAGCGGCGGCCGCATCCCCAAGGAGTTCATCCCCTCGGTGGACGCGGGTGCCCAGGACGCCATGCAGTACGGCGTGCTGGCCGGCTTCCCGCTGGTCGGCGTCAAGCTGACCCTGCTGGACGGTCAGTACCACGAGGTCGACTCGTCCGAGATGGCGTTCAAGATCGCCGGCTCGATGGTGATGAAGGAGGCGGCCCGCAAGGCCGACCCGGCGCTCCTGGAGCCGATGATGTCCGTGGAGGTCACCACCCCCGAGGACAACATGGGTGACGTCATCGGTGACCTCAACTCCCGCCGTGGCATCATCCAGTCGATGGAGGAGCGCTCCGGCGCCCGCCTCGTCAAGGCCCTGGTGCCGCTGTCGGAGATGTTCGGCTACGTCGGCGACCTGCGGTCGAAGACGCAGGGCCGGGCGAGCTACAGCATGCAGTTCGACTCCTACGCCGAGGTTCCGCAGAACGTGGCGAAGGAGATCATCGCGAAGGCCACCGGCGCCTGATCGTTGATCACCGTGCGGTCTCCCCGTGGAGA
>DASSAL010000152.1:0-4839 GCA_035685405.1 Actinoplanes sp. | reverse complement strand
GCGGCCGGCACGTTGCTGGCCGCCGGCGTACCGGCCCGCGCCGGCGGACCGGCTCGGGCCGGCGTGTTGCTGATCAATCCGCGATCCGGTGACGGCACGGCCGCCCGGGTGAATCTGGCTGCCGCGGCCGCCGAGCGGGGCGTCCGGGCGATCACGCTGGGTCCGGGCGACGATCTGGCCGCGCTCGCCGACCGGGCCGCGCGGGACGGCGCCGACGTCCTGGGCATGGCCGGCGGCACGCACCGACCTGAGGGGCCGACCGGTACGGGTCAGCGCGCCCAGCCCCGCGTGGTCCGGCGCCACTCGGTCTCCGTCCCGGCCCGGAAGCCGCCGGCTCGCCAATGCCGGACCCGCACCCGCAGCCGCTCGCCGGCCAGCTCGAGAAGCGTGTACGACTGGCTCTCGCCCGCGCGCAACCGGCGGGAACAGGCCGTCCCACTCATCAGGCCGATCATGTGCCGGTCCAGGCCGGGCCGGGTCGACGCGAGGTCCACCTGCGCGGCCACGTGCTCGTGCCCGCACAGCACCACGTCCACACCGGCGGCGGCGGCCGCGTGCAGAGCCGGGCCGGCGCCGTACACCATGGTCTGGTCCGGGCGCTGCGCGGAACGGAACACCGGATGGTGCACCTTCAGCCCCTTGAGCCGGGCCGGCCCGGCGAACTCCGCGCCGATCCGGGCCACCTGGCGGGCGTCGATCCGCCCACCCTTCCACAGGTACGGCCGGGCCGTGCTCAGGCCCAGCACCCGCAGGCCGTCCGCGTGCAGCACCGGTTCCGGCTGTGCGTCAACGAACCGGCGGTAGCCGGCGAGCGGCCGGACCGCCCGGGACATCACCCGGTCGAGTGGCAGGTCGTGGTTGCCGGGCACGCTGAGCCACGGCCGGCCCGCCGACTCCAGCATCGCGCGGGCGGCACGGAACTGCCCGGCCCGCGCCCGCATCGTCAGATCACCGCTGACCAGGACCAGGTCGGGCGCCTGCGCGGCCAGATCTGCCGCCAGCCCGGCCACCACGTCCGGATCGTCCGCGCCGAAGTGCAGATCGGTGACGTGGGCGAGGCGCATGGCCTCACCGTAGGGTGTCGGGCCGGGGGGTGGCGAACATCGCGTGCCGAGTGCACGCTTGGTGGGCACTGCACCACATCGATAGGTCCGAGTGAAGATGACCTTGCAGGAACGGCAGTCGTCGCGGTCGCCGCGTACGGCGGTGACGGTGGCCGTCGTCACGCTGGGACTGGGGTTGAACCTGCGGGCCTCGATCCTGCTCGGTCCGCACCTGCACGGGCGATTCACCCTCGACCCGTCGACGTACGCCGTCCTGATCGGATTGCCGCTCCTGGTCGGCGCCCTGGTGCGGGTGCCGGTGGGCGTGCTCACCGACCGGTTCGGCGCCCGGGTGATGTTCCCGGGGGTGAGCCTGATCTCCGCAGCGTCGGTGGTGGCACTCGGCCTGGCCGGCTCGCTCCCGGCCATGGTGATCGCGGGCGCGGCGGCCGGGGCGGCGGGAGCCGCCTTCGTCGTGGGCGCCGCGCTGATCTCGCGCACCTTGCCGTACGGCCGGCGTGGGCGGGCGCTGGGAGTGTTCGGCCTCGGCGTTGCGGTGGCGGTCGCCATCTCCGGGGTGTCGTGGGGCTTCGATCCCGAGGGGGACCAGGCCGCACTGGTGCTCGGCGGGCTGCTCACCGCCTTCGCCGCGCTGGCCGCGGTGGTCCTTCGCGACCCGGTCCGGGCGGACGGCACGCCGGCACCGGCACGCCGGTCCGCGGAGCTGATCCGGCTGGCCTCGTCGTCGACGTTGACGTTGCTCTACATGGTGGCGCTCGCCGGCATCGTGTCGATCGCCCTGTATCTGCCGGTCTATCTGACCACCACCTTCTCGATCGAGTGGTTCACCGCCTTGGCGATCACCGCGGTGGTGGTCGGGCTGGCCTCGGCCGGCCGGTTGGCCGGTGGCTGGTGGACCGACCTGCGTCCCACCGCCCGCCTGCTGACGGCCTGCTACGCCGCGGCGGCGACGCTGTGCCTCGCGGTGGCTCTGCTGCCGCCGCGGTGGTGGATCACAGCGCCGGTCATCGCCGGGATCGCGGTGTGCGACGGCGTGGCCGGTGGCGCCGTCCTGGCCCTGATCGGCAAGGCGGCCCGGCCGGACAACGCGGGCGCGGTGATGGGTGTGACCGGGGCGGCGGGCTCGATCGGGGCGCTGGTGCCCCCGCTGCTGGTGGCCGGCGTGGCCGCGTTGAGCCATTCGCCCGCCGTGGCCTGGGCGCTGCTGGCCGCCGTCCTGGTGGTCGCGGCGGTCTACGTGCACACCCACAGGCTGCGGATCGGGCTGGGGCTGCCGGTTCGCATCGAGCCGGAACCCAGCCCGACGGCGATGACGATCGCCGTGGTCGACGAGTCGGACACCCGGCTGGGTGCGGCTGCCGTGGTGGCCCGGCTGGCCGAGCTGGCCACCAGCGACGAACTCCTGGTCGTCTTCGGCGCCGGCGCCGAAGAACAGGGGCGCCGGACCGGCGCGCACGCGGTCGCCGCCGGTCTCCGGGACCGGCTGCCCCGGCACGATGTGGTCGTCGTCCCGGTCCGGCACGACGCGGAGCTCGGCCGCGATGCCCTTCTGCTCGGCGAGTACGTCGACGCCGGGGCGCTGGCGATCGCCGTGACCGCGGCCGCGCACCGCAGCGCGGTCGCCGCTGATCTATCCCTCTACCTGCAGGCCGACCGGGTGCTCGCGGTGTCCTGGACCCCGGCCGACGGCGCCGCGTTGCACCCGGTCTGACCTACCGCTCGACGCAGAACTCATTGCCCTCGGGGTCCCGCATCACGGTGAGGTCGTCGCCCGGCTCCGCCACGCTCGCGCCCAGCGCGGTCAGGCGGGCCACCTCGTCGGCCACCGCCCCCGGTGCCCGCAGGTCGAAATGCATCCGGTTCTTCGCGACCTTGGACTCGGGCACGCGCTGGAACCACAGGTTCGGTCCACCCCAACCGGGCGCCTCGACGAAGGCCTTCTCCGCGGTGGCGTCGTCGTCCAGCTCGCCGCCGAGGGCGGCCGCCCAGAATCGGCCCACCACGAGGGCGTCGGCGCAGTCGAAGGTCACGCTCTTGATGTATGCCGGCATGGCGCGGACGGTACCGGCGCGGAAACATGCTTGTCATGTTGTTGTGGTGGGAGCGCTCCCATGACACGATGTCAGTCACTCGATCCCGGGGAGCCGCCATGTCCTCGACATCCCGAACCCTCCGCCTGCTGGCGATCGCCGTGCTGGGCGCCGCCTTCGTCTGGGCCGGACCGCCGTCCGGCGCTGCGGCCGCGCCCGCCTACAGCTACGGCGAGGCGCTGCAGAAGTCGCTGCTCTTCTACGAGGCGCAGGTCGCCGGTCGCAAGCCGGCCTGGAACCGGGTGTCCTGGCGCGGCGACTCGGCGATGCGCGACGGCTCGGACGTGGGGCTGGACCTGACCGGCGGCTGGTTCGACGCCGGCGATCACGTCAAGTTCGGCCTGCCGATGGCCTTCACCACCACGATGCTGGCCTGGGGCGCGGTGGAGAACCGGGCGGCGTACGCGAGCAGCGGCCAGCTCACCCACCTGCTGAACAACCTGCGGGTGCCCAACGACTACTTCATCAAGGCACATCCCGCGCCCAACGTGCTCTACGGCCAAGTTGGCAAGGGCGACGACGACCACAAGTGGTGGGGTCCCGCCGAGGTGATGCCGATGGCCCGGCCGGCCTACAAGATCGACGCCAGCTGCGGCGGCTCGGAACTGGCGGCGGAGACGGCAGCCGCGATGGCGGCCAGCTCGATGGTGTTCCGGCCCACCGATCCGGCGTACGCGGACCGGCTGCTCACCCACGCCAGGCAGCTCTACACCTTCGCCGACACGGTGCGGAAGACCTACCACGAGTGCATCACCGACGTGACCGCGTTCTACCGGTCGTGGAGCGGTTACGCCGACGAGCTGGTCTGGGGCGCGATCTGGCTGCACCGCGCGACCGGCGACGCGGCGTACCTGGCCAAGGCGGAGGCCGGCTACGACGCGCAGGGCAACGAGAACCAGACCAGCACCAAGATGTACAAGTGGACGATCAGCTGGGACAACAAGCAGTACGGCAACTACGTGCTGCTGGCCCGGCTGACCGGCAAGCAGAAGTACCTGGACGACGCCAACCGCTGGCTGGACTGGTTCACCGTCGGCGTCAACGGCGAAAAGGTGCGCACGTCGCCCGGCGGCATGGTGGTCGTGGACAGCTGGGGTGCGCTGCGGTACGCCGCCAACACGGCGTTCGTGGCGCTCGTCCACAGTGACCACCTCACCGACCCGGTCCGTCAACAGCGCTACCACGACTTCGCGGTACGGCAGATCAACTACGCGCTCGGCGACAACCCGCGCCGGTCCAGTTACGTGATCGGGTTCGGCGCCAACCCGCCGCAGAACCCGCACCACCGCACCGCGCACGGGTCCTGGTGGGACAGCCAGCAGGTGCCGGTGGAGACCCGGCACGTCCTGTACGGGGCCCTGGTCGGCGGCCCGTCCGCGCCGGACGACGCCTACACCGACAACCGCGGCGACTACGTGATGAACGAGGTGGCCACCGACTACAACGCCGGGTTCACCTCCGCGGTGGCCCGGCTGTACGGCGAGTACGGCGGCACCCCGCTGGCCGGCTTCCCCCGCGCCGAGACACCGGATCTCGCCGAGCTGTCGGTGGAGACCACGGTGATGCAGAACGAGACCCGCTCGACCGGCGTGAAGGTGGTCGTCTACAACAAGTCGGCCTACCCGGCCAGGGCGCTGACCGCGGCGAAGTTCCGCTACTACTTCACCCGAGACTCCGATGCCGCG
>DASSAL010000151.1:0-15650 GCA_035685405.1 Actinoplanes sp. | reverse complement strand
AGGCCGCCCAGGCCGGTGACCACGGCCAGGTAGCTGCCGGCCACGCCGACCACGGCCAGCGTCAGGACGGCGCCGACCGCGGTCAGCGCGCGCCCGGGCCGGGCCGGCTCGCGGTACCCCGGCTGGGCGGGCGGGTAGGCCGGTGCGGAGCTGCCGGTGACGCCGCCGAACGTGCTCATCCCGGTGGACGTGACGTCCGGCTCGGGCTCGCGCCCGCGGGCCGGCAGCGGCTCGGGCCGGCGGCCCAGGTCGTACCGCAGCGATCGCCACGCGCCGGCCATCTCGGTGCGGGTTCTGCGCCACAGGGTCATCGGGTCGGTACTCCGCTTCTGCTCTTGCTGTGCCGGCCCGGCGGCGCCGGGGTGGTGTGGCACGCTGGGAAGGTGACTGATTCCGTGACCGCGGGCCCGGCCGAGTGGGTCACCTTGCCGGACGTTGCCGACAAATTGGACGTGTCCATCAGCAAGGTCAACCAGATGGTCCGCGACGGCGCGTTGCTCGCCGTGAAGCGCGACGGCATCCGGGTGGTACCGGCCGAACTGGTTGCCAACAGCACCGTGCTCAAGCACCTTCCCGGCGTCGTGACCTTGCTCCGCGATGCTGGGTACAACGACGAAGAGGCGTTGCGGTGGCTCTATCAGCCCGATGACGCCCTGGACGGCAGCGCCGCCCGCGGTCTCGGCGGGCCCCGCGCCCGCGAGGTCAAGCGGCGCGCCCAGGCGCTCGGGTTCTGAGCGGCGGATGCGGCACTTCTCGTATCTGTTCGTGCTCGGCGGCTGCCTCGCCGCGGCGTTGTGGCTGGAACCGGTGCTCAGGGTCAACGTGCTGCGCCGGTGGCGGCGGCTGCTGCTGACCCTCGTACCGGTGCTGGTGGTTTTTGTGCTCTGGGACCTGGCCGCGATCGCCGCCGGGCACTGGACCTTCGACCCGCGCCAGACCACCGGCGTCCTGTTCCCCGGCGGGCTGCCGCTGGACGAGGTGCTGTTCTTCGTGATCGTGCCGGTCTGCGCGATCCTCGGGTTCGAGGCGGTGCGGGCGGTGCTGCGCAAGCCCGCGGGTGACTTCCCGGAGGACGGGTGAGCTACACCGCGGCGGCGTTGCTGGGCCTGCTGGGCGCGCTCGCCGTGGACCTGTTCGTGCTGCGGACCCGGCTGGTGACCCGCGCGGTGTTCTGGGCCACCTACCCGATCATCGTGGTCTTCCAGCTGTTGTCCAACGGCGTCCTCACCGGCCGGCACATCGTCGTCTACGATCCGGCGGCGATTCTCGGGCTGCGCATCGCGTACGCCCCGGTCGAGGATCTGGTCTTCGGCTTCGCGCTGGTGCTGCTCAGCCTGTCCGTCTGGGTGTGGCTGGGCCGCCGCGGCATCCAGCGGGAGCCGCGCGCGGGGGAGGGCAGCGCCCTGCTGCGGCGCCTGCGCTGAACCGGGCCGGTCAGACCTCGCGTCCGGCCGGCGCCGCGGTTGCCCCTCGGTCAGACCTCGCGTTTGGTCGCCGCCTCGGCCAGCGCCTCCAGCACCGAGCGTGGCTCGGCCGGGAGGTCCGCGCCGGCCAGCGCGGTCAGGGCGGCCTCGGTGAGCGCGGTGATCCGTTCTTCGGTACGGGCCAGCGCGCCGCTGTCCCGGATGATCGTCCGCAACCGCTGCACCCCCGCCAGGTCCAGCCCCGGGTCGCCCAGCCGGTCGGCGAGTTCGGCCCGGTCGTCGGGCGCGGCGGCGGCGAAGGCGGCGGCCACCAGATAGGTCCGCTTGCCCTCGCGCAGGTCGTCGCCGGCCGGCTTGCCGGTCTGCACCGGATCGCCGAACACGCCCAGGACGTCGTCGCGCAGCTGGAACGCCTCGCCCAGCGGGAGCCCGAACCCCTGGTACGCCGCGACCAGCTCCGGAGGTGCGCCGGCCAGCGCCGCACCGATCAGCAGCGGCCGCTCGACGGTGTACTTGGCCGACTTGTACCGGGCCACCTGGCCGGCCCGGTCCAGCGACGTGTCCCGGGTGACCTGGGTCAGCACGTCCAGGTACTGGCCCACGGTGACCTCGGTGCGCATCCGGTCGAACACCGGCCGGGCCCGGGCCAGCGCGTCCAGGTCGACCCCGGAGGAGTGCAGCATCTCGTCGGACCAGACCAGGGCCAGGTCACCGAGCAGCACCGCGGCGCCGTCGCCGAACGCGGCGGCGCCGCCGTGCCAGCCGGCCGCGGTGTGCAGCGCGGCGAACCGGCGGTGCATGGCCGGCTCCCCGCGCCGGGTGTCCGAGCGGTCCATCAGGTCGTCGTGGATCAACGCGCTGGCCTGCACCAGCTCCAGCGCCGACACGGCCGCCACCACCCGGTCGCAGTCCGGGCCGCCGGCGCCTCGGTAGCCCCAGTACGCGAACGCGGGCCGCAGCCGCTTGCCGCCGCCCAGGACGAACGCCTCGAGCGCGTCGGAAACCGCGGCCAGCGCCGGGTCGATAGCCAGGAGCCGGGTCCGCTGCCCGGCCAGGAAGGCGGTCAGGGCGCGGCCGACCCGGTCACGCAGGCCGACGCGCTCCAGCGGGGACGTCTCCACGGGGCCAAACTAGCGGCTCACCGTATGATCGGCATGCCGGGTGCAGCCGGTACCCTCGTGGTGTGTCTCTCGGCCTACCGTCTCGGCTGCCCACCTCACCGGCGATCGGTGAGCTGATCAAGGCGCCCGCGCCCACCTTCTCCTTCGAGTTCTTCCCGCCGAAGACCGCCGAGGGCGAGCGGCTGCTCTGGCAGGCGATCCGAGAACTGGAGTCGCTGCAGCCGTCGTTCGTGTCGATCACCTACGGTGCCGGCGGCACGACCCGGGACACCACGGTGGCGGTCACCGAGCGGGTGGCCACCGAGACGACGCTGCTGCCGATGGCTCACCTGACCGCGGTGAACCACTCGGTCGCCGAGCTGCGCAACGTGATCGGCCGGCTGGCCGGCGCCGGCATCCGCAACATCCTGGCGGTCCGCGGTGACCCGCCGGGCAACCCGATGGGCGAGTGGGTGCCGCATCCGGAGGGTGTCCACTACGCCGAGGACCTGGTCCGGCTGGTCCGCGGGATCGGCGACTTCAGCGTCGGGGTGGCCGCATTCCCGTACAAGCACCCCCGGTCGCAGGACATCGAGACGGACACCCGCAACTTCGTCCGAAAATGCCGGGCGGGCGCCGACTTCGCCATCACGCAGATGTTCTTCGACGCCGACGACTACCTGCGGCTGCGTGACCGGGTCGCCGCCACCAGCTGCGACACGCCGATCGTGCCGGGTGTGATGCCGGTGACCAAGATGGCCACCATCGAGCGGTCCGCCCAGCTCTCCGGTGCGCCGTTCCCGCGGCAGCTGCTGGCCCGGTTCGAGCGGGTGGCGGATGACGAGCAGGCGGTTCGCGAGCTGGGCATCGAGATGTGCAGCCGGATGTGCGACCGGCTGCTCGAGGAGGGTGTGCCGGGCATCCACTTCATCACGCTGAACCGGTCGACCGCGACCCGCGAGGTGTGGCAGCAACTCGCCCCGACCGCCGCCGTCGCTGCCTGACTTGACCTGGCTCGAGTACGCCCGCGCGTGGTCGGCCCTGCACGGCGGCTTCGACCCGGTGACCGCCACGCCACTGGTGCGGGGGTGGGTGCAGCTGGCGTACCGCGGTGGTTCGGTGCTGGCCCGGCTCGGCTTCACCCCGACCGTGGTCACCGCGGCCGGCCTGCTGCTCTGCCTGCTGGTGCCGGTCGTCGCGGCGTTCGGCCCGGCTGGCCTCGTCGTGGCGTCGTTCGTGGTGCTGGCGGCCGGTTTCGCCGACTCCTTCGACGGCGCCGTCGCGGTGATCACCGGTCGGTCCAGCCGCGCCGGCTTTGTCGTCGACTCGGTCGCCGACCGGGTCGGTGAGGCCGCCTGGCTGGTCGCGTTCTGGCTGGCCGGGGCGCCGGGCTGGCTGGTGGTGGCGGCCGGGGCGGTGAGCTGGCTGCACGAGTACGTCCGGGCCCGGGCGATCGCGGCCGGCATGCCGGACATCGGCGCGGTCACCGTGGGGGAGCGGCCGACCCGCGTCTCGGTGGCGATCAGTGGCCTGCTCGTCGGCGGGGTGGCCGGCTTGGTCCGGGACGGCTGGGATGTCGCCGTCGTCACCGTCGCCGCGGTGGCCTGGCTGGCGCTGGCGGTGATCGGGCTCGGCCAGCTCGCCGCGGTGGTCCGGCGAGCGCTGCGGACCTGACTACAGCGGCCGGCCGAACACGCTCTTGCGGTAGTCGCTGTTCAGCCGGCCGATCAGGGTCAGCGGGATGCCCTTCGGGCACACCGCGGTGCACTCGCCGGCGTTGGTGCACCCGCCGAAGCCGGCCGTGTCCTGCGCGTCGATCATGTCGACCACCCGGCGTGCCCGCTCGGGCTGGCCCTGCGGCAGCCGGCCGAGGTGCGCGACCTTCGCCGCGGTGAACAGCATCGCCGAGCCGTTCGGGCAGGCGGCCACGCAGGCGCCGCAGCCGATGCAGGTGGCCGCCTCGAACGCGGCGTCGGCGTCGGCCTTGGGCACCGGCAGGGCGTGCGCGTCGGGCGCGGTGCCGGTCGGCGCGGTGATGTAACCACCGGCCTGGATGATCCGGTCGAACGCGCTGCGGTCCACCACCAGGTCCTTGATGACCGGGAACGCGGCGGCCCGCCACGGCTCGACGTCGATCACGTCGCCGTCGGCGAAGTTCCGCATGTGCAGCTGGCAGGTGGTGGTGGCCCGCGCCGGGCCGTGCGCCATCCCGTTGATCATCATGCCGCACATGCCGCAGATGCCTTCGCGGCAGTCGTGGTCGAAGGCGATCGGGTCGTCGCCGGCCAGGATCAGCTGCTCGTTCAGCACGTCCAGCATCTCCAGGAAGCTGGCGTCCGGGGAGATGCCCGTGACGTCGTACGTCACCATCCGGCCCTGGTCGTCCGGCCCGGACTGCCGCCAGACGCGTACCTGGACATCCATTACTTGTAGCTCCGCGTGCTCGGGTGGACGTACTCGAAGGTCAGCTCTTCGGAGTGCAGCACCGGCTGCGCGCCGGTGAACTCCCACGCCGCGACGTAGCTGAACTCGTCGTCGTGGCGCCGCGCCTCGCCGTCCGGGGTCTGGCTCTCCGCCCGGAAATGCCCGCCGGCCGACTCCCGCCGGTGCAGCGCGTCGATGCACATCAGCTCGGCCAGCTCGAAGAAGTCGGCCACCCGGCCGGCCTTCTCCAGGTTCTGGTTCAGCTGCGTTCCGGTGCCGGGCACCTTGACCCGCTGCCAGAACTCCGCTCGCAGGCCGCGGATCAGGCCGATCGCCTTGGTCAGGCCCGCCTCGGTGCGTTCCATGCCGCAGTACTCCCACATGATGTGGCCGAGTTCGCGGTGGAACGAGTCGACGGTGCGGTCTCCGGCGACGGCCAGCAGCTTCGCCAGCCGGGCCTCGACGGCGGCTCTCGCTGCGGCCACGTCGGGGGTGTCCGAGATGTCCGGGAACGGCCCGGCGGCCAGGTAGTTGTTGATCGTGTTGGGCAGCACGAAGTAACCGTCGGCCAGGCCCTGCATCAGCGCCGACGCGCCCAGCCGGTTCGCGCCGTGGTCGGAGAAGTTGGCCTCGCCGATCACGAACAGGCCGGGAATCGTGGACTGCAGGTCGTAGTCCACCCACAGGCCGCCCATCGTGTAGTGCACCGCGGGATAGATGCGCATCGGCACCTCGTACGGATCTTCGCCGGTGATCCGCTGGTACATCTCGAACAGGTTGCCGTACCTGGCCTCGACCGCCGCCCGGCCCAGCCGCTGGATCGCGTCCGCGAAGTCGAGGTAGACGCCCAGCCCGCCGGGGCCGACCCCGCGGCCCTCGTCGCAGACGTTCTTCGCCGCCCGGGAGGCGATGTCGCGGGGCACCAGGTTGCCGAACGAGGGGTAGATCCGCTCCAGGTAGTAGTCCCGCTCGTCCTCTCCGATGTCGCCGGGTGCCCGGGTGTCGTCGGCGCGGGACGGCACCCAGACCCGGCCGTCGTTGCGCAACGACTCGCTCATCAGGGTGAGCTTCGACTGGTGCGTGCCGGACTCCGGGATGCAGGTCGGGTGGATCTGGGTGAAGCACGGATTGGCGAACAGCGCGCCCTTGCGGTGCGCCCGCCAGGTCGCCGTGACGTTGCAGCCCTTGGCGTTGGTGGACAGGAAGAACACGTTGCCGTACCCGCCGGTGGCCAGCACCACGGCATCCGCGAAGTCGGTCGTGAGCTCGCCGGTGACCAGGTCGCGGACCACGATCCCGCGGGCCCGGCCGTCCACCACGATCAGCTCGAGCATCTCGTGTCGGGCGTTCATCTCGATGGTCCCGGCGGCGATCTGCCGTTGCATGGCCTGGTAAGCGCCGAGCAGCAACTGCTGGCCAGTCTGTCCCCGGGCGTAGAAGGTACGGGACACCTGGGTGCCGCCGAACGACCGGTTGTCCAGCAGGCCGCCGTACTCCCGGGCGAACGGCACACCCTGGGCCACGCACTGGTCGATGATGTTCACCGACAGCTCGGCCAGCCGGTACACGTTGGACTCGCGCGCCCGGAAGTCACCGCCCTTGACCGTGTCGTAGAACAGCCGGTAGATCGAGTCGCCGTCGTTGCGGTAGTTCTTCGCCGCGTTGATGCCGCCCTGCGCGGCGATCGAGTGGGCCCGCCGCGGGCTGTCCTGGTAGCAGTACGACCGCACCCGGTATCCGGCCTCGGCCAGCGTGGCCGCCGCCGATCCGCCGGCCAGGCCGGTGCCCACCACGATCACGGTGAGCTTGCGGCGGTTGGCCGGGTTGACCAGCTTGGCGCCGAACCGGCGGCGCTCCCACCGGGTCTCGATCGGTCCGCCGGGTGCGGCGGTGTCCCGGATCGGCGCACCCACCGTGAAGAGGTCCATTCAGCTCACCCATCCGATCGAGACGGCGAACGGCACCGCCAGGAAGCCGGTCACCAGGACGATGCTCACCGCCCAGCCGGCCCGGCCGGCCAGCCGCTCACCGCGATGGCCGAGAGTGCGCAGGGCGCTGTAGATGCCGTGCTTGAGGTGGACACCGGCCACGACGACCGCGAGCGTGTACAACGCCGTCACGTACCACCGGTCCGGCGCGAAGCCGGCGACCACGTTGGCGTACGGGTGCGCGGGGTCGCCGACCGGGTTCAGCGTGCCGGTGGTCAGGTCGAGGACGTGGTAGATCACGAACAGCAGCACGATCACGCCGCCCCAGCGCATCGTGCGCGCCGCGTAGCTGCCCTGGACCTTGGGCCGGTGCGCGTACCGCACCGGCCGGGCCGCGCGGGCTCGCCGGGCCAGGATGGCGGCCGCGGCGATGTGCCCGATCACGGCGAACGTCAGCACGGCCCGCTGCGTCCACAGGTACCAGGTCTCCGGCAGCAGGGGCGTGCCCAGCCGGCGCAGCCAGTGCGCGTAGTCGTCGAACGACTCGGCGCCGACGAAGACCTTCAGATTGCCGACCATGTGCGCCACCAGGAACGCGACCAGCAGCAGGCCGGTCGCCGCCATGAGCAGCTTCAGGTTGACCGAGCTGCGGGAGATCGGGACTTTCGCATCTACCGCCATACCGCGACGGTAAGGACGACCGCGCGATTCGTCTAATGCATGATGAGAGCGGTCCGCATAGTGAAAGGCTATTGTATTGCAGCTTCAACATCTTCGATACTTCCTCGCAGTGGCGGATACCCGGCATTTCACGCAGGCAGCGGAGCGGGTCGGAGTGGCCCAGCCCACGTTGAGTAAGCAGATTCACACCCTGGAGGCGTCCCTCGGTGCGCCGCTGTTCGAGCGCGTCCGCGGCGACGTCACCCTCACCGCGGCGGGTGAGGCGCTGCTGCCGCTGGCCCGGCGAGTGGTCGCCGACGCCGACGCCGCCCGCGACGCGGTCGACGACATCATCGGCCTGCGCCGCGGCGAGGTGCGCCTCGGCGCCACGCCGAGCCTGTGTGCGTCGCTGGTGCCGGCGGTGCTGCGCACCTTCCGGTCCGCCCATCCGGAGGTCCGGCTGTACGTCACCGAGGGCGGTTCCCGGGATCTCGGCGCCGGCCTGCTGGCGCACAGCCTGGACCTGGCCCTGATCGTGCAGCCCGAAGCCGGGGTCGACCCGGCCCTGGAGGCGGTGCCCATCCTCCGGGAGAACCTGGTCGTCGCCACGGCCGCCTCCGCCGCGTCGGTGGCCTCGGTCGGCGCGGCCGGCCGCCCGCCGCGGCCGGTGGCGCTGACCGACCTTCGGCATACTCCGATGGTCATGTTCCGGCCCGGCTACGATCTGCGCGACGTCACCCTCGAGGCGTGCCGGCAGGCCGGCTTCGTTCCGCGGTTCGCCGTCGAGGGCGGCGAGATGGACGCGGTGCTCGCCTTCGTGGAGGCCGGCCTCGGCGTGGCCGTGGTGCCGAGCATGGTGCTGGCCAACCGGCCGCTGCTGCGTTCCACCCCGCTGGCGCCGCCGGGGCTGCGCCGGACCATCGCGCTGGCGCACCGCAAGCGGGCGGTGCTGCCACATGCGGCGGTGGCGTTGCGGGAGACGCTGCTCCACCACATCGCCGCCGGGAACGCCCTGCCACCCGGCGTCACCGCGCTCGCGGCGGAGCGGGCCGCGCGGTGAGCCACGTACATCACGGTGAGTTTCGTGATCCCGGGTCGTGTCCCTGCCGGACGGCGGCACCTGCACCAGCTGGACCGAGGTGACGTCCGTCGTGGACGGCGCCGTGTCGATCACCCATCACTACGAGTTCTCCGACGGCGACCGCCGGGCGGCGACGCTGACGCTGCGGTTCCGGACCGAGGCGGAACTGCGCGCGGCGTTGACGGTGGCCGGCCTGTCGGTGACGGCGATCTACGGCGGCTGGAACCGGGATCCGATCGGCCACCCGGACGGGGAGCTCCTGGTCGTCGCCCGAGCCGCGCCGAGCTCCTAGCCGGTGCGCCGCGGCCGGATGGCAGGCGGTGACGCTACGCCGGGCCGATCGCCTCGGCGACGATGCGGGCCGACAGGGTGACCATCGGCAGGCCGCCGCCCGGGTGGGTGGAGCCGCCGACCAGGTAGAGACCGTCGACCGGGCCGCGGTTGGCCGGGCGCAGCAGACCGCCGGCCGTGCCGTAGATGGCGCCGCCCGGCGCGCCGGTGTCGTCGGCCAGGTCGGCCGGCGTGCGGACCTCGGCGAACAGCAACCGATTGCGGACGTCCAGGCCGCGGGCGGCCAGCACGGCCAGGATGTGGTCGCGGTACGCCTCGGCCAGCCCCGGCCGGCGCCAGTTGACCGCGTTCCAGCCGGTGCCGTGCGGCGGCGCGTTGACCAGCACGAACCATGCCTCGGTGCCCGGCGGATGGACGGCGTCGTCGACCGCGCGGGTGACGAACACCGCGGGATCGTCGGGTGGCCGGGCCCGCACCCCGCGGCCCGGGTCACCGAACACCGCGTCGAACTCGGCGTCGTAGTGGCGGGGGAAGAACACCGTGTGATGGGCCAGCGCCGGGGTGTCGCCGCGCACGCCGAGCAGCAGCACGAAGCCGGCGAGGCTGCGGTCGGCCAGCCCGGCCAGCCGGGACGGCGCGGGCAGCAGGTCACGGTAGACGGTGGCGGCGTCCACGTTGGCCACCACGGCGTCGGCCGCGACCGACTCGCCGGAGGCCAGGCGTACCCCGCGTACCGCCCCGTTCGCCTCGATCGCCGCGACGGGTGAACCGGGCACCACCTCGACGCCCGCCTCGGCGCACCGGGCCAGCAGCGCATCGGCCAGCGTGCCCAGGCCACCGGGCAGGTACCAGCCGCCGAAGGCCAGTTCCGCGTACGGGACCGCGGCCAGCGCGGCGGGCGCTCGGCGCGGATCGGTGCCGGTGTACGTGGCATACCGGTCCAGCAGCATCCGCAGCCGCCGGTCCCGCAGGTATCGCAGGCCCAGCGCGCGCAGCGAGCGGCCCGGTGCGATCGCCGCCAGGTCGGTCAGCCGCCAGGACAGCCCGGCCAGCGTGGCCGGGGTGACCGGGCGCTGCAGCACCGACCGCCAGGAGGCCGCCCAGATCCGCTCGGCGCGCCGCCAGAACCGTTGCCAGTCGGCGGCGGCGCCGGCCCCGAAGGCCTCGGCGACGCGCTCCACGAACACCTCGTGCGTCGACGAGGAGTCGAGCACCGTACCGTCGGCGAACCCGTGCCGCACCACCGGATCGAGTGGCTGCGGCCGCAGGCCCAGCTCGAGGTCGTCGAACACCTGCGGCAGGGTGAACAGGCTCGGCCCGGTGTCGAAGGCGAACCCGTCGCGCGCGTACCGGCCCAGCTTGCCGCCGGCCACCGCGGACCGTTCGTGCACCACCACCCGATGGCCCGCGCGGGCCAGCCGGACCGCGGCGGCCAGGCCCCCCACCCCGGCCCCGATCACGACTATCCGGCTCATCCGGCCGTCCCGGTGTCTGGTCGCCGCCGGCGCGTCGGCGCCGGACCCCGGACCCGGTCCGCGGGCCTGCGGTGCCACCTCACACCGGCCGTCCCCGCCAGGTCAGCACGCCCTGCCGGCGCCGCCCGAAGGATCGGACCACGAGCCCGGCGAAGGCCACCACCGAGGCCGGGTGGGCGAGCGCGTCCGGCCAGGCGCGACCGCCGGTCGCCCGCGCGGACACCACCCGGCCGGTCACCCCGAGCAGGTATGCGGCCAGGGCCGGGCCGGGCGCGACCGTGACGAGCACGGGCGGGACCGCGTACAGCAGCAGGAGCAGGACCACAACGGTGGCCGCACCGGCCGGCGAGCCGAACGACGCCCACAGCGACTTGCCGTAACCGTCCACCAGCGCCGACCAGGAGCGGTACATCTCGCAGGTGGCCAGCGCCGACCCGTCGGCCATGGCGATCCGGCCGCCGGACCGCTTCACCGCCCGGGCCAGCGCGATGTCCTCCAGCACCTCACCGCGCACCGCCGCGTGACCGCCGGCCCGCCGATAGCCGGCCCGGTCCACGACCAGCCACTGACCCCCGGCGGCCGCCAGCGACGGCCGCGGCGACCGTTCCATGACCCGCAGCGGCAGGAAGGTCAGCCAGGACCACTGCAGCAGCGGCTGGACCAGGCGCCCGGCGCCGGTGATCCGGGGGTACGGGGACAGCAGCGCGAACCCCGGCAGCGCGGTCACCGCCCCGGCGACCGCATCCGGCGCCAGCACCACGTCGGCGTCCAGGAACACCAGCACCTCGGCGTCTGCGGCGGCGTCGGCGAGTTGCGCGCAGGCGTACGGCTTGCCGAGCCAGCCGTCCGGCAACGGGCGGCCGGTGAGCAGCCGCACCTTGTCACCGGCGACCGCTCGCACCACGTCGGCGGTGCCGTCGGTCGAGCCGTCGTCCAGCACCAGGATCTCCAGGTGCCGGACGCCGCGCTGGCCGAGCAGCGCATCGAGGCACGGGGTGACCCGGTCGGCCTCGTCGCGCAGCGGCAGCAGCACGGCCACCCGCGCGCCGGTGGTGGCGCCCCGAGGCAGGCGGCGCAGCAGCACGGCGTTCACCACGGTGTGCCCGGTGAGCAGGACCAGCGGCACCAGCGCGAGCCAGCTCATGCGGCGATCCGGTCCCGTTGCCGGGCCAGCCGTACCGCCAGGGGGATCACCACCGCGCCCATGACCACGCCACCCCACGCCGCCGAGGCGGGCAGGTCGAGGAAGACGGCGTGAGCGAGCACGGACGAAGCATAGGTCCAGAACCAGAGAACGATCATGGGCAGATCGGAACCTGTGGATGACACGCCGCGCATCCACAGGGACAGGGCGGTCATCAGCGCGATCGCGAAGCCGAGCCAGCCGAGGTAGTTGCCGATCGGGATACCGGGCACCCCGGGCAGCGCCGGATCCGGGTCCAGCCACCGCCAGTAGCCCTCGGCCACCATCTGCGGGTCGAGGAACAGGTCCCAGGCCGCGAGACCGACGGCGGCCAGAGCGATGCGCCCGACGGTGGATCGGGTGAGCCGCCCGGCGGCCAGCCACGACGGCCAGGCCATCCAGGTCCAGGCCAGCGGGATGATCAGCGGAACGCCCAGCACCCGCGGCCCGAGCTGACCCGAATAGGCGTAGGTGCCGAACGGGAAACCGGTGGCCACCCCGACCGCCTCAACCAGGAAACCGCCCACCGTGGCGGTGCCGACCAGGGCCAGCGCGCCCCGCCACCCGCGGGTCAGCCAGGAATGGGATACCGACAGCAGGTAGCCGAGGAGCACGGTGAGGACGGTGCACGCCGCCCGGACCCCGCCGGCGGTCAGTGGATAGCAGATCTGGGTCAGGACCAGGGCGCCGAGCAGCACCCAGGGGAGCCGGGCCATCAGATGCCGACGATGCCCGGCGCGTCCACCGGCCGCTCAGCCAGCGGCAGCTCCCGGCCCAGGATGGCGAACGCCCGATCGTCACCCGGGAACAGGAAGTCGCGCAGCACGTCCACGAAGCCGAACCGCCGGTACAGCCGCCAGGCGCGGGACTTCTGCTCGTCGGCCTCCGGGGTGGACAGCAGCACGGTCTTGCCGTCCGCCATGGCCAGCAGCGCGCGCAGCTGCCGGGCACCCACGCCGTGACCCTGGGCGGTCGGCTTGACGTGCAGCTCCACCACTTCGAAACACTCGGCCAGCCAGAACGCGCGGGCCGGCTCGTCCAGGGCGGACCGGACCTGGTCGTGCCACCACTGACCGGGACCGGACGTGTAGCCGTACCCGAAGCCGGCCAGCCGCCCGTCGGTGGTCAGCGTGGCGACCGCCCGGAAGCCCGGCCGGCGGACATGCGCGCCGATGTACCCGCGACGGGTCTGCAACAGCTCGGTGCGATAGCCCATCGCCTCCCCGTACACCGTCACCACGTCGTCGAGCCGCCGGAGCAGATCGTCCGGTTGCCACGGGACCAGCCTCATCGCTCGCCCTGCCCTCCCTCACGCCAGCCCAGGACGGACCGGTCACCGGCGATGCCCCGGATCGCGAACCGGGCGAACAGTTCCTCCGCGTACCACCGGTCGGCCGGGGTGCGCGCGATCACCGCGCGGTGCTCCGGCTGACGGTACGCGAATCCGGCCAGGTGCGTCGCGGTGCGCCACACGCTCACCGTGCCCTGCCAGCCGATCGGCGCCTCACCGATGCCGAAACCGGCGAGCAGGCCGGGCGCCGCGTCCAGCTCCCGCACCACCGGCGGGACGGCCCGCCAGAACGTGAGCGCCTTCGCCGGGCGCAGCCGGGCCCGGGTCAGCGCCAGCACCATGCCGTCCGGCCGGCTCGGCTTCACCGTGGTGAACGGGCGCCGGCCCGACCACGAGCCGCGACTGTGCACCGGCTCCAACCCGATCCGGACCGAGTCGCCGGGCGGATCGAACCGGACCGGGCCGTCCGACACGATCACCGCCGCGTACCGGGTCAGATCGGCGTTGCCGGGGCCGAAGCCGTTCGCCGTACCGAGAAATTTGGCGAAGCGGACGCCGGGGCGCCGGCGCATCCGGGCCGGTCCGGTCGCCATCCGCAGGAACTCCGCGGCGATCCGGCGCCGCGGCACCCGCCAGACGTGCAAGGTCACCCGCATCGCCGGTTACGCCACGTCCGCGGGGGTGCCGGCGGTGACGCGCAGCAACTCGGCATGGCTGATCGGGAACACCGCCCGGGGTACGCCGCCCGCGGCCCAGATCGTCTCGTACCGGGCCAGCGCGGTGTCCACCAGCGTGCGCACCGGCTTCGGGTGACCGAGCGGCGCCACCCCGCCGATCGCCTGCCCGGTGTGCTCCCGGACGAACTCCGGCGTGGCCCGCTTGAGCCGGGTCAGACCGAGTTCCGCGGCCAGCTTCGCGGTGTCCACCCGGTGTGCGCCCGAGGTCAGCACCAGCAGCGGCTCACCCTCGGCGTCGAAGATCAGCGAGTTGGCGATCTGCCCGACCTCGACGCACAGCGCCTCGGCCGCGGCGGCCGCGGTGTGCACGGCCTCGTCCAGCAGGATCACCTGGGACGGCTGATCCTCACCGGTACGCGCGCCGGCCGCATCCAGGGCGTCCTGCACCGCGATGACGTTGGGGTGTGTCTGCATCTCTCCATCTTTGCTCGCCGTTCCCCGGCTGCTCAGCGGGCCACCGCGGCGGCGCTGCGTTCCCATAGTCTGGCCGGGTCCGTCGACACGGACGGGCGGGTCCGCTTGTGCCCGACGTAGTAACCGCCGCCGGTCAGCTCGCCGGCCGGTGCGGTGGCCAGCCACACCAGCAGCGCGCCGGCCTTCTCCGGGGTGATCAGGAACGGCGCATACCGGAAGAAGAATCGGGTGACCCGTCCGACGCCGAAGTTGCTGCGGACCACGCCCGGATGGAACGACACGCTGGTGACGTCCGGCCAGCGTCTGGCCGCTTCCTCGGTGAACAACACGTTCGCCGCCTTGCTGCCGTTGTACGCCCGCCAGGTGCTGTACCGCGCCGGATCGCCGGTGAAGTCGTCCGGGTCCACGGTGCCGCGCCGGTGCGCCTCGGAAGCGGTGTTCACCACCCGGCCACCCCGCAGCCGATCCCGGAGCAGGGTGGTGAGCAGGAAGGGAGCCAGGTGATTGCCCTGGATGGTGGCCTCGAAGCCGTCCACCGTCCGGCGGTACTCGCCGACCATGCCGCCGGCGTTGTTGGCCAGCACGTCGATCCGCGGGTACGTGGCCAGCAGGTGATCGGCCAGCGCCCGGACTTCGTCGAGCACCTCGAAGTCGGCCCGGAACCGGTCCGGCTCGCGGCCGTCACCGGCCCGGCGGACCCGGTCCACCGCGCCGGCCAGCCGGTGCGGGTCCCGGCCCACCACGACCACCTGATCGCCGAGCCGGGCGAACTGCTCGGCGGCGGCCAGCCCGAGACCGGAACTGGCGCCGGTGATCACTATCGTGCGCGGCATACGGCTCTCCCCGGGGGTGTGTCGTCCTGGCGCATCCTGGCATCCGGCGACCGGTCCCGCAGCGCGGCCGCGGCCTTGCGTTTTTGTCGTACCCGGGTGTTACTCTCTCCAGTAGTTAGAACGGGTGTTCGATAGTCTCGAACGGTCGTACTAACCCGGGAGCGGCGATTCGCGGCGCGGTTCCCGGGTGCACCGCCCGCGAAGCGGTGCACGGGAGGTCCGGATTTTCGCGGGTCCGGACCCACCAGGCAGGACCGTCGTCCGCCGCCCTCGACCCCCGGGCGGCGGGCGGCGGACCCGCCGGCGCTGTCCGGCCGGGTGCGGTGTGGGGAAGCTCTCGCACCCGGCCGGCTGCTCGGCGGCTTGATGGCCCCTGCTTGACCTGACTGCTCGGCCGCGGTGCTCTTCCTCCATCGCGGTCGGTTCGATCCCGCTGACGTACGTCGGATGCGAAGCAACGCGAGGAGAACGACCATGGCGAGCCACACGGCCCCGGCTCTCATCCCGGCCCCCATCCCGGCTCCGGTGCCGGCGCAGGGTCCGATGACGGTCCGCGGCCAGGCGCCGGCCCGGGGAACGGTGCCGTCCGTGCCGGGAGCGGTGCGGGCTCACGGCACGGTGCCGGTTCCGAGCCGGGCGGCGGGGCGCGGGCGTACGCCGGACCCGGATCCGGGGTCCGGCGGGACGACCGGGGATCAGACGCCACCGGCGCGGACGTCGCCACCGGCCCAGACGCCACCGGCCCAGACGCCACCGGCCCAGACGCCACCGGCCCAGACGCCACCGGCCCAGACGCCACCGGCCCAGAC
>DASSAL010000150.1:0-10886 GCA_035685405.1 Actinoplanes sp. | reverse complement strand
CTGGTGGACGGCCGCGGCCGCCGGTGGCGGGGCCAGCGGCTGGGTGCTCGGCGGAGTGATCACCGAACTGGCCGGATGGCGCTGGGTGTTCGCCATCAACGTGCCGATCGGCCTGGCCGTCCTGCTGCCGGCCGGCCGGCTGCTGCGGCCCGGCGCGCGGGCGGGTCGGCAGCAGCTCGACGTCGCCGGCGCCGCGCTGATCACGGCCGGCATCGCGGTGGGCGTGCTCGGATTGTCCTGGATCAGCGAGCACCCCGGCGCGGTCGCGGGCTGGGCGGCGCTGGGCCTCGCCGCGGCGCTGGTCGCCGGTTTCATCGCGCACGAGCGGCGCACCGCGCGGCCGATGGTGCCCGGCGGCCTGCTGCGCCGGCCCGGCGTGCTGGGTGGCAACCTGACCGCAGTGGCACTGACCGGCTCGACCAGCCCGGCGATGATCACGGTGGTGCTGTACGTGCAGGAGACGCTGCGGCTCTCCCCGGCCCGCGGCGCGCTGCTCTTTCCGGCGTTCAACGCGGCGGTGATCGCCGGCTCGCTGGCCGGTCCCCGGGTCGCCGACCGGCTCGGCAGCCGCCGGACGCTGCTGGCCGGGCTCGCTGCCGTGACGGCCGGCGTGGCGGTCCTGCTCACCCTGCCCGCCAGCGGACTGCCGGTGGCCACGTTGGCCGTCTCGTTCGCGGCGATGGGCGCCGGGCTCGGCATCGCCTCGGTGGCGTCCACCGAGGCCGGCACCGTACGGGTGCCCGCGGACGAGCGCGGCGTGGCCGCCGGAATGCTCAACTCGGCCGCCCAGCTGGGCACCGCGGCCGGCCTCGCGGTCACCGTGCCGCTGGTGGCCTCGGCCGAACCGATGCTGGGTTACCGCCTGGGGTTCACCGCCGCGGGGCTGATCGCCGTCGCCGGCATGCTGGCCGCGCTGACCACGCCGCGGCGGCTCGGCCGCGCCGAGCCGGCTCCGGACGAGCACGTCAGACCAGCACCACCCGCGGTACGGCGAAGCCGTTGAACCGGGAGGCGTACGCCGCGGTGTACGCGCCCGCCGACCCGACCAGGATCTCGTCGTCGTCGGTCAGGTCGGCGGACAGCGGCACGTCGGTGGCGAAGGTGTCCTGGCCGTCGCAGGTCGGCCCGGTGATGTGGTACCGGCGCAGCGCCGCCGATCCGCGGCTGTCGCGGATCGGGTACCGCAGCTCGCCGCCGGACTCCAGCACCTCCATCATCCCGTTGAAGACGCCCAGGTCGGTGTGTGCCCACCAGAGCGCGCCACGGCGGGCCACGCCGATCACCCGGCACCGCAGCGTGCCGGCTTCGGCCACCAGGCAGCGGCCCGGTTCGGCGATCACCTCCACCGGGTACGGCAGCTCGGCGATCTTCTTGGTGACCACCCGGCCGAACTCGGCCAGCGCCGGGACCGGGCGGTCGTACCGGGCCGGGAAGCCGCCGCCGATGTCCACCGACTCCGGCCGGATCCCCTCGCCGGCCACGGCCGCCAGCACCGCCCGCACGTCGTCCAGCGGGCGGATCAGCATGTCCGCCGACAGCGCCTGCGATCCCATGTGGAAGGTGACGCCGTACGGCACCAGGGCCAGCTCGCGGGCCAGCGTCAGCAGCCGGGCGGCGGTCGCCACGTCCACACCGAACTTGCCCTCGCTCGGCACGAGACTCCGCTCGACGGCGGTGGCCAGGCGCACGTACACCAGGCTTCCGGGCGCCTCATCGGCCAGCCGGCGCAGTTCACCTTCGGAGTCCGCGGCGAACCGCTGCACCCCCGCCGCGGCCGCACCGGCCGTCTCCGCCCGCGCCCGCACCGGATTGCTGAACACCAGCTCGGCGGCCGGCACGCCGATGTCGAGCAACGTTCGCATCTCGGCGAGCGACGCGATCTCGAAATCGCACCCGGCCGACCGCAGCACCCGCAGTACGCCCGGGTCGGGATTGCACTTGGTGGCGAAGTGCGCTCGAACGCCGGGAAACGCGGCTCGGAATCCGGATAACGCATCGAATATGGCGGCGGCGTCCATCTCGAGCAGCGGTGCGGACGTCATGCCGCCCAATGTACCTGGAAAAACACACAGAGTAAACGCGCTGCAACACCCCGTAAAGGGCGTTGCAGCGCGTAGGCACTTCCGGTCGGTACGTGTCTATCGGTACGCTCCCCATCAGGAAACGATGTCGAATTCTCCGTCCTTGGCGGAGTCCACAAAGGCGGTCCACTCCGCCGAAGTGAACATGAGAGCCGGGCCAGACCGGTCCTTGCTGTCGCGGACGGCAACGCCGCTGTCGAGGAAGGCGACCTCGACGCAGTTGTTGCCCCCGTTTCCGTTGCTGCGACTGGCCTTCTTCCAGGCAGCATCGTTGAGATGGTGCGTGAGCATCCCAAGCACCTCCCTTCACTATGCGATTGTGTTGGGAGCCCTACGCGATGAGCAGGCTCTCGATCATCTTGATGGTCATCCGAGGGTCGAGTGCCTTCGTGCTCAGTCGCTGGAACTCTTCCCGGTAACGGGCAACCTCTGACGGTTGCTCTTCGTAGTAGTCTCCCGCAATCCCTTCCAAGTAGACAACATCCAAATGGGTGGTCTCGGGGAACTCCAAAAGCGCTGCTGAGCCCCCGAGGAATGGGTGCTCGCCGGCGTCGAAGGGAAGGATCTGCAACGTCACGTTCGGTAATTGAGCCGCGTCGATAAGGTGTCGAAGCTGCTCGGCCATCGCGTCCGGGCCGCCGATCACCCGGCGCACCACGGACTCGTCCACGATGGCGCTCACCTGCAACGGGCGCGCGCCGGTGAGCCGGCGCTGCTGCCGCTGCCGGCGCAGGGCGACCCGCCTGTCGATGTCCTCCGGGCGATCGGCCGCGCGGCCGGTGCGGATCAGCGCCCGCATGTAGGCCTCGGTCTGCAGCAATCCGGGCAGGATGACCGGCTCCCAGCTGCGCATCGAGGTGGCGCCGTCCTCCAGGCCGACGTAGCTGCCCGGGCGCATGACGTCCCGATAGTCGGTCCACCACGTCCGTTCCTTGGACTGCCGGGCCAGCTCGACCAGGGCCTCGCGGTATCCCGCGTCGGCGACCCCGTACAGGCTGAGCAGGTCGCGCACGTCCCGGGCGGTGACCGTGACGCGCGCCGTCTCGATCCGGGTCACCTTGGCCGCGTGCCACTCGAAGTGCCGGGACACATTTTCTTGCGTCAATCCGGCAGCTTCCCGACACCGTTTCAGTTCCGCACCCAGGCGGCGGCGCCGCAGCGTAGGGCCCTCGTCAACGGACACCCGTACTCCCACCATCGGCGAACGCACCGATCGTAGACCGGCACTTCTCATGATCCAACCAGGACGGAGGCTTGGATTAGAAGTCTAGTACTTCTTGTATTGACCTTGAAGTTTGGTACATGATGCAGCGGACAACGAGTTAATGCTTCCTGTACCGAACGTGATCTTCAAAGCGTGTGTCAACCAATGGTCTAAGGGGCGTGGCGGCGTGTTGGCTGACCAGTACTTTTTGATCGCACACGAGGACCGCACCGGGCGATCGCGCCTGCACCCGCGGGCCACCGGTCTCGGCCTGGCGGCGGCTCTGCTGGGCGAGCTGGTCCTCGATGGACGGATCGGCGTCACCGACGGCGATCTGGTCATCCTGGACCGCCACCCACCGGGTGACGCGCTCGCCCACGACATCCTCGACCTGTTGATCGCCCAGCCCCAGCACCGCGAGGTGCGCACCTGGCTGCAGTTCCTCGCTCAGGACGCGGCAGTGCGGGTCGGCGAGCGCCTGATGCGGCTCGGTGCGGTGGAGTCGGTGACCCGGCGCAAGATGCTCACCACCCAGACGCTCTACATGCCGAACACCGCCGAGCAGCGCAACGCCGCCGCGTGGGCGCCGGCCCGGCTGGCCAACCTGCTGGTTCGCGGGATCGAGATGACCATGAGCGACCGGATGCTGGCCGGCCTGGTCGCCGCCACCGGTCTGACCCGGCACGTGCTCTACGACTACGAGATGCACCGGGACGCGTTCCACTCGCTGTCCGACGCCATCGTCTCCCTGCCCGGCGACCTGCGCGAACTGATCGAGTACACCGAGGCGACGGTGGGATCGGCACTCACCGTGGGACGGCGGTGAGTGCGGTCGGCCGTCATCACCGCCATCGGGACAACGTTGATCAATGGGCCGGAAGGATGTTGATGGCGCGGAAGGAAGCGGCCGAACCGGACATCATTTCGCGGGCGCTGGCCCGCAACCGGCTCGGCGTACCTTCGGTGGTGTTCTTCGGCGTGGCCGGTGCCGCACCGCTGACCGTGATCATCGGCGCCATCCCCACCATCTACGCGGTGGTCGGCAACACCGCGGTCCCGCTGGTCTATCTGGTCGTCGCCGCGATCCTCTCGATTTTCACCGTCGGGTTCGTGGCGATGAGCCGGCACATCGTCAACTCCGGCGCCTTCTACTCGTACATCAGTCATGGTCTGGGCCGGGTGCTCGGCGTGGCGGCCGCCTTCGTGGCGCTGCCGGCCTACGCGATGATGCAGATCGGCCTGTTCGGCCTGTTCGGTGTGGTGGCCTCCGGCGTGCTCGAGGCGCTCGGGCTGTCCGCCAGCTGGTTCGCCTGCGCGCTGGTCGCCTGGGGGCTGGTGGCGGTGCTCGGCCTGCTCTGGGTCGACCTCAGCGGCAAGGTGCTCGGCGTGCTGCTGATCGCCGAGATCGCCGTCGTGCTGGTCTACGACGTGGTGATGGCGGCCAACCCGGCCGGCGGGTCGGTCAGCTTCGCCACCCTGGCCCCGTCGCAACTGATGTCCCCCGAGGTCGTCGCGATGATGGTGCTGGCGATCGGCGGGTTCGTCGGTTTCGAGGCCACGGTGGTGCTCTCCGAGGAGGCCAAGGACCCCAAGCGGACCATCGCCCGGGCCACCCACTGGGCGGTGCTGCTGGCCGGCCTGATGTGCGGCCTGTCCGCCTGGGCCATGGCGGTCGCCGCCGGGCGCGGCAACATCGTCGCGAGCGCCCAGCGCGAGCAGACCGACCTGGTCTTCAGCCTGGTCGGCCCGCACGTGCCGGAGGCGCTCATCAGCATCGGCTACGTGCTGTTCATGACCAGCATCTTCGCCGCGCTGCTGGCGTTTCACGCGGCGGTGTCCCGATACCAGTTCGCGCTGGGACGCGAGGGCGTGCTGCCCCGCGCCTGGGGCTACACCCACCCCCGCACCGGCGCGCCGGTGGTCGGCTCGGTGACGCAGAGCCTGCTGGCCGTCGCGGTCATCGTGTTCTACCAGCTGATCGGCGCCGATCCGCTGGTCTACCTGTTCGCCTGGCTGACCGTGGTGGGCGGCCTGGGCGTGCTGATCCTGATGTGGAGCGCCTCCGCGGCGGTGATCGCGTTCTTCGTCCGGCACCGCCGGCGGGAGAACGTCTGGCGCGCGCGGGTGGCGCCGATCATCGCCTTCATCCTGCTCAGCATCATCTTCGCGGCCACCGTGATCGGGCTCGGCGATCTGCTGCAGGTCGAGGCGGGGTCCATCTTCCACTGGGTGTTCTCGGCGGCATACCTGGTGTTCGCCGTGATCGGGGTCTGCTGGGCGCTGATCATGCGGGTGGCCCGGCCGGAGGTGTACGCCGCCATCGGCCGCGGCGCGGAGGGACGCACCACGGTGGACTTCCCGATCCCACGGCGGCCGAACTCGCACGCCGACCCGTTCAGCACGCACGTGCCGTCGATCAAGTAGGGAGACCGATGACGTATGCCATCCAGGACCCGGCCGCCGCGATGTGCGACGGTCCGGCGTTACTGGGACCTGTACCTGCGGCACGGATACCGGGTCCGGTCCGTGATCGGCCTACCCGACGGGCCACCGCTCCGGTCGATGTGGAGGGCGCCTATGCCATGACCCACAACTGAACAGCTACGCGGCCGCCGGGAACTCGTAGACCCAGAACGCCTGCCGGTCCATGCATTCGGCTTTCACCCCACCGGACAACCGCTGGAGCATCAGCCGGATCACCCGGGACATGTGGCGCTCGTCGTCGTTGAACTGGCAGAAGTCGAGCGCGATGATGCCGTTCTGGTTCGCCGCCGTGAGATACATGGCCTCGACGAGTTCCGCGAACGCCCGGGTCGACCGGGCCGTGGAGCCGACCGCCACGAAGCCGCAGTACCAGATCTTCCGCTGGTCATACAGCTCCGGCCACCGGCGCTCGAAGTACTCCGGTGCGATCAGCGGCATGGCCCAGAGGTTGTTGGTGTACGTGGACAGCCCGCACAGCGTTCCGTCGTCGTCGTAGCAGAGGTACTTGTCGACGCGCTCATCGCGCATGACCTCGTCGAACTCGGACTGGTACATGAGATGGCGCTGCACGGCGAGGGAACGCATCTCTCCAAAGGCTCCCTCGTAGAGTTCCCATGCGGCCTTGTGCGTCTCGTCATCGGTAAACTGGTCGATGATTTTGACAAGCATGCCTGGCTCCCCCGCGGGTCTCCCGAGAGGAGCCCCGCTACGTCGCACTCACCAAGGTCGATGTTCCTGGGCTCAGGGTACGAAGCGTAACCGGACGACCACAATCCGTACGGTGGGGCGAAATGTCCTAACCGTCGCCTGGGGTGATTCTTTTCCGCCCGTGTCCGTGCAAATTGCACACCATCCGTGAAAGCGGCCGTCGGCTCATGCCGCCGGCGGGAGCGGGAGCGGCACCTTCCGGGAGCGGGCGGTGCGTCAGGTCAGCCAGCCGGGGCGGATCAGGCCGGCCTCGTACGCGTACACCACCAGCTGCGCCCGGTCCCGCGCACCCAGCTTGACCATCGCCCGGCTGACGTGGGTCTTCGCGGTGGCCGGGCTGATCACCAGGCGGGCGGCGATCTCGTCATTGGACAGGCCCTCGGCGACCAGCACCATCACCTCGCGCTCCCGCTCGGTCAGCTGCTCCAGCTCCTGTGGCGGGGCCACCTGGCGACCGCGGGCGCCGGGGGTGGCGAACTCGCCGATGACCCGGCGGGTCACGCTCGGGGAGAGAAGTGCGTCGCCGGCGGCCACCGCCCGGACGCCGCGCAGCAGTTCGACCGGCTCGGTGTCCTTGACCAGAAACCCGGAGGCGCCGGTGCGCAGTGCCTCGAACACGTACTCGTCCAGCTCGAACGTGGTGAGGATGACCACCCGGGTGCCGGCCAGCGCCGGGTCGGCGGCGATCCGCCGGGTCGCCTCGAGGCCGTCCACGCCCGGCATCCGGATGTCCATCAGCACCACGTCCGGCTCGGTCTGCTGGGCCAGCCGGACCGCCGCCAGCCCGTCGGCGGCCTCGGCCACCACCTCGATGTCCGGCTCGGCGTTGAGCAACGCCCGGAACCCGGCCCGGACCAGCGCCTGATCGTCGGCGAGCAGCACCCGGATCATGTCGTTCCCCCCGTCGGCAGGATCGCCGTGACCAGAAAACCCCCGCTCGGCACCGGCCCGGCGTGCAGGCTGCCGCCGAGCGCATCGGCCCGCGCCCGCATGCCGGCGATGCCGCTGCCGTCGCCGTCCGGCTCGCCGCCGGCCGGGCCGTCGTTGCGCACGGACAGCAGCAGCGCGTCCGCGGTGTAGTCGACCGTGACCTCGGCCTTGGCCTCGGGCGGGGCGTGCTTACGGACGTTGGTCAGGGCTTCCTGGACGATCCGGTAGGCGGCCCGGTCCACCTCCGCCGGTAACGGCCGCCGCGCACCCGAGGTCGTGGCGGTCACCGGCAGCCCGGCGTCGGCGGTCAGCTCGTCCAGCCGGTCCAGGCCGAGCGCCGGCTGCCGCGGCGCGGCTTCCTCCTCCGGCCGCAGCACGCCGAGAACCGCGCGGACCTCCCGGAGCGCTTCCGAACTGGCCGTCTTGATCGCGGTGAGCGCCTCCCGGGCCTGCTCCGGCCGGTTGTCCATCAGGTGCAGCCCGACACCGGCCTGCACGTTGATCAGCGACAGGTGGTGGCCGAGCACGTCGTGCAACTCCCGGGCCATCCGCAACCGCTCCTCCGAGGCCTGCCGGCGTTCCTGTTCCTCCCGGGCCTTGGCCCGCTCGGCGCGTACCTTCATCTGCTCGGCCATGTGCTCGGACTGCGCCCTGGCAGCGCCGCCGAGGAAGATCGCGAGCACCACGGTGGCGGCGAGCAGCAGCGCGACGCGCAGCTCGGGCCGGGCGAACGCGGGAACGTTCAGCTCCTCGGCGAAGACCGAGGTGATCAGCAGGTACGCCGTGTACGCGCCGGCCGCGGTCAGGAAGGCGGCCCGGGGCCGGCCCATCTTCGCCGCGTTGAACAGGGCGATCACCGGGGCGACGGCGTACACCCAGCGAGGCGCGGCGTACGCGGCGTACGCGATCGAGGCGGCCGCGGCGATCGCCAGCACGGCGATTGGCGCCTTGCGCCGCCAGAACAGGGCGATCGGCCCGATCAGCAGCAGCACGACGGTGAACAGGCTGAACGGGCGGGCGCCCAGATCGTCGGCCTGCGAGCGGGCGCCGAGCAGGTGGAACAGCGCGGCGGCGATCACCGCGCCGCCGGGCCAGTCCTTGTGGGGCCCGCGGCGGTCCGGCCAGCCGTCCGGTCGCTGCACGTTTCGAACGTACGGCACCGCGGCCCGGCCGGGCATCGACGCCACGAGGCGGAGCCGCGTACTCCCGCCGGGGTAGGCGGTGGATCTTGCCTGCGCCGCCGGTGGTAGCCGGCCCCGGCCGGGTGCTCCGGACGGCGCGGTCAGGATGCGCCGCCGGGCCGACGACGGGCCGGCCCGGTCCCGGCCACCCTGGAGTCCAGACCCGCCTCTGCAGAGGAGTTGCCGTGAGCACGAACGACGCCACCTGGTCCGGCCCGAACCGGTTGCGGACCTCCGACACCGAGCGCGAGCAGGTCGCGACGATCCTGCGCGCCGCGATGACCGAAGGCCGGCTCACCCTGGAGGAGGGCGAGGAGCGGCTCGGCGCCTGCTACGCCGCCAAGTACCGGGACGAGTTGCTGCCGCTCACCGCCGACCTGCCGGACAACGGCCGCCGGGCGCTGGCCGAGACCCCGACGGCGGTCGCCGAGGTGAAGCGGGGACTGCGGGCGCACACCGGATTCGTGGTGGTGGTGTCGCTGATCCTGACCGGCTTGTGGGCGCTGTCCGGCGCGCACTTCTTCTGGCCGCTGATCCCGATGATCTTCCTGTTCCTGAGCCTGAAGGCGCACCGCCACCAGGTCCGGCACGGCTACCGGCACCACCGCGGCCACTACCACGGCGGGCGCGAGCGCGTCGCGCCGTGGAACGCACCGGGCTGATCGGCCCCGCGCGGCGCTTTGCTCTGACCACCGGGCCGCATCACCCGACGCCTTGCTCTGAACACCCGGGCGCATCATCCCTGACCGTCCACCGCGTTGATCATCTAAGCCGGAAGCAGGGTGCGGCCGTGCGCCGCACCCAGCCGGCCCGGCATGGCGGGACCTCCCGTTACGCGTACGTCGAACGGTGTTGATCTTCCAGCCGATCCCGGTGTGGCGGTCGTTGAAGGGCTCGACCCGCTCTGTCACCCTGGCGGCGGCCGTACCGGGAGGGGTGGCGCCGTTGATGGGTCCGTCGCACGCGCTGTCGGGCGCGTCGGTCTGGCTGGCCGGCAGTTGGGCGTTGGATCACTTCGCGGGGTACGGGCAGTCGCCGCTGGCCGTGGGCGTGGGCACCGCGGTCTGCGCCGGCGCCGCGCTGCTGCCCGACCTGGATCTGTCCGGCAAGGTCACCCGCAATCAGGGCGGCGCCACGGTGGCCCGGACCTTCGGGGTGTTCTCGCTGTTCGCCGCCGAGGTGATCGAGAAGGTGTCGCTGGGCATCTACTCGGCCAGCCGGCTGCCGCGGGACCCACGCCGGACCAACGGCCACCGCACGTTCACCCACACCCTGGTGTTCGCCGCCCTGGTCGGCTGGGGCACCGCCGCACTGTGCGCCCGGTACGGCAAGTGGGCGGTCCTCGGCGTGATGTTCCTGATGACCGGCCTGGCGCTGCGCGGCCTGTTCGACCGGTGGGCGGAACGCGCGGGCTGGCTGATCGTCACGCTGACCTCGGGGATGCTGGCCCTGCTCACCGCGACCCACCTGCCCGGCGACCGGGGTTATCCGATGCTCGGCGTCGCGGTCGGTGTCGGCTGCGTGGTGCACCTGTTCGGCGACATGATCACCCGCAGCGGTGTGCCGTTGTTCTGGCCGGTTCCGCTGGGCGCGCGCACCTGGCGGATGATCGGCGTACCGGACGGCATCGCCGTCCGGGCCGGCGGGCCGGGTGAGGTGTTCCTGCTGCGCGGGCTGTTCCTGGTGGTCGCGGTGCTGGCGGTGTGGGCGCTGTTCGCGCCCGACCTTCCGGCGTTGAACCCGGTCGCCTGAACCGCGTCACAGCCGCCAGGCCGGCGGGGCGTCCGGTTGGTAGGCGCATTCCACGCCGGTGTGCACGCTGCGGTCCAGGTGCTCGGCGAGGGCCGGATGGACGCGGCGGATCCGGCCGATGGCGTACCGGATGCGCGCCGTCACGGTCTTGCGTGCCCGTTCGGTGTCGTCGCCGAGGCGGCGGGACCGGTGGGCCAGGCCGGTCGCGGCGGTGAGTTCGGCGACGATGAAGTCGCGTTCCGCCGTGGCCACCGCCGCCCGGTCCCGGTCGTTCGCCGCGACCGCGTCGTCGATCTGCTCGCTCAAGTCGGCCAGCCGGGTGCGGTATTCGGCGCGAGCCCGGGTGTCCAGCACCGGATCGGCGCCGGCGAGCGGCATGCCGAGCAGCCGGCGAACGTGCACCGGCTGGTTCGGGACGGCCAGCAATGCGGCGAGGTCGTGCAGGCCCTTGGCGTCGGGCAGTCGCACGACCCGGTCGCCGTATCCGAGATGCCACAGATCGCCGTCGCGGCGGAACACCGCGGCCGGCCGGGTGGTCAGGTCGCG
>DASSAL010000149.1:0-2521 GCA_035685405.1 Actinoplanes sp. | reverse complement strand
GGTCCGGTACGAAGAGTTCGTCGCCGACCCCCGCGGGGTGCTGGCGACGGTCGCGGACTTCGCCGGCCACCCGGTCACCGAGCAGGGCCTGGCCTTCGCCTCGGACACCGCGGTCGAGCTGACCGCGCAGCACACCGTGTCCGGCAACCCGGTCCGGTTCACCACCGGGCGGGTGGTGCTGCGCCGCGACGAGGCGTGGCGGACCGAGCTGCCGATCGGCCAGCAGCGCGCGGTCTCGCTGCTGGCCTACCCGCTGCTGCGCCGGTACGGCTACCCGCTGGTGATCCGGCCCGAGTAGACCGGGTCGGCGCCCATCGCGCTGAAGGCACTCAGCGAGGCCGGCGTGGAGTCGACATACCAGGTGCACGGCGTGCCGGGCCGGAACTTGTGGAAGTAGAGCACCCCGATGATCTGGTCGTACGCCGGCGCCTTGAGCGCCTCGCGGGCCTCGGTGATCCACTGCGCCTTGCGGTTGGAGTTCTGCGGGTCCTCGGTGCTGGCCCACTCCGCTAGCCACATCGGCTTGGTCGGCCTGGCGGCGCCGAACTGGCGGAACCTCTCGATCTCCGTGGTGAGCGGGTACCACGGGCTGTCGCTGGTGGCGCGGCAGGTGTAGTCGTTGTAGACGTCGGTGCCGAGCTCGTCGACGTACCCGTCGCCCGGATACCACTTGATCGCGAACCGGCGGTCCCCGCTGCCGACCCGGAACGCGTTCGCGGTCATGATCCAGAGGAACTTGGCGTTGGTCACGCCGCGGGCGCGGAAGATGGTGATCACCTTCTGCCAGGCCGCGATGTACGCCGCAGCGGTGCCGTTACCCGCGCTGTCCTTCGCCTCCGGCTCGTGGTTGAAGGTGAACCGGACCGGCACGCCGTACGCCTTGATCTTGTCCGCCCAGGTGGTGACCTGGGTGTGCAGCGTGCTTCCCGGCGCCGCGTCGGCGATGGCCTGCCAGGACACCAGCGAGCCGTCGCCGCGCTGCGCCCGCAGGGAGATCAGCGGCGTGCGCCCGGTAGTGGCCAGCCAGGTGTGGTACGAGGTCGGGAAGGTTGCGTTCCAGAGCAGGAAGACCCGCACGGCGCCGAACTGCCGGCCCACCTTCGCCTCGAGGCCCTGCACCGCCGTCTTGTCCTTGATGCCGCCGATACCCCACACCTTCGGCGCCGCGGCGGCGCCGGCCCGGCTCACGTCCGAGCCGGGCAGCATGGCCGGCTGCAGGGCGGCCAGCACCCCGGCCGCCAGCACCGCTGCCGCGATCTTCGTTTTCGCCCCCATCGGGAGCCCCCCTCACCCAGTGACCTTCGTCACACTCTTGTGGACAGCACCGTACCGGCGCCGACGGTCGCATTGGTCGTCTCGTCGATGAGGATGAAGCCGCCGGTGGTGCGATTCCGCCGGTACTCGTCCACGAAGAGCGGTTGGGTGGTGCGCAGCTGCACCCGGCCGATCGAGTTCAGGCCGAGCTCGGTGGCGTCCTCGTCGCGGTGCAGCGTGTTGATGTCCAGCCGGTAGCGCAGTGCCCGGACGACGGTCCGCGCGGTCCGGGTGGTGTGCTTGATCGCCAGCTTCGCGCCCGCCCGCAGTGGCTTGTCGGCCATCCAGCAGACCATCGCCTCGACGTCCTGGCTGACCGCCGGCGCGTTGTGCGGCCGGCAGATCATGTCGCCGCGGGAGACGTCCAGGTCGTCGTCCAGCCGCACCGTCACCGACATCGGCGCGAACGCCTCCGCCACCGGCCCGTCGGCCGTGTCGATGGACGCGATCCGGCTGGTCAGCCCGCTGGGCAGCACCATCACGTCGTCACCGGCCTTGAGCACGCCGCCGGCGACCTGGCCGGCGTAGCCGCGGTAGTCGTGCCACGTGTCGGACTGCGGGCGGATCACGTACTGCACCGGGAAGCGCACGTCGATCAGGTTGCGGTCGCTGGCGACGTGCACGTTCTCCAGGTGGTGCAGCAGGCTGGACCCCTCGTACCAGGGCATCCGGTCCGACCGGGTGACCACGTTGTCGCCCTGCAGCGCGGAGACCGGGATGACGGCGAGGTCCGGCACCCGCAGCCTGGCGGCGAACGAGCTGAACTCGTCGTGGATCCGGTCGTACACCTCCTGGGAGTAGTCGACCAGGTCCATCTTGTTCACGCACAGCACCAGGTGCGGCACCCGCAGCAGCGAGCACAGGAACGCGTGCCGGCGGGACTGCTCCACCAACCCCTTGCGCGCGTCGACCAGGATCAGCGCCAGGTCCGCCGTGGACGATCCGGTCACCATGTTGCGGGTGTACTGGATGTGCCCCGGCGTGTCGGCGATGATGAACTTGCGCCGCGGGGTGGCGAAGTAGCGGTACGCCACGTCGATGGTGATCCCCTGCTCGCGCTCGGCGCGCAGGCCGTCGGTCAGCAGCGCCAGGCTGGTGTACTCGTCGCCGCGCGCCTTCGACACCGACTCCACCGCGGCGAGCTGGTCCTCGAAGATCGTCTTCGTGTCGTAGAGCAGGCGACCGATGAGGGTGCTCTTGCCGTCGT
>DASSAL010000148.1:0-14268 GCA_035685405.1 Actinoplanes sp. | reverse complement strand
CTCGCCACCGAGCACGAGCCGGCCGACGTCCGCGGTGTCGGTCGAGTGCACGTAGTTGACGGTGCGCTGCCCGGATCGTTTCGCCTGGTACATCGCCACGTCGGCACGACGGAGCAGCTCGGTGACGCCGCCGCTGCCGGCGACCAGCGCGATGCCACCGCTGGCCTCGACGGTCAGCTGCATGCCGTCCACCTCGATACTGCGGTCCAGCGCGCCCAGCAGTGACTCGGCGCGGTGTGTGGCGATCGCCGGGCTGGGCAGGCCGGTGAGCAGCACGGCGAACTCGTCGCCGCCCAGCCGGGCCACCAGGTCTCCCGGTTCGGCGGCGGCCTGCAACCGCACCGCCACCTCGCGCAGCACCTCGTCGCCGGTGGAGTGGCCCAGGGTGTCGTTGACCTCCTTGAAGTGGTTGAGGTCGATGAGCAGGAGGGCGGCCAGGCCGGCGGTGCTGTGCGGGCCGAACAGGGCGTCGGCCCGTTCCAGCAGTTGCCGCCGGTTCGCCAACCCGGTGAGCGGGTCATGGGTGGCGGCGTACGCGTTCTCCGCGGAGATGCGCTCCAGCTCGGCGTACGCGGTGGCGTTCTGGATGGCCGTGCTCAGCGCCGAGGCGAAGGTCTGCAGCTTGTACGTCTCGAACTCGGTGAGATTGACGCGCCGCCGGAAGCACAGCCGGAGGACGCCGATGTGCACGCTGCCTTCGCTGGTGACCAGGTCGGTGACCACGTCGCTGTCGTGGTTGCACGCGGCGACGCCGGCCGGCGACCCGTCGTGGGTCACACCGTCGGCGGTGCCCTGGACCAGGCGCGGCGGGCAGTCGCCGGTGAGGTCGATCCGGGCCTGGTCCGCGGAGAAGATCTGCGCCGACCGGAGGACACCGGAGTGCAGCACCTGGGTGAGGTCGACCGCGTTCAGCTCGTCCGTCGTGCGGGCGAGGTCCTGCCAGGACCTGCGCTCTTCCTTGGTGCGGACGTTGCGCGCGTGCCAGAGATGGATACAGGCCACGAGCAGCGGTACGACCATGAGCTGCAGCAGATCGCCGTAGCTCAGGATGGCCAGCGCCAGCACGATCGTGGCGAGCCGGATGGCGTGCCCGACGAGCATGACCTCCCAGTTGTGCGCCGCCACCTTCCGGATCGTGGAATTCGAGGCGACCGCCATCACCGGCCAGTAGGCGAGGTCGTCGACGGCGGTCATGGCCAGGTAGGCGGTGACGATCGCCAGGAAGTGGAACGGCGGTTCGTACAGGCTGGGCTGCACACCCCAGGCCAGGAACACGCCGGCCGCGGCCGAGGTGGTGAGCACGTCCTTGGCGACGGCGAACACCGCCTTCTGCCGCGGGCTCCGGTTGACCACCTTGACGATCGCGATGCTCAGCGCACCGCAGAGCACGACCCATGGCGCGGGCAGGAGGACCAGCCCGAGCAGTACGGGAGCTTCGCCCCAGTAGACGATGTCCAGGTTGGAGCGGACGCGGACGTACACCTGGACCCGGGTGGCGATCAGGATGGCGGCCACCAGCACGGCCAGCGCCCACGGCGGCGGCATCGGGGTCCCGCTGTGCGTCGCCGACCAGAACCACAGGCCGGCACACCCGGACGCCAACACGACGACGAGACCGACAAGCAGCCGGAGCCGCCGATCGGTCACGTCGTCGTCAGAGCCTTTTCTCACATGCACTGGTGTCTTTCCCGGCGCCGGAAGTCGTCCGCCCCCAGCCTAAGCCGTACGCGGGTCCCGGCGCACCGAGGAAGTTTTCAGCCCCAGTCGTGTGTGCGCTTCATGGCAGTCTCCTCATTCGCCCCGGTGGACGGGCGTTCGCGGTGCCCGTACCTCCATGCTGTGCGGTCGTGTCGCGACGAGAAGAACCTTATGTGATCATTTACGGCTTCGGTAGGCATCCGTGCCGGTTTGCGCAGATCCCGAGAAGACAACGGGATAGCGTCACTAAGCGCTTTCAATCATGAACGGAGGGCAATGTATCCGAATAGCGGACAGTTATCTTTGGCTAACGGAAAGGATTGATTTTCAATATCCACTGAGATGTAGTTATCAACGGACAAACATACCCTGAGCAGCGCAGAGATCACTCGGGATTGCCGTAGAGGAATTGTGCGGCGGAACTCGCGGATGCGCTAATCCATGACCAGTGAACCTTCTATAAACTCCCGGTATGCCCGACGAATCCCTCCTGACTCACTTGGACGAGACCGGCGCTGCGCGCATGGTCGACGTGTCCGCAAAGGCGGTGAGCACCCGCCGCGCGGTCGCCGCCGGTCGGCTGGTGACCACCGCCGAGGTCGTCGCTCTGCTCCGCGGTGACGCCCTGCCCAAAGGCGATGCGCTCGCGGTGGCCCGGCTGGCCGGGATCATGGGCGCCAAGCGCACGCCGGATCTGGTGCCGCTGTGTCATCCGATCGCGCTGCACGGTGTGACGGTCGATCTGGAGATCACCGACACCGGCGTGGAGATCGTCGCGACCACCCGGACGGCCGATCGGACCGGCGTGGAGATGGAGGCGCTGACCGCGGTCGCCACCGCCGGGCTCGCGCTGGTCGACATGGTCAAGGCGGTCGATCCGGCGGCGAGCATCGAGGCCGTCCGCGTCCTGCGCAAAGAGGGTGGCAAGACCGGCGACTGGGTACGCCCCGAAGGCCGCCCGTGAGGGCCCGGGTGATCGTGGCGTCCAACCGGGCGTCGTCCGGCGTGTATCCGGACACCAGTGGACCGCTGCTGGTGTCCGGCCTGCGCGAGCTCGGCTGCACGGTGGACGACCAGCCGGTGGTGGTGCCGGACGGCGAACCGGTGGCGGAGGCGTTGCGGGCCGCCGTGGCCGACGGCGTGGACGTCGTGCTGACCAGCGGGGGCACCGGTGTGACGCCGACCGACCGCACTCCCGAGGCGACCCGCGGCCTGCTCGACTTCGAGGTGCCGGGCATTGCCGAGGCGATCCGCGCGTACAGCCGCGACCAGGTGCCGGCCGCCGCGCTGTCCCGCGGGCTCGCCGGGGTGGCCGGCCGGACGCTGATCGTCAACCTGCCCGGGTCGACCGGCGGCGCGAAGGACGGCCTGGCCGTGCTCGGTCCGATCCTGCGGCACACCGTCGCGCAGATCCACGGCGGCGACCACAAGTAGGCTCGTCTGGTGAGCAACCCGATCGACTGGGAATCCGCGCGGCGTCTGGCCCATGACGCCGGGCGGTCGGCGGCCGGACCCGCCGAGGTGGTGCCGCTGGCCGCTGCGGACGGCCGTACCCTTGCCGAACCACTGCTCGCCCTCACCGACCTGCCGGCCTTTCCCACCTCCAGCATCGACGGCTGGGCGGTGCGCGGACCGGGACCGTGGCGGCCGGTCGGGCGGGTGCTGGCCGGCCGCACCGCGCCGCCGCTGACCGACGACGGCAGCTGCGTCGAGATCGCCACCGGCGCGATGGTGCCGGCCGGGTCGGCCGCGCTGATCCGGATCGAGGAGTCCACCCGCGACGACCGGGGTCTGGTCCACGGCGCGCCCCGGGACCTGCCGGAGTGGCGGCTGCCGGGCGAGGAGGCGAGCAAGGGCGAGGAGCTGATGCCGGTCGGTACCGCGGTGGACCCGGCGGTGATCGGCGTCGCGGCGACCTGCGGGTACGAGACGCTGACCGTCGCCCCGTCGCCCCGGGCGGCGCTGCGGATCTTCGGCGACGAACTGCTCACCAGCGGTACGCCGGGTGACGGCCGGGTCCGCGACTCGCTCGGGCCGCAGGTGCCCGGTTGGCTGCGCCGGTGCGGCGCGACCATCACGTTCGAGGCGGTCGCCGGTCCGGTCGAGGACACCCTCGAGGCGCACGTCCAGGCGATCCGGTCCGCGATCGAGTCCGCCGACCTGGTCTGCACCACCGGCGGCACCATGCACGGGCCGGTCGACCACCTGCATCCGGCACTGGCCACGCTGGGCGCCGAGTACGTGGTGAACACCGTCGGCGTCCGTCCCGGCTTCCCGATGCTGCTGGCCCGGCTGACCGGCCCGGACGGCCGCACCCGGTTCCTGGCCGGCCTGCCGGGCAACCCGCAGTCCGCGGTGATCGCCCTGGTGACCCTGGTGCAGCCGCTGCTGGCCGGGCTGGCCGGCCGCCCGTTGCCGCAGCACCGCCAGGTGCGCACCACCGCGCCGGTGCCCGGCCGGGGCGGTCAGACCCATCTGGCGCTGGCCGCGCTGGAGCACGACGGACGGTCCGCGACGCCGGTGGGCCACGTCGGGTCGGCGATGCTGCGCGGCCTGGCCAACGCCCACGGCTTTCTGGTGATCCGGCCGGACACCCGGGCGGAGGCCGGTGACCTGGTCCCGTTCCTGCCGTTGCCACTACTGCCCGGGGAGCGCTGATGACCGAACCTGTGGTGCTGACCGAGGTCACCGACCGGCGACTGGACCTGGCCGCGCACGAGGCCGCGGTCGCCGACCCGCGGGCCGGTGCGGTGGTGTCGTTCCAGGGCGTGGTCCGTGATCACGACCACGGGCGATCGGTGACGCTGCTGGAGTACGAGGGCCATCCCAGCGCCGCGGCCGTGCTCCGCGAGGTGGCCGAGGAGATCGCCGCCGATCCGGAGGTCTTCCTGGTCGCTGTCTCACACCGGGTCGGCAAGCTGGCGATCGGCGACGTGGCGCTGGTCGCGGCGGTGAGCACCGCGCATCGGGCGGCGGCCTTCGCCGCCTGCGCCCGCCTGGTCGACGAGGCCAAGGCCCGGCTGCCGATCTGGAAACGGCAGCTCTTCGCCGACGGCACCGAGGAGTGGGTCAACTGCCCATAGGCCGCCGGGCCGGCGGCACCGGGCGGGCCCCGGACCGGCGCCGGACCCACCGGTTGACCGGGAACGCCGGCGCCACTCCCGGCCGGCACGGCAGCGCGTTGACCAGGAGGATCAGGGCCAGCGCATAGCTGTTCGTGGCCAGCCCGCCGAGATCCGCCAGCGTCCACATGGGAGCGACGACGAACAGCAGGTACGTGATCGCAGCCGCGGCCGCGTAGCCGAGGCCGGGTGGCCGCTGGCGGCGTCCCGGCAACGGGCGGCGGGCGGCCAGCCGGGCCCGGGCCGCCGCGTCGAACAGGATCAGCATCGCGGGCAGGACCCAGATCAACTCATGCGTGTCGCTGACCGGGCCGGCGATCGCGCCGGTCAGCCCGACCACCGTGAACGCCGCGATCTCGTCGCCGTCGGCGTGCGCCGAGCGGGCCCGGATGAAGCCGACCGCGACCAGCAGCGCGGCGAACGACAGCCAGAGCAGCACCGGGGTGGTGGCCGAGTCGTACAGCCGGGCCAGCACACCGGCCAGCGACTGGTTGTCGATCCGATCCACGCCGCCGGTGCGGTCCAGCCGCCAGAGCACCTCACCGAACCAGGCCGTGGTCTCCCGGGGCGCCATGAGCAGCGCCCCGATCCCGCAGGCCAGCGCGGTGACCGACGCGGTGCTGGCGGCGCGCCACTGCCGGGTCACGGCCAGGTAGGCGATGAACAGCGCGGGTCCGACGGCGAGGGCGGTGGCCAGGCCGATGCCGACGCCGGCCCAGGCGCCCGTTTCCCAGCCGGTGCGCAGCAGGTGCCGGATCGGCCGGCCACGCGGTGGTACGGAGGCCGGGCGGCCGTGCCACCACGCCGCTCGGCTGCGCGCCCAGGCGGCCCGGCGCAGCGCCACGATGTCCGCGGTGATCAAGGCGAACAGCACCAGATCCAGGGTGCCCAGGCCGAGCGCGGCGCGGGTCGGTTCGGCGGCCAGGGCGAGCAGGACGGCCACCACGACCACGGGTGCGCGACGCCGGCCGTACCGGCGGGCCACCGGCCCGGCCAGCGCGATGGTGGCCAGCACCAGGGCGGTGACGCCGGTCAGCGCGGTCAACCAGCCGATCAGGCCGAACGGCAGGACCGCGGCGGGGATCAGCAGGAACGCCGCGGCGGGCGGCAGGGCCGCACCCAGGTGGGTGACCGGATCACGGTACGCGTAGAGCCCGTCACCGCCCAGCCAGCTCCGGACCGCATCCCGATCGAGGGCGAGCGCGCTGAATCCGTACCGATGAGCGAAGCTGCCCACCGCGAAGAGGACTGCCGCGCAGGCCACAATGACCACGATGGACCGCCGCGCCGACACCTGCCCGCGCGCTGAATCGACCACCGTCGCCATACCCCGACCCCCGTGTCACGTCGTCGCGGGCCAGCGTAGGCCGCACCGGCCGATCGCGTGGCCCCGACGGTTCAACGCCAGGCGGGCGGGAAGGTCACCCTCAGCCGGGCAGGCGGCGTGCCGCGGCGGCGGACATGGCGGCGATCTTCGCCTCCCGCCGGGCGGTCTTCACGGCCCGCTTGACCCGGCGCTGAGAACGGTCGACGGCGTGGGTGGTCCGGTATCGCAACCCCGGCCGGCCCTCGGTGTCGGCCGCCGCCAGCAGCAGGCCACCCAGCAGTCCCAGGTTCTTCATGAACTGGATCTGCTGCGGGGCGCGGTCCTCCTTGGGCATGGCCCAGAACGGGTGCCCGGCCAGCGTGGTGGGAACCAGGGTGGCGGCGAGCGTGGCCGCCGCCGGACGGGTGAGGTGCCCGGTGGCCAGCAGCAGTCCGGCCGCCACGTCGACACCGGCCTTCAGCCGTACCAGGCTACGGGTGTCGCTGGGCAGCCGCGGATCCATCTTCTCGAGCAGCGGCCCGACGCGGTCGGTGACCCGGCTGGCGGGCTCCACCCGGGAATCCGGATTGAGCAGCACCTTGATGCCGCTGGAGACGAAGATCGCGGAGAGCATGACGCGGGCGGCGGTGCGTACGGGCTTCATACGCCTCTTATACCCTGCCGGGAAGGGGATTACCTATGGTTGCCGACCATGACCGAGGTTAGGGCCGAGCGCCCGGAAGACATCGCCGGTATCCGGGCTGTGCACGTCGCTGCCTTCGAGACGCCGGCCGAGGCGGACCTGGTCGATACGCTGCGCGACTCCGATGCCTGGGTGCCCGGCCTGTCGGTGGTGGCGGTCGAGGACGGCCGGGTGATCGCCCACGCCCTGCTCAGCCGGGTGGTCCTGGGTACCGCGGAGGGAGAAGCCCCGGCCCTGGCGCTCGGCCCGGTCGGGGTGCGGCCCGAGGCGCAGCGCCGGGGGTACGGGTCAGCGGTGGTGCGTGCCGCGGTCGCCCGCCGCGCGGATCTGCTGGTGGTGCTGCTCGGCGATCCGGCCTACTACCGGCGGTTCGGGTTCCGCCCGGCCGCCGACTTCGGGATCACCGGGGCGTATGCCGGGTTCGGGGAGGCGTGGCAGGCGCTGCCGCCGGCCGGCGGTACCCCGCCGGGCGAGGTGCGCTTTCCGCGTCCCTGGGACGGTCTTTAGGGCTGGGTGCGCAGGTAGCGGCCGAAGTGCGGGACGGTGAACGCCACCGTACCGCGCTCGCCGGAGTAGATCAGCCCTTTCTTGATCAGCGCGTCCCGGGCCGGGGACAGGCTGGCCGGCTTGCGACCCAGCGCGGTGGCGACCTCGGCCGTGGGCACCGCGGCGTCCATATCGTTGTCCGATTCGCCGGCCAGCGTGGCCATGGCCCGCATGTACTCGCGCTCGGCCGGGGTGGCTCGTTCGAATCGGGAGCCGAAGAACCCGACCGCCAGCTCGGCCTCCGCCTCCGGTGCGGCGACCCGCACGTCGGCGTCGGTCACCGGGGACTGTGGGGCGTGGTCCCAGGTGGCCTTGCCGTAGGCCTGCACGAAGTACGGGTAACCGCCGGACTTCTCGTACAGCAGGTCGAGGGCCTTCGGCTCGTATTCGACGTCTTCACGGGCGGCCGGTGCGCACAGGGCCAGGTCGGCGGCGATCCGGTCGAGCCGGTCGATCCGCTGGTATCGGAACAGCCGCTCGGAGTAGGACTTGGCGGCGGACAGCACCGCGGGCAGATGCGGCAGGCCGGCCCCGACCACGATCAGCGGCGCGCCGAGCTGCGACAACTCGTGGCAGGCGGCGCACAGTGCGGACACGTCGGCCGGACCCAGATCCTGCATCTCGTCGATGAACAGGGCGATGCCGGTGCCTACGTCGGTGGCCAGCGACGCCGCGTCGGTGAACAGCTCGACCAGGTCGATCTCGATGTCACCGGAATCGGCACGACCCCGCGCGGCCGGCAGGTCGATGCCCGGTGACCAGCGGTCGCGGAGCTTGGCACCGGAGTCGTTGGCCCGCAGCGCGAACGCCTTCAGCACACCGAGCACCTCGTCCACCCGGTCGGGGTTGCGGTGGTGCGGGGTGAGCTCGCGGATCGCCATGTGCAGGGCGGCGGCGACCGGGCGGCGCAGCGACTGGTCCGGCCGCGCCTCGATCTTGCCGGTGCCCCACAGCCGGCCGATCGCCGCCGACCGCAGCGGGTTGAGCAGCACCGTCTTACCCACGCCACGCAGGCCGGTGAGCACCAGGCTGCGTTCCGGGCGGCCGCGGGCCACCCGTTCCAGCACCACGTCGAAGGCGCCCAGTTCGCGGCCGCGTCCGGCCAGCTCCGGCGGGCGTTGGCCGGCGCCGGGAGCGTACGGGTTGCGTACCGGATCCACGGCTAGCACCGTATCGGGCCGTCTAACTTTTCCGCTAGACCATGATAGAACTCGTTATGACGGCGTCTATCCATATCTAGCGGCGCTGCTAGAGATCACTAGAGCGGCCTAGCGCTCCCGCAGGCACAGCACGAAGTCGAGGCTGTCCAGCTCCGAGTCGTAGAAGAACCACTTCGTGTAGTTCGGCACCTTGCTGCATTTGTTCTCGGCGTCCGCCTCGCCGGTGGTGCGGCCGTCCACCCGCTTGAGCACCTCGAGCGTGCCGCTGGCGCAGGCGACGATCTTCATCTCCGGCTTCTCCGGGGTGTTCTCGTTGCGGACGCACTGCCCCTTCGTGACGAACCGGGCGTCTTCGCTGCTCCGCGGGCCGGGCACCCCGGCGGCGTCGGTGGTGGCCGGGGCGGACGGCGACGTCGACGCGACCTGCCCCTGCGCGGTGGCGTCGGTGCGGTGCGTCAACAGCCATGCCGTGGTGCCGAGGCCACCGCAGATGAGCAGGCCGAGTGCCACCACGAGGGCCACGATCGGCGCGTTGCGGCGGCGCGGCGGGGGAGGTGGCTGACCCCAGGCCGGCGGGGCGGTGTTGAGCGCCGACGTCGGGAAGGGGTGCGGTGCCTCGTACGTCGCCGACTGTTCCGGCGCCGGCGGCATCGACGCGGGGTGGCCACCCCAGGCCGCCTCGGGCGCCCCGGCGGTCGGGTGGTCGCCCCAGGGGTCGGCGGGTTCGGTGTACGGCTCCTCGGAACCCCCGCCGGACCACGGCTGCGACGGCGGGCCGGGGTATGGGCCGGATGGCGTCATCGGGGGTCCTCCAGGCGGAATTCGCTGTACGCCACCGTAGCGTGTCGGTTATCCACAGGTGCGCTTCATCCACAGGTGCGCCAGAACGGTCAACGCCGGACCGTCGCACCGCGCTACGGTCCGCGCCGTGCTGGTCACCTTCGCCATTCTCTTCGGTACCACCTCAGCGGCAGCTGCCCGCCGGCACCGGCTCACGTCGTGCGGCGCGGGCGTGGCGGCCGGGCTGCTCGCCCTCGCGTACGGCCCGGCGCCGATCCTTCCGGTGCTGCTACTCGCGGTGCCGGTCGCCGCCGCGCTGGCCGAGATCGATCTCTGCAGCCTGCGGCTGCCCGACCCGCTGGTGGCCATGCTCGCCGCGGTGCTCGGCGTGCCGCTGACCCTGGGCGGCGCCGGGGCGCTCCGGGCCGCGACCGCCGCGGTCCTGGTGGGCCTGGCCTACCTGGTGATCGCGATGCTGCCCGGTCGCGGTCTCGGGCTCGGCGACGTGAAGCTGGCCGCGGTCCTGAGTTATGCGCTCGGGTTCGCCGGCTGGCCCGCGGTGATCGTCGGGACCGCCGTACCGCACCTGATCAACGGCACGATCGCCGTGGCGCTCCTGCTCAGCCACCGCGCCGGCCGGCGCACCGAACTCCCGCTGGGCCCGGCGCTCCTGGTCGGCGCCCTGGTCGCCGCCGTCTACAGGAGCCGGAGTTGACGGTCCTTCGGCCGGGCCGGCACCTGGTCGCCGAGCCGCTCGAAGAGCCCGGCGTCGATCGCGTCCAGAAACGGCGTCGGCGTCTGATCGCGCTCGCTGCCGTGCCGGAACCGGCGCGCCGCATGGGTCACATAAAGCCGGTCCTGGGCCCGGGTCAGCCCGACGAAGAACAACCGCCGTTCCTCCGCCACGTCCTCCTCGACCGTCGAGCCCGGCCAGCGCAGCGGCAGCAGACCGTCCTCGCAGCCGACCAGGAACACCACCGGAAACTCCAGGCCCTTCGCCGCGTGCAGGGTGAGCAGGTGCACCGCCTCGGCGCGCGGGTCCAGCGCGTCCACCTCGGCACCGGTCGCGATCGCCTGCAGGAACCGGGGCAGATCGTCGCTCGGGTTCCGGCTGCTCAGTCGGTGGGCCAGCGGCATGAGCAGGTCGGCGGCCGTCCAGATGTCGTCCGGGGCGAGCTGCTCGGCGTCCAGCGTCGGGGCGGCGAACCGCTGGGCCAGGACCTGCGCAGTCAGCTTGACCCGCGCGGCCAGCGAGCCGCCGAGACCGTCGGCGTGCCGCAGCTCCCGCGCGATCACCTGTACCCCGGCCCGGTCGCGCAGGCGGTTGTGCGAGCGCTTCTGCACCGGTACGCCGGCCCGGGCCAGCGCCTCGACGATCGGACCGGACTGTGCATCGGCCCGGTAGAGCACCGCGATGTCCGAGAACGACACGGTGCCCGGTACGACCGCACGCGAGTCCACCCGGCCGGAGTCGAGCGACCGGTGCGACAACCCGCCGACCAGCTCGTCGATCGTCCGCACCACGAAGTCGGCCTCGTCCGCCACCGACGTGGCGAAGTACCGGCCGACCAGCGCCGCCTCCGGGTCCAGCCGGGCCGGGTCTAGCCGGCGGCCGCTGACCAGCGACGACGGTGCGATGGCCTGTACCGCGGCGGCCAGGATCGGTGCCGACGACCGATAGTTGCGGGTCAGCCGGACCAGCCGGGCATCGGTGAAGTCCTCGTTGAACCGCAGGAAGTACTTCACGTCCGCGCCCCGGAACGAATAGATCGCCTGGTCCGGGTCGCCGATCGCGCACAGGTTGCCGTCCGGCGGGCTGAGCAGGCGAAGCAGCTCGTACTGGTGCTCGTCGACGTCCTGGTACTCGTCCACGAAGATCCACTGCCAGCGCCTGCGGTACTTCTCCACCAGGGCCGGCTCGTCGCGCAACAGGTCCACCGGCAGGGTGATCAGGTCGTCCAGGTCCACCAGATCCTGCTGGCGCAGCAGCTTCACGTACGCCAGATCGTCGTCGCCGGCCTGCTCCCGAGCCTGCGCACGCTCGGCGTCGTCGGCGATCCGCCACTTGCCGGGCAGCCCCGCCGCCCGGGCGTTCTCCTGCAGGATGGTCAGCCCGACCGAGTGGAACGTGCCCACCGTGATGTCCTCGGCCGCGTCCCCGAGCAGGTGATCGAGCCGTTCCCGCAACTCCTCGGCGGCGCGCCGGGTGAACGTGATGGCCAGGCAGCGTTCCGGGAAGACCCCCAGCTCGGCACAGAGGTACGCGATCCGGTGGGTGAGCGTCCGGGTCTTGCCGGTGCCCGGTCCCGCCACGATCAACAGCGGCCCGCCCGGCGCCGAGGCGGCCACCCGCTGCATGGCGTCGAGCCGGTCCAGCAGCCCGGTGCCGACCTCCTCCATACCGGCCAGCATCGGCTCGAACGGCTCGTGCGGCGACGGCGGCGGAGTGATCGGCGGCGGGGCCGGTTGCCTGGGTTCCTTCGGGGCCTTCGGCACCGGCGCGCGCCCAACGGCGGGCTCGGCCTTCCGCTGCTTGGGCAACGGGGTAGCGGGCAGGTCGAACAACGCCTCGGCCTGCGGGGCGGCCTTCGTGCACAGCTCACCCGGCTGGAAGAGGCTGATGATCCCGTACTCACCGTCATATCCGGGAATCCGGCGCACCGCACCGCGGCGCAGCCGGCTGATCGCCTCGCCCAGATGCTCGCCACCGGCCTGCCCGATCGCGTCCAGCGGCACGGTGCGCAGGATGTCGAGCTCCGGGCCGAGCGTGGCGACCAGATGGTTGAGCTGCGCGTCCACCGTCTTGGATTTGGCACCGACGCCGTTGATCTCACCGAGCACCTGGTGGAGTTGGATCAGGTGCTCGACGCGCTGGTCACGGATGCGCGGCCGGTCGCGGTCGGCCAGGTCCTCGACCCGGCTCTGCACGCCCACGGTCAGCGGCCGGCCGCATTCCGGGCAGCGCCCGCCGTTGCCGCGCGTCTGCGCCGGGGTCCAGTTGACGCCACAGGCGCGGTGCCCGTCGGCGTGGTATTTGCCTTCCTCCGGGAAGAATTCCAGGGTGCCGGCCAGACCGGTGCCGGCGCGGACGGCCAGATAGTCCGGCGTACCGGCGAAGAGGGTCGCCTCCCGAGCCAACGCGGCCGGGGAATGGGCATCCGAGTTGGACACCAGGTGGTATTTGTCCAAGCTGGAGACTCGCCAGTTCATCGCCGGATCGGACGACAGGCCGGTTTCCACCGCGGTGATGTGGTCGGCCAGGTCGGCGTAGCACTCGGCGATCGCGTCGAAGCCCGACTTGGAGCCGAGCGCGGAGAACCACGGCGTCCAGATGTGCGCCGGCACCAGGAAACCGTCCGGGCTGGCCTCGAGAGTGATCTCCAGCAGGTCGCGCGAGTCGAGGCCGAGGATCGGGCGGCCGTCGGCGGTGAGGTTGCCGATCCGGCCCAGGGCGGTGCTGAAGCGGGCGGCGGCGTCGAAGTCCGGCAGGTAGACCAGGTGGTGAACTTTGCGCGTACGGTCGTCGCGCTTGTAGATCGTGGAGATCTCGACGCTGAGCATGAACCGCGCGGCCGGGGTGGGCTGCAGCGCGCCGGGAAGGCGTCTGCGGACGTCCGCCTCCGCGTCGGTGGTGAGCCGGTAGAGGCCGTAGCCGTCCGGTTCCAGGTGCTCGCGCAGGTGGTCGAACCAGGCGGGGTGGGTGAAGTCACCGGTGCCCAGCAGGGCGATGCCCTTGCGACGGGCCCACCAGGCGAGGTTGGGCAGGGTCAGGTCGCGGCTGCAAGCCCGGGAGTACCGGGAGTGGATGTGGAGATCCGCGACGTACGTGTCCGCGGCGACCGAGGACCCTGCGTAGTCCGAGGGCACGCGCTGCATCCTGTCATGCCCGGCACGGCCCCCGCGCGGCGCCACGCTCAACGCAGTTATGGATCTTGATGAACCCGCGCGGGCCGGGCGATCAGGGGGCGCGCAGTTCGAGGAGGGTGACTTGTGGCGGTACGCCGACCCGGACGGGCGGTCCCCAGAACCCGGCGCCGTTGGTCACGTACACCGGGACGCCGTCCACCCGCCCGAGTCCGGAGACGACCGGCTGCTCGAGGCCGACCAGGTAGTTGAACGGCACCATCTGCCCGCCGTGGGTGTGCCCGGAGACCTGCAGGTCGACGCCGTACCGGGCGGCGTCACGCGCCACCACCGGCTGGTGTGCCATCAACACGACCGGCCGCGACGTGTCCCGATCGCCCAGCGCCCGGTCGAAGTCCGGTGCGTCGCCAACCGCCGCGCCTCCCGGGTCGTTGACGCCGGCCAGGTCGAACACCCCACGTCCGGTGTTGATCTCGAGCCGCTCATTGCGCAACGGCCGGACACCCAGCCGCGCCACCTCGGTCACCCACTCCTGGAAGCCGGAGTAGTACTCGTGGTTCCCGGTGACGAAGTAGGCACCCTGGCGGGCGCGGACGTCCCGCAGCGCAGTCGCCCCCGCGCCAAGCTCCTCGACCGTCCCGTCCACCATGTCCCCGACAATGCAGACCACGTCCGGGTTCGTGGAATTGATCATGTCGACGATCCGGCGCATGTGGTCGGGCCCGGTGAGCGGTCCGAGGTGGATGTCGGACACCACCGCCAGCCGGGTGCCGTCCATCGCACGGGGAAGTTTTGTGATCGGAACCTGCGCCCGATCGAGCCGCGGCCCATTCTGCGCCGTCCGGACGCCGTAGCCGGTGATCCCGGCGGCGGTGAGCCCGGCGAAGATGGCGACGCCGCGGGCCAGCAGAAGGCGCCGGTCCAGGCCGGCCTGCCCACCGTCCGCGGGTCGCATCTCAGTGCCGGCGCCGGGCGCACCGGGCCCGCCCTCGGTCGTGCCGGCGCCGGCGCCGCGCCCAGCCGTCCCGCTGTCGGTGCCGCGCGCGCCCGTCCCGCCCGGGGCGCTTGCCCCGCCCGCGGCGCTTGCCC
>DASSAL010000147.1:0-2854 GCA_035685405.1 Actinoplanes sp. | reverse complement strand
GAGGTGCAGGGCGGTTCCACCGCCGACGGCGCGAACGTCGTGCAGTACACCGACTGGGGCGGCGCCAACCAGCAGTGGCAGCTCGTCCGGGTCGGAGGCGGCGGCACGCCCACCACCGGACCCACCACCCCGCCGCCCGGCAGCACCCAGTTCACCAATCCGGTGGTGTGGCAGGACTTCGCCGACGGCGACATCATCCGGGTCGGGGACGCGTACTACTACTCGGCCTCCACCATGCACTACTCGCCGGGCGCGCCGATCCTGCGCTCCTACAACCTGGTGGACTGGGAGTACGCCGGGCATTCGGTGCCACGGCTGGACTTCGAATCGCCGGCGTACGATCTCAGCGGCGGACGCGCGTACGTCAAAGGCATCTGGGCCTCGGCGTTCAACTACCGGCCCAGCAACGGCACCTACTACTGGCTCGGCTGCGTCGAGTTCAACCGCAGCTACGTGTACACCGCCACCGCGGTCGACGGCGCCTGGACCAAGCGGTCACGCCTGCCCTGCTACTACGACGCCGGCCTGCTGTTCGACACCGACGACACCCCGTACGTCGCCTACGGCAACGGCACCATCAGCGTCGCCCAGCTCAACGCCGACCTGACCGCCCAGGTCCGGGCCCAGCAGGTCTACCAGACCCCGGCCAGCATCGGCACCCTCGAGGGCGCCCGCATGTACAAGCGCGGCGGTTACTACTACATCTGGCTCACCCGCCCGGCCAACGGCCAGTACGTGCTGCGCTCCACCAGTCCGTGGGGCCCGTACGAGCAACGCCAGGTCCTGCTCGACCTGCCCGGCCCGATCCCCGGCGGCGGCGTCCCGCACCAGGGCGGCATCGTGCAGACCCAGAACGGCGACTGGTGGTACATGGCGTTCACCGACGCGTACCCGGGCGGCCGCATGCCCACGCTGGCGCCGCTGTCCTGGAGCAGCGACGGCTGGCCCACCCTGCAGACCGTGAACGGCCGGTGGGGCGTGACCTACCCGCGCCCGGCCATTCCCACGTCGCGGACGGTGGCCTCGATGATCGGGCCGGACACCTTCCCCGGGCCGGCGCTGAGCCACCGGTGGGAGTGGAACCACAACCCCGACACCGGCCGGTTCAGCGTGGGCAACGGGTTGCGGCTGCAGACCGCCACGGTCACCAACGACCTGTACGCCGCGCGGAACACGCTGACCCACCGGATCCAGGGACCGGTCTCGACCGCCACCATCGACCTGGACTACTCCGGCATGGCCAACGGTGACCGCGCCGGCCTGGCCATGCTCCGCCAGTCCTCCGCGTGGATCGGCGTCCGGAAGGACAACAACGCCACCCGGGTGGTGATGACCAACGGCCTGACCATGGACGGGAACTGGAACACCACCGGCACCGGCGCGGAGGCCGCCGGCGCCACCGTCTCCGGCGGCCGGATCTGGCTGCGGGTCAACGCCGACATCCAACCTGGATCCAACCGGCTGGCCCGGTTCTCCTACAGCACCGACGGCACCACCTACACCACCCTCGGACCGGCCTTCACCCTCAACAACGCCTGGCAGTTCTTCATGGGCTACCGCTTCGGCATCTTCAACTACGCCACCCAGGCGCTGGGCGGAGCCGTCACCGTTCGGCGGTTCGACCTCAGCACCCCGTGATGCACATTCGTCAGAAAGGCGTGCACCGATGACAATACGATCCGCGCGGCGCTGGAAGGCGCTCTTCACCGCCGGGGTGGCGGGAACGCTGCTGGCCGCGGGCCTCGCGCTGGCCGGCACCGCGGACGCAGCGACGACCTTGGGCGCGTCGGCAGCCGAGAAGGGCCGGTACTTCGGTGCCGCGATCGCCGCACCGAAGCTGTCCGACTCCGTGTACACCGGCATCGTCAACCGGGAGTTCAATTCGGTCGTCGCCGAGAACGAGATGAAGTGGGACGCCACCGAACCGCAGCAGAACCAGTTCAATTTCACCAACGCCGACCGCATCGCCAACTACGCCGCCGCCAACGGCAAACTGCTGCGCGGGCATACCCTGCTCTGGCACGCCCAGCAACCCGGCTGGGCGCAGGCGCTGTCCGGCTCCGCCCTGCGCAGCGCCGCGATCAACCACGTCACCCGGGTCGCCGGCCAGTACCGCGGTCGCGTCCACTCCTGGGACGTGGTCAACGAGGCATTCGCCGACGGCGGCTCCGGCGCCCGCCGCGACTCCAACCTCCAGCGCACCGGCAATGACTGGATCGAGGCCGCGTTCCGCGCCGCCCGGGCCGCCGACCCGGGCGCCAAGCTGTGTTACAACGACTACAACACCGACGGCATCAACGCGAAGTCGACCGCCATCTACGCCATGGTTCGCGACTTCAAGTCCCGTGGTGTGCCGATCGACTGCGTCGGCCTGCAGTCCCACCTCGGCACCAGCCTGGACGGGACCTACCAGGCCAACATCCAGCGCTTCGCCGACCTCGGCGTCGACGTGCAGATCACCGAGCTCGACGTCCAGCAGGGCAGCGAACAGGCGAACATCTTCGCCGCCGTCACCCGCGCGTGTCTCGCCGTGGCCCGCTGCACCGGCATCACCGTCTGGGGCGTTCGCGACAGTGACTCCTGGCGCACCGGGCAGAACCCGCTGCTGTTCGACGCCGCCGGCAACAAGAAGGCCGCGTACACCGCGGTCCTGAACGCCCTCAACGCCGGCGGCACCACGCCGCCCGGCGGCGGAACGGTGAACACCAACGCCTGGTACGTGCTGGTGAACCGCAACAGTGGCAAGGCGCTGGACGTGTACAACCTGGCCACCAACGACGGCGCCCGGATCACCCAGTGGGCGCGGAACAACGGCGCCAATCAGCAGTGGCAGTTCGTCGACTCCGGCGGCGGC
>DASSAL010000146.1:0-15322 GCA_035685405.1 Actinoplanes sp. | reverse complement strand
CTGGCCGGTGACACGCCGGTGCTGATGGCCGACGGCAGCACCAAGCCGATGGCCCAGCTCGAGATCGGCGACGCGGTGATGGGCACGATGGGCGCCGGGCCGCATCGGCGGTACGTGCCGACCACCGTCCTCGATCACTGGACCACCGCACGTCCGGCGCACCGGGTCACGCTGGCCGACGGCACCCGCCTGGTGGCCGGCGGCGAACACCGGTTCCTCACCGACCGCGGCTGGCGGCACGTCCGCCCGGGCCGGCCGGGCTGCCCCGCCCTGGCGATCGGCGACCGGCTGCCCGGCGTCGGCCGGTTCGCCGAGCCGCCCAAGGAGTCACCCGACTACCAGGCCGGATTCCTCTGTGGCCTGATCCGTGGTGACGCTGGACGCGCTCGGGAGGGTGACGCCTGGATCCGGGCGGACGGTTACCTCGACGAGGTCAAGCTGCACGACGCGCTGCGCTGGCCGGAACTGCCGTCCGGGTCGTGGTTCCGCGGCTTCCTGGCCGGCGCGTACGGGTCGACCGGTCGCACCGACCGGCTCGCCATCGTGTTCACCAGCCGCGACGAGATGTTCCTGAGCCGGATCCGGGACGCGCTCACCCACCTGGGCCTGCCCAGCCTCCGTCCGGCCCGCCGGCCGCTCGGTGCCGCACCCACCGTCGAGACTGCTCGCGACCTGTGGGTCGCCCTGCGCTTCCGGCACCTCACCGGCGTCACCGGCGCACCGCTGGACGCCTCCGGTGTCGGTGTCCGCAGTGACGGCCAGCTTGCGGTGACCGACATCGAGCCGCTCGGACTGACCCTCCCGCTGTACGACATCACGACCGGCACCGGTGACTTCATCGCCGACGGCGTGGTCAGCCACAACTGCTTTGCCCGCAACACACACACCTATCTCGACCTCGACGCCGGGCACGACTTCGACACCAAGGTGGTGGTCAAGGTCAACGCCGGCGAGGTGGTCCGCCGCGAGCTGTCCGCGCGCAAGTGGACCGGCGCGCACATCGCGATGGGCACCAACGTGGACGTCTACCAGCGCGCCGAGGGCCGATACCGGCTGATGCCGGAGATCCTGGCGGCGCTGCGCGACTTCGCGAACCCGTTTTCCATCCTGACCAAGGGGACGCTGATCCTGCGCGACCTCAAGCTGCTGTCCCAGGCCGCCGAGGTGACCCGGGTGGGCGTGTCGTTCTCGGTGGGTTTCCTCGACGAGACGGTGTGGCGGTCGGTCGAGTCCGGCACACCGAGCCCGCGACGCCGGCTGGACGCGGTCCGCACGCTCACCGACGCCGGCTTCCCGATCAGCGTCCTGATGGCGCCGATCCTGCCCGGCATCACCGACACCGACGAGTCCATCGAGGAGACGGTCGCTGCCATCGCCGCCTCCGGAGCCGCCAGCGTCACCCCGCTCGGCCTGCACCTGCGTCCCGGCGCCCGGGAGTGGTATGCGACCTGGCTGCGCCGCCATCACCCGCACCTGGCCCCGCGATACCGGGAGCTGTACCGCGGCGGCTCCTATCTGCCGCAGTCCTACCAGCACGAGATCACCGCCAAGGTCCGCATGGCGTCCCGGCGCTACGGCCTGCACCGCGCCCACCCAGGCGAGGCGCGCAGCCTGCCCGGCGAGCCGGATCACGCCGTACCCCAGCAGCTGTCCCTGCTGTGACCGGCCGACGAACGCGGGTGGGCCCTGGCCGATCGCCGATCCGGGGCACTCCGGGCGGTGACGTGACTACAGTCGAGGCATGAGGAGCGCACAGCAGATCCTGGCGGAGGCCGAGGTCATCGCCGTGGTGGGCGCGTCCCGGGAGCCTTGGAAACCGTCGCACACCGTGCCGCTGCAGATGCTGCGCCACGGATGGAAGATCATTCCGGTCAACCCGTACGCGGACGAGGTCTTCGGTGTGGCGGCGGTCCCGACGCTGGCGGACATCGGCGAGCCGGTCGACCTGGTGGACATCTTCCGCCCGGCCGCTGACGCCGTCGAGATCGTGCGCCAGGCGGTCGCCATCAAGGCGCCCGCGGTGTGGCTGCAGTCCGGCATCGTCTCCGCCGAAGCGCGACGCATCGCCACCGAGGCCGGCATGGACTACGTCGAGGACCGCTGCCTGGCCGTGGAACGTGCCATCGGGCAGCTGACCCGGCTGACCTGAGCCCCGCCGGCCGGCACCGGACCACGCGGTTGAGCGTTGGCTGTTCCCGGCCCGGCAACACGCGGACATCGGGGTGTCGGGTTCTTTTCGCCGACTAGTACGGTGCCGGGTGAACGAGGAGGACCGACATGACTTACCCGCCCGCCGGCGGCACACCCGACCCGTATCAGCCGCAGCAGCCGTACGGTCAGCCGTACGACCCGAACGCGCCCTACTCGCAGGACCCCTACGCGCCGTCGAGCGGATCTCCGGCCAGCGGCGCGCCGTCGAGCGGGCAGCCGTACCCACCGCAGTACGGCGACGTCGGCAAGGGACAGCCCTACGGGCAGCAGTACGCGGGCCAGCCCTACGGCGGACAGCAGTACCCGCCGTACGCCCCGGTCGCGACCACCAACACCATGGCCATCCTGGCGCTGGTGTTCGCCTTCATCTTCGCGCCGGCGGCCATCGTGCTGGGGCACATCGCGAAGAGGCAGATCCGGCAGACCGGTGAACAGGGCGAGGGCCTGGCCACGGCGGGCCTGTGGCTGGGCTACATCTTCACCGGGCTGTACGTCGCCTTCTGCGCGCTCTGGATCATCCTGGCGGTGGCCGGCATCTGGGGCTCAGGCACCACATACTGACGCTGGTCATGCCCGGGCTGTCGTTCGGTCCGGGCATGACCAGCCCGCGGAAGCTCAGCGGAACTCGGCCTCGCGGACGCTGTTGCCGCCGTCGACCACCAGCATCTGGCCGGTGATGTACGACGCCGCGGGTGAGCACAGGAAGGCGATCGCCGCGGCCACCTCGTCGGGGGTGCCCGGGCGGCCGATCGGGGTGCCCAGACCCTGCTTGATCTCGGTGACCGTGGAAGCCGCCGTGTAGATGGTGCCGGGCGCGACGCAGTTGACGTTCACGCCGTCGGCGACCAGCTCCATCGCCAGCGCGCGAGTCAAGCCCACCACGCCGGACTTGGCCGCGGCGTAGGCGGCCTCGGTGGGCAGCGCGTTGACCGGGCCGGCGGTGGCGGCCAGGTTCACGATCCGGCCCCACCCGCGCTCGGCCATGCCGCCGACGAAGGCGCGACTGCACAGGAACGCCGTACTGAGGTTGCGGTCGATCTCGGCGCGCCACTCGTCGTACGTGAGCTGGGCGACCGGCCGCAGCACCTCGGGCGAGGCCCGGCTCGCCAGCCCGGCGTTGTTGACCAGCACCTCGACGTCGCCCATCGACTCGGTGATGGCGTCGGCCAGGGCGCCCACCTCGGACTCGTCGGTCAGGTCCGCAACGAACCCGGTGACCCCCAGCTCGGCGGCGCGGTCGTGGATGCGCCGGGTGGTGGACACGATCGCCACCCGGGCGCCGAGGTCGCGCAGGCGGCGCGCGGTCGCATACCCGATGCCGTCCGGTGAACCTGCGCCCGTCACCAGGGCAACCTTGCCGTCCAGGCGGAGCGTGACTGGCGCCTCGTCGGCCATCGTTGCCCGCTCGTCGTCGTACGCCATAGGCGGTCTCCCCCTAGATATCCGGCTCGGGTGGCACCGAGGAACCCGGCACCGATGTGCTGCAGCAAGGCCGGCGAACCGGTCGCGAGGCGTGACTGTGCCTCGGCCGACCGCCGCGGACGGGTGCGGCGTCGCAGGCCATGCGGCGATCCTGCCCGGTCCCGCCGGCCGGGGCAAACATCGGGGTACCCGCGCCGCACAGCGGGTGCGTCCGGTCCCGCCAATCGTCCTGGTCACAGCCGGCGGTAAGCCGGAGGCGGCGCGGTCAGCCGCCCGGCCGGGGTGCGGGCGGTGGGTCGGCCGGGCCGGCGGGCGCCGGCTCGGTGGACGGCAGCGGCGTCACCGGGCCCTGCTCGACGAAGATGAGCGGAGCGGTCGGCCCGTATCGGGTGTGCAGTTGGACCCGCGCCTGGGCGACGTCCCGGACACCCACCTCGACGCCGGCGCCGTCGTGGCGGGCGGCCAGCGTGAAGATGTCGACCCCGCGCGCCGACCAGGCGGGCAGATCCTTGGTGAGCCGGTCCTGCCAGGCGGCGAGTTCGGTGTGCGCGTGGGCGGCGTCCCGGACGTGGAAGCAGGTGTTCTCGGCGGTCCGGCGGATGAAGTCGTCGAAGGCGGCCGACGGGACCCGGTAGACGATCGCCCGCACGGCGAGCTGATCCACCTCGAGCCCGGCGTAGCTCTCGGCGAACTCGGTGCGCCCGGCCTCCTCGACCCGTGCCATGGCAGCAGCCAGGTCCGCAGGCGTCACCGGCATGGTGATGTCGCCCACCGACACGGTCTCGATCTCCCGGCGGAATTCGCAACCGGCCGTACTCCAGCCGCCGACCAGACCGGCCGCTTCGGGGACGCCCGCCTCGGTCGGGTCACCGCACGCACCGGTCACGAGCGTGAGCCCGACCAGCACGGCCGCACCACGGCACCGGGGGCGGAGTCGATTGACGAGCATCGCATCCCCTCTCTCTATCGCGATCCGCCCCGACGCGCCAGGACCGGAGATCTTTCCCGGTGCAACGACCGACGCGCGCGAAGGCGATAGGGACAGCGAGGGAGCGACGGTCAGGAGGCGCGGGGAACGGTCGGGTCCGCCGCGTCGGCCAGCGAGGCCGTCGCCCGCGCCCGGTCTCGCGCCGCCCGGGAGCCGAGGATCACCACGACCACGCCCAGAACGATCAGAATCAGGCCGGGCAGCGAGGCCGCCCGCGGCTGCTGGCCCAGCCAGGACCAGGCCAACAGGGCGGCGCCAGGCACCTCCAGCAGCACGATCACGCTGATCGTGGTGGCGGACACCCGGTGCAATGCGTAGTTGAACATCGAGTGGCCCAGCAACTGCGCACCCGCCGCGATGGCCAGGATCGCAGCCCAGGTTGATGCCGCGTACCCGGCGATCGGGATCCGGCCGGCCAGACAGACGATCAGCAGGAGAACCGCGCACGTCCCGTAACAGAGCCACGTGTACGTCGTCGTGCTCAGGTCGGCACGTGCCCGCTCGCCCAGCGCGGTGTAGACCGCCGCCGCGATCGCGCCGATCAGGGCCAGAGCGTCGGCCAGCACGGCCTGCCGCGAGACGCCGATGTCGGCGCCGGTGGCCCAGGCCGCACCGGAGACCGCCAGGACGATGCCGAGCCACCCGGCCGCGGACGGGCGCCGGCCCTGCCCGGCGGCGATCAGGCCCTGCCAGACCGGCTGAGTGGCGACCAGTGCCGTGGCGGTGGCCACCGAACCGAGTTGCACGCTCGGCATCCAGGTCGCGAAGTGCACGGCGAGCGCACCCCCGGCGAGCAGGCAGAGCAGCCCGGCCCTCCGATGCCGGCCGGACCGGATCTCGCGGAACTCGGCGCGGCGCGGCCCGAGCGTGATCGGGGTCAGCGCGACCGCGGCGAGAGCGTTGCGCCAGAACGCGATGGCCAGGGCGGGAGCCGCGGCGAAGGCGATCAGCGGAGCGGACGAGGACACCGCGAGAACGGCGATCGTCAATGCGGCCACGGTGAGCAAAGGGCGGTTTGAACGCATATTCATCCCCACCCGTCGCTTCTCGCAAAGTTGTCAAGCACAGTTTGTTAACCCCAGTTGAGCGGAACGTAATGGCGCGGTTACGCTCACCGCCGTTGCCCGCCCGATTTAACCCCTCGAATGCCCGGGAGGTTGGTTTACTGTGTCCGCGTACCGTGCGGTGCTCTTTGACTTTTTTGGCACGCTGACCCGCTCGGTGCGGCGCGGCCCCCAGCATGCCGACATCGCCCGGCGGCTCGGCTGTGATCCCGAGGTCATCCGGAGCGTGCTGGACCGCACGTTCCACTCGCGCGCGCGGGGCACGTTCGGCTCCGCCGAAGCCACCCTACGGTGGGTCTCCGAGCAGGCCGGCGGACGCCCCCGGGACGCCGAGGTGCAGGCCGCGGTGCCCGCGCGGGTCAACGCGCTGAGGGCCGACACCCGACTGCGGCCGGACGCGGTGAGCGCGCTGCGAGCGGTGAAGGCCCGCGGTCTGGCCACCGGCATGATCAGCGACTGTACGCACGAACTGCCGGCCTTCCTGCCCAGCCTGCCGGTGGCTCCGCTGCTGGACGCCCGGATCTTCTCGGTCGAGGTGGGTGTGTGCAAGCCCGACCCGGCCATCTATCTGGCCGCGTGTGAGCAGCTGGGCGTGGCCGCCGAGCAATGTCTCTACGTCGGCGACGGCGGCAGCCGGGAGCTCACCGGCGCGGCCGCGGTGGGCATGACGCCGGTCCGGCTGAACGCGCCGGACCTCGCCGATCACCTGGTGTTCGACCGGGACACCGACTTCGACGGGCCGGCGGTGCGGTCGCTGACCGACCTGCTCACGCTGATCGACCGGTCCCCCGCCCTGGTGTGACCGGCGTGCGAGGATGACGCGGTGACTTCTCCGGTGGTCGATGAGGCGATCAAGAAGGCCGCCGTCGCCTGGATCTCGGTGGGTGACGGGCCCGCGCTGGCGCTGTGGTGCATGCCGCTGGACGGCGCGCTGATCGTGGTCAGCGGCCCCGGGGAGCAGAGCGCGCCGGGTCTGGCCGAGGCGGCCGAGGCGACGGTACGGCTGCGCGGCGACACCGGCGGGCTGATCGTCGGGTGCAGAGCCACCATCGAGCGGCTGCAGCCGGGCACCGAGGACTGGGCGACCGTCGCGCCGCAGCTGGCCGGCAAACGGTTGAACGCGTCCGGCACCGCGGAGGACGTGGTGCGCCGGTGGGCCGATACCGGGTGCGCGGTAGTCCGGCTGACGCCGGCCGAGGGATCGGTTATCACCCGGCCGGACCTGCCGGACACATCGCAGGCCGCACCGCCGCGGGAGACGACGGCCCGGACCGACGTACGCAAGCCGTTCCGCCTCCACCGAGTCCGCCGCCGGCGCTGAGCCCGAAGGTCAGCCGATGAACGGCGGAACCGCGATCTCCCCCCGGGCGATCGGTACCACGTGACCGGTGACCGTGGCGGACACCGCCCGCCCGCCGTCCGCCGTGACGGTGCATTCCAGCAGTGACGGCCGGCCCATCTCCACGCCTTGGTGCACGGTGTACGACGAGGTCCCGGACCCGGGCAGCCAGCCGGCGCCGGTCAGCCAGACACCCAGCCCCAGGGCCGCCGACCCGGTCGCCGGATCCTCCGGTACCGCCACGCCGGGACAGAACACCCGGGCGTACGCCGTCTCGGCCGCCCAGGCGAACACGCTGATCTGGGAGACGCCGAGGTCCGCAGCGACCGCCGGATTGACCGACGCCGTGGCGAGCGCGGACCGGTGTACCGGCAGAAACACGAACTCCAGGCCGCAACCCGCCGGCCGCGGCCGGGCATCGGCGGACCCGGCGTAGTCGTCGGCGGTCAGCCCGGCCATCGCCAGCAACGGCTCCGGGTCGAGGTCGGCGCCGAGCGTCGGGGCGCCGCCGGTCAGCGTCGCCGTGCCGGCCGGCGTCACGTCGATCGGCAACAGTCCCGCGCCGCACTCCTGCACGACCCGGCCGGCCGGGAACATGCCGCGCCGGGTCGCCGTCACCGCCGCGCCGACGCTGGGGTGCCCGGCGAACGGGAGCTCCGAGCTCGGCGTGAAGATCCGGGCCCGGTAGGTGGCGCCGGCCGATTCGGTCGGCAGCACGAACACCGTCTCGGACAGGTTGAACTCACGGGCCAGCGCGAGCATCTGGTCACCGGCGAGCCCGTCCGCGCCGAAGACGACCGCCAGCGGGTTCCCGGTGAACGGGCGGTCGGTGAACACGTCGACGATCTCGTACGCCAGGGTGGACATGTCCGGACCCTAACCGAGAGGGCCTACCCTGATCCTGTGACCATGGGGACGAGGGTTTATCTGGCGCGGCTGGCCGCGCTGCCCGTGTTCGACCCCAACGGTGACCGGGTGGGCCGGGTCCGCGACGCGGTGGTCCGGCTACGCACCACCAACCGGCCGCCGCAGGTGGTCGGGCTGGTCGCCGAGATCGCGCTGCGCCGCCGGATCTTCCTGCCGATCGGCCGGGTGACCAGCATGGATGCCGAATCCGTCGTGCTCAGCACCGGTTCGCTCAACCTGCGCCGGTTCGAGAAGCGGCCCAACGAGCTGCTGGCCCTGGAAAACCTGCTCGACCGGCGGGTCACCGTGATGCCGGAGACCGGCGAGGGCCCGGGCAGTCCGGCCAGCGTGGTGGACCTCGGCATGGAGCTGAACCGCAACAACGAATGGCCGATCACCCGGGTGGCGGTCCGCGGGCTGAGCAACCGGCTGGGCCGGCGCGGCCACGTCTATCAGGTCGACTACGAGCGGATCCGCGGCCTGATCGGCCCGACCGACACCCAGGGGACGTCGAACCTGATCGCCCTGCTCGAGCAGATGCGCCCGGCGGACATGGCGAACGCCCTGCAGGACCTGTCGGACGCCCGCCGCATCGAGGTGGCCGCCGCGTTGAGCGACCGTACCCTCGCCGACGTGCTGGAAGAGCTGCCCGAGCACGACCAGGTGGAGATCTTGATCCGGCTGGACCGGGAACGCGCCGCGGACGTCCTCGAACGGATGGAACCGGACGACGCCGCCGACCTGCTGGCCGAACTGCCGCCGGCCGAACAGAACCTGCTGCTCGACCTGATGGAGCCGGACGAGGCGGCGCCGGTCCGGCAGCTGATGAACTACTCGCCGGGCACCGCCGGCAGTGTGATGACGTCCGAGCCGGTGATCATGACGCCGGACTCGACGGTGGCCGAGGCGCTGGCCCGGATCCGCGAGCCGGAACTGTCCCCGGTGGTGGCCGCGCAGGTGTTCGTGGCGCGCGCGCCGAGCGCCACGCCCAGCGGGAAATACCTGGGCATGGTGCACTTCCAGCGGCTGCTTCGCGAGCCACCGTCGTCGATCCTGGGCGGGCTGGTGGTCAACGACGTGGACCCGCTCCACCCGGAGACCGACCTGATCGACATCACCCGGCGGATGGCGACTTACGACCTGGTCGCCATGCCGGTGGTGGACAACGCGCACCGGCTGGTCGGCGCGGTCACGGTGGACGACGTGCTGGACCACTCCCTGCCGCGGGACTGGCGTGACCGCGACGCCGCGGAGGAGGACCAGGGCATCCTGCCCGGCGCGGAAGCTGAGGCGCAACCGTGACCGAGCCGCGGCGGGACCGGCTCGACCAGCCGATCCAGCCGGGACGCGTGCGCTTGCCCCGGTTCAACCCGGACGCCTTCGGCCGGTGGTCGGAGGGCATCGCCCGCTACATGGGTACGGCGAAGTTCATCGTCTACATGACGCTGGTGATCGCCGCCTGGTTCGCCTGGAACACGCTGGCACCGGAACGGCTGCGCTTCGACCCGTACACCTTCACGTTCCTCACCCTGATGCTGTCGTTGCAGGCCTCCTACGCGGCGCCGCTGATCCTGCTCGCGCAGAACCGGCAGGCCGACCGCGATCGCCTGGCCATGGAGGAGGACCGCCGGCGCGCCGCCATGCAGAAGGCGGACACCGAATACCTGGCCCGCGAGATCGCCGCGCTGCGGATCGCCGTCGGCGAGGTGGCCACCCGTGACTTCCTCCGCTCCGAACTGGCCCGGCTGGCCGACGAGCTGGACGAGGCGGCCGCCCGTCGGCAGAGGCTGGACCGAAAGGAGTGGGAGGAGGAGCGGACCTGACGTCCCGGTAGATTTGACGCCATGGCAGCACCGGTGCAACCCACGCCCACCATCGAGGAAGCCGTTCAGGCGGCGCTCGCCACCGTCGACGACCCCGAGATCCGCCGCCCGATCACCGAACTCGGCATGGTGAAGGGCTTCACGGTCGCGGGCGGCCTGGTCAGAGTCGAACTGCTGCTCACCGTGGCCGGTTGCCCGCTGCGCGACAAGCTGAATGCGGACATCACCGCGGCCGTCACCCGGATCCCCGGGATCACGGCAGTGGAGATCGACTTCGGGGTGATGACCGAGGAGCAGCGCCGGGCGCTGCAGGCCAGCCTGCGTGGCGGGCAGAGCGCGGAGCCGATCATCCCGTTCGCGCAGCCCGGCTCGCGGACCCGGGTGTACGCGGTGGCCAGCGGCAAGGGCGGCGTGGGCAAGTCGAGTGTCACGGTGAACCTGGCCGCGGCGCTGGCCCAGCGCGGGCTGGCGGTCGGCGTGATCGACGCCGACATCTACGGCCACTCGGTGCCCCGGATGCTGGGCGTGGACGGCCGGCCCACCCGGGTGGAAGACATGATCATGCCGCCACAGTCGCACGGCGTGAGGGTCATCTCGATCGGCATGTTCACCGCCGGCAACGCGGCCGTGGTCTGGCGCGGGCCGATGCTGCACCGGGCGCTGCAGCAGTTCCTCGCCGACGTCTACTGGGGCGACCTCGACGTGCTGCTGCTCGATCTGCCGCCGGGCACCGGTGATGTCGCCATCTCGCTGGCCCAGCTGCTGCCCAACGCCGAGATCCTGGTGGTCACCACCCCGCAGACCGCGGCCGCCGAGGTGGCCGAGCGGGCCGGGGCGATCGTCCAGCAGACCCACCAGCGCCTGATCGGAGTGGTGGAGAACATGTCGTGGCTGGAGCTGCCGGACGGCACCCGGATGGAGGTGTTCGGCGCCGGCGGCGGGCAGACGGTGGCGGACTCGCTGACCCGTACGGTGGGCGCCTCGGTCCCGCTGCTGGGGCAGATCCCGCTGGACACCCGGGTTCGCGAGACCGGTGACGAGGGCACCCCGATCGTGCTGGACGCGCCGGACGCCCCGGCCGCGCAGGCGCTGGACGCGGTGGCCGCCAAACTGGCCGTACGACGCGAGTCGCTGGTGGGCAAGCCGCTCGGCCTGAGCGTCACCACCAAACGTTAGGTCGCGTCGACGTCGAAGGTGTGCGCCGGCTTCGTAGCCGGCGCCGGCGTGGGGTTCTTCAGGTCGGCGGCCGCCGCCACGTCCTGCAGGTCCGTCTTCACGCCGTTGATGTCCGACTTCACGTCCTCGAACAGGCCCTGCAGCGGCTTCCGGATCGCCTGCTCGTCCTCTTCGCTCATCAGGTGCTTGCGGATGAACGCCTTCGGGTGCAGATCCTGCAACTGGATGTCGGTGCCCAGCTCGCGGCTCAGGTCCTGGGTCGCGTTCTGGGCCATCGCCCGCAGGCCACGCAGCATCCGCAGGCCGTCGCCGATCACCTTGGGCAGCCGTTCGCCGAAGATCAGCAGCGCCAGCATGAGCAGCGCGCCGATCTCCCACCAGTTCAAGTTCTCGAACACCGACGGCCTCCCCTGGCGGTCTCGGGCTTACTTGGCGTCGGCCGCCAAGGTTACTGAGGCGGTCTGCTGCTTCGTGCCGCGACGATACTCGATGGCCACCGTGGCGCCCGGTGCGTACTTGCGGACCAGCGCGATCAGGTCGGTGCCGTCCTCGAGCACGTGCCCGTCCAGCTTGGTGATCACGTCGCCGGCCTTGAGCCCGGCCTGAGCCGCCGGGCCGGCCGGCTCGACCCCCCGCAGCCGGGCACCCATGGCACCGGTGGTGCCGCCGGTGGACACCTCGGCGCCGATCACCGTACGGCGGGCCTTGCCGGTGTCGATGATGTCGCCGGCCACCCGGCGGGCCTGGTTGATCGGGATGGCGAAGGCGAGCCCGATGTTGCCCGCCTCGGTGTCGGTGCCGCCGACCGAGCGGATCACCGAGTTCACCCCGATCACCTGGCCGGCCGAGTCGACCAGCGGGCCGCCGGAGTTGCCCTGGTTCACCGCGGCGTCGGTCTGGATGGCCGCGTAGTACCGGGTGGTGCCGCCCGGCTCACCGGCCTGGATGGTTCGGTCGAGCGCGCTGACGATGCCGTACGTCACGGTATTGACCAGTGCCAGCGGCGAGCCGAAGGCGAGCACCGGGTCACCGACCGCGATCTGGTCGGAGTTGCCGAACTCGACCGGGGTGAGACCGGCCTTCGCCACCTTGAGCACCGCGATGTCCGATTCCGGATCACGCCCGACCAAGGTGGCCGGCGTGGTGGTGCCGTCGCTGAACGCCACCGAGAGGGTGTCGTCGGCACCCTCGACCACGTGGTCGTTGGTGATCACGAAGCCGTCCGGGGAGACCACGAAGCCGGAACCGATGGCGCCGGTGACCCGCACGGTCACCACGCTGGGCATCAGCTTCCTGGCCACGCCGGCCAGTGACTCGGGGGCCCGCTGGGCGACGGCCGGCGGGTCCTGGGGCGCGGCACCGAGCGGGGCGCCGGAACCGCCGACCCCGGTGCGGGCCGCGAACACGTACCCGAGCGTGCCGCCCAAGCCGCCCGCGAGCAGAGCCGTGACCAGGCAGATGACCAGGATCGGGCCGATGCCGCGGCGAGGCGCGTCGGGATCGGGCACCACTTCCGGCGGCGGTCCGGTGCTGACCGGGGCGGTGGGCAGCACCACCGCGGCCGGCGCGTGCGGGTCACGCCACGGGTCGCTGCGCGCATCGGCGGCCCAGAAGGACGGGTCCGCGGACGGTCCGGTGGCATGGGGCTGGCGCCGGTTCCAGCCGTCGGTCACGTCCTGCCTCCACTCGTCCCCCGGGATGCCCCCGGGCCCCGTTCCAGGATGACACGGATACCTCGAGGCGTTCAGCCATCGACGACCCGGTGCACGGACGCCAAACCTCGCTTCTACCCTCATAGCCGAAATTCGTGCACCTTCAGGGGGTTGCCATCGCCACCGCATCCGCGTTCGCCGAGGCGTACACCGGCGAGGACATCGTCCTGCAGACCGCCCGGGGCCTGGCCGAGGAGCTGGGCCTGACGTCCGTCTCCCCCGGTGCCGGCTCGGTGCTGCGCCTGCTCGCCGCCGCGGGCAACGCCAAGGCGGTGGTGGAGATCGGTACCGGCGCCGGCGTGAGCGGCGTCTGGCTGCTGCGCGGGATGCGCCGGGACGGCGTGCTGACCACCATCGACGTGGAGGCCGAGTACCAGCGCGTTGCCCGCCGGATCTTCGCGGAGGCGGGCCCGGCCAACCGGACCCGGATCATCACCGGCCGTGCGTTGGACGTCCTGCCCCGGCTCGCCGACAACGTCTACGACCTGGTGTTCGTCGATGCCGACGCCACCGAGGTCGGCGAGGGTGTGGAGGCCGCGCACCGGCTGCTCCGGCCGGGCGGGGTCGTGGTGATCAACGGCGCCCTGGCCGGTGGCCGGATCGGCGACCCGGCCGCCCGGGACGTGGCCACGGTGACGATCCGGGACACGCTCAAGTCCATCCGCGAGTCGGAGCTGTGGATCCCGTCGCTGATCCCGGCGGGTGCCGGCCTGCTGGCCGCGGTGAAGACCGGAGGTTAGCCGGTAGCGCCGTCCGCCAGCCAGCGGACCAGGGTGCGGACACCCCAGCCGGTGGCGCCCTTGACCAGGTCGCCGTCGGTCTCCTCGGCCCAGGACGGTGCGGACATGTCGAGGTGCGCCCAGTGCTCCAGCCGGTCGCCGAGGAAATCCTGGAGGAACAGCGCCGCCACCACCGACCCGGCACCCTGGGTAGGTGAGCTGTGCCGGTCGGCGATGTCCGACCGGAGGCACTCCAGGTAGTCGGCCGGCAGCGGCATCGGCCACATCTGCTCACCGGCCGCCGTACCCGCGTCGGTCAGCGCCGCCGCCAGGGACGGCGAGTGGCTGTACAGCGCCGCTGTCCGTTTGCCCAGCGCGACCGCGTTCGCGCCGGTGAGGGTCGCGAGGTCGACCACCACGTCCGGAGCCAGCGTGGCCACCGCGTAGCCCAGCGCGTCGGCCAGCACCAGCCGGCCCTCGGCGTCGGAGTTGGTGCTCTCGCTGGTGGTGCCGTCGTAGTGGGTGATCACATCGCCGGGCCGGTACGCCGACCCGCTGACCGCGTTCTCGGCCAGCGGCGCCAGCGCGGTGATCCGCACCGGCAGCTGCAGATCGGCGGCCGCCAGGGTCGCCGCGATCACCGCCGCGGCGCCGGCCATGTCCTTGCGCATCAGCTTCATGCCGTCCCGGGTCTTGATCGAGATGCCGCCGGTGTCGAACGTGATGCCCTTGCCGACCAGCACCACGTGTCGCTCGGCCCCGACCGGGGACCAGGACAGCTCCACGAACCGCGGCGGGGTGGCCGAACCGCCGCCGACCGCCAGCAGCCCGCCGAAGCGGGACAGGTCGTCCGGTCCGCGGACCGTCACCGTCAGTCCCGCGCGGGTCGCGGCCTGCTCGACCACCTGGTCGGCGAACCACGCCGGGTTCTTGACCGAGGAGGGCTCGTTGGTGAGGTCCCGGGCCAGCCAGACGGCGGATGCCACCGCTTGCGCCTGGTGCAGTGGTGGCGCGTACGAATGCTCGTCGGTCACCAGCTCGACCAACGCCTCACGGTGCCGGTATCCGCCCAGCCAGAGTCCCTCGGCCAGGCCGCGCACGTCGGCGCCGGACGGTACCACCACCTGGAGACCCTCGTCGCCGGGCACCGCCCGGACGGCGGCCGCGCCGGCCGCCCGATAGTCGCCCGCACCGACGCCGGTCAGCAGCACCTTCGCCGGGATTCGCAGCGGCCGCGGCAGCACCTGGACGGCGCCCGCCGCGCCCGGGTCAGGGGTGGTCCGGCACAGCTCCGCCAGCTCCGGGTCGTCCGCCCCGAGCGGGTTGCCGGAACCGTCCACCAGGACCACCCGGGTGGCGGTGCCGGGCGCACCGGTCAGCCGAATCTCGAACACGTCAGCGTGACCTTTCGTCAGGACATGGAAAGCCCGCCGCTACGGCGGGTACCGTACCGGCGGGCTTGCATGCAACGTCAGCCGACGATCGCCTTCAGCGCGTCACCGAGTGCGTTGGCTTCGTCCGGAGTCATCTCAACGACGAGACGGCCACCACCCTCCAGCGGGACGCGCATGACGATCCCGCGCCCTTCCTTGGTGACCTCCAGCGGACCGTCGCCCGTCCGCGGCTTCATCGCCGCCATCTTGTCTCCCCTCAGACCTACATCAGGGTCGGTGGGTTGCCCCACAGCCATTTCTCAACGTCACGCGCTCAGCCCCACGTGACGCCGTTATCTCGTATCAAACGTCGTGCCGATCAAACATTTTCCCTGATGAACACCGGCGAACCCAAACCCAGCCCGGGCGGATGTGACAGCGTCTAGCATATCGTCTTTCGGGCTGTCACAATGTGCGGTCATGCAGGCGCGGTCGGCTCTCTTCGACCTGTACGGCGATCACCTCCGCCCCCGAGGGGGCCGCGCACCGGTCGCCGCCCTGGTGAGACTGCTCGCCCCACTCGGCATCA
>DASSAL010000145.1:0-1581 GCA_035685405.1 Actinoplanes sp. | reverse complement strand
GGTCGCCCGGCCGATCCGCTGCACCAGGTCCGGATCGCGGGTGGCGCCGAGGCCGATGTTGTGCGGGAAGATCGTGGCACCGTACACATTGTTGTTGCCGTGCACCGCATCGATGCCGTAGACCATCGGGATCTGCAGCGGCGCCGCCAGCGCGCCGCGCTGGAACGCGTCGTACATGTCGGCCCAGCCCGCCGGGGTGTTCGGCGAGGGGGCCGAGCCCCCGCCGGACAGCACCGAGCCGACGCGGTACTGGGTGATCTGGGCCGGCGTGATCGAGGCGCGTTCGGCCTGCGTCATCTGGCCGATCTTGTCGTCCAGCGTCATCCGGCCGAGCAGGTCGGCCACCCGGTCGGCGACCGGCAGGTTCGTGTCCTGGTAGGGCAGCACGGCTGCGGCTGCGGCTGCGGGCGCCGGGACGCCGAGGCCGCCGGCCACGAGCAGGGCGACGAGGGTACGGGTCAGCGTGCGCATCACGACACCACCGAGCAGGTCGTGCCGTTGAGGGTGAACGCGGCCGGCCGGGGGTTGCTGCCGGAATGCGTGCCGTTGAAGCCGAAGCTCACCGAGCCGCCGGCCGGCAGGGCGGCGTTCCAGCTCTCCCCGGTGGCGGTGACCGCGGCGCCGGACTGGGTGACCCGCGCCGACCACGCCTGGGTGACCCGCTGGCCGCTCGGGAAGGCGAAGGACAGCGACCAGGCGGGCAGCGCCGGCCCGAGGTTGGTGACGGTGACCGTCGCGGTGAAGCCGGTGCTCCAGTCGTTGGTGGTGTAGCCGACCCGGCAACCCGACGCCGGCGGCGGAGGCGACGAGGTCGGCGGGGTGGGCGGCGGATCGCTCGGATGCGGGGTGGTCGACGACGGCGTCGGGGTGGGCCCGGTCGGCGTCGGCGTCGGCGTGGCTCCCGGTTCGGCGCCCCAGACCAGCGTGCTGCCCTCGTAGAGCGGGACCGCCGGGTTCGGGCCGGCGGCGGTCCGGTACGACGGGTCGTCGGTGGGGTCCCAGGTGCCGCCCTCGGCCACACCGATCTTCAGCTGCACCTCCATCCGGTGCGCGGACTGCCCGGCCGGCGCGATGGTCTGGCCGGTGCAGTCCACCTCGACGTACCAGAGGTCACCGGAGACCTGCTTCGCAGCGGTCGGCGCCGGGCAGCCCTGGCTGTACGGCGAGCTGACGGTCAGCGCCGCGTCGGAGTCACGGGTGAAGTAATAGCGGAACCTGGCGGCGGTCAGCGCCCGCGCCGGGAACGCCGACTTGTTGTAGACGATCAGCTTGACGCCGGTGGACCGGGTCTCGTTCTGCATGATCGTGCTCTCCACCGACAGTTCGGCGATGTCCGGCTTCTCCGGCTGCGGGAAGTCGGCCAGCACCGCGCCGCCGTACTGGCCGAAGAGGCGGGCCACCGCGGAGGTGAAGCCGGCGTTGTAGTCGGTGGCCACCTCGTTCATCACGTAGTCGCCGCGGCTGTCGGTGTACGCGTCGTCCGGTGCGGACGGCCCGCCGACCAGCGCGCCGAACAGCACGTGCCGGGTCTTCTCCGGCACCTGCTGGCTGTCCCACCAGGACCCGTGGGCGGTGCGGTGG
>DASSAL010000144.1:0-3152 GCA_035685405.1 Actinoplanes sp. | reverse complement strand
CGTGGGCGCCGGCCAGCGCCCGCCCGCGGTGGGTCGGGCCCAGCTCGGCGTACTGCCGGAGGGTGCCGACCCCGGCACCGACGGAGTCCCGGGCACCGTCCACCGGCTTGCCCATCTCGGCCGACATGATGGCGGCCAGCTCGTCCGCCGCCGCCTCGACGGCGTTCGCGGCGGCGTGCACGGCCGCGGCGCGCGCGGCCGGTGCCGTCTGCGCCCACCCCGGAGCGGCGGCCCGGGCGGCCCGGACGGCGGCGGCCACGTCCGCCTCGGCGGCCACCGGCACCCGGGTCACCGGTTCCCCGTCGTGCGGGCTGCGTACGGTCAATTCCCGCGTCGCGCCGCCCCGGCTCCACCGGCCGTCGATCAACTGGTCCACCTCACGCATGCGCGCAAGCTTGCCCCACTGCATCGAAGACAAACTTGACCTGCGGCAACGGTCGGGTCTCGGACGGTGAGCTATCAGTGCAGGTCAAGCCAGAGATTGAGAAGTCAAGGATCTTTTTGGAGAAGTCGATGATCATGCGAGTAGAAGGGGTTCTCCCGGGGTATGCGCGTCGCCATGCGAGTTTTGGGTATCAACGCGATCTTCCACGATCCGTCGGCCGCGCTGATCGTTGACGGTCAGGTGGTGGCCGCCGCGGAGGAGGAGCGGTTCAGCCGGCGCAAGCACGGCAAGCGCCCGGTCCCGTTCTCCGCGTGGGAGCTGCCCGAGCTGGCCGCCGACTGGTGCCTGCAGCACGCCGGCCTCGAGCCCGGCGACCTGGACGCGGTGGCGTACTCGTTCGACCCCGGTCTCTGCCGCGACGCGGCCGATCTCGGCCTCAGCGACCCGTGGGACCACCTGCGCGTCGACTACGCCCAGCGGGCCCCGCAGTTCCTCGCCGCGGCGCTGCCCGGCCTCGACCCCGAGCAGGTGCGGTTCGTCCGGCACCACGTCGCGCACGCCGCCTCCGCCGGGCTGTCCGTCGCGGAGGACAACGCCGTGCTGGTGCTCGACGGCCGAGGCGAGGTGGCCAGCCACCTGTCCGGCGTCTACCGCGACGGCGAGCTGGAGGTGTTCGCCGGCCAGGAGCTGCCGCACTCGCTCGGCCTGCTGTACGAGGACCTGACCCGCCACCTGGGCTTCCAGCACTCCAGCGACGAATACAAGGTGATGGCGCTGGCGTCGTACGGCAGGCCGAAGTACCTCGACCTGTTCCGCGAGCTGGTGCGGGCCACCGACGACGGCGGCTTCACCGTGGAGCGGATCGACTGGCCGGCGATGGCCAAGGCGCGCACCGCCGACGGCGAGATGACCGAGGCGCACGCCGACCTGGCCGCCAGCGTGCAGGTCCGGCTCGAGGAGGTGCTGCTGGACCTGGCCCGGTGGACGTACGACCGGGCCAGTGGCCGCGTCACCACGCTGACCATGGCCGGCGGCACCGCGCTGAACTGCGTGGCCAACGCCCGGATCGCCGCCGAGGGCCCGTTCGACCGGGTCTGGGTGCAGCCGGCCGCCGGCGACTCCGGCACCGCGCTGGGCGCCGCGCTGGCCGTCACCCGGGACCGGTGCGCCCCGTTCACCACCGCCGCGCTCGGCCGCGGCTGGTCCGACGAGGAGCTGGAGGCCGAGCTGCGGCGGGCCGCCCTGCCCTACACCCGGCCGGCGTCGATCGCCGCCGAGGCCGCCGAGGTGCTGGCCGGCAACGGCATCGTGGCCTGGTACCAGGGGCGCAGCGAGTACGGCCCGCGTGCGCTCGGCCACCGGTCGCTGCTGGCCCACCCCGGCGACAAGGACACCCAGACCAGGATGAACAACGTCAAGGGCCGCGAGCAGTTCCGCCCGATCGCGCCGATGGTCCGGGCGGAACGGTTCGCCGACATCTTCGACGGCGTGTACCCGAGCCCGTACATGCTGTTCGTGCACCGGGTGAAGCCGGAGTGGACCGAGCGGATCCCGGCGGTCACGCACGTCGACGGCACCGCCCGGGTGCAGACCGTGCACTCCGAGACCGAACCGCTGGTGGCCCAGATGCTGGCCGAGTTCGAGCGGCGCACCGGCCTGCCGGTGGTGGTCAACACCTCGCTGAACACCGCCGGGCGGCCGATGGTGGACACGCCGCGCGAGGCGATGGAGCTGTTCGGCTCGGCGCCGGTGGACCTGCTGGCGATCGGCCCGTTCGCGGTCCATCGAGCCAGGGCGTTCGCAGACGGGGGCCGCGAGTGACCAGCGGCGTCACCGTCGTCGTACCGACCCTCGGCCGGCCCAGCCTCACCGAGCTGCTCGACCGGCTGGCCGGCGCCCCGGTCGACCTGCTGGTGGTCGACGACCGGCCGGTGCCGGTCGGCAGCCTGCCGATCCCGGCCGGCGTGGACGCCAAGGTGCTCACCGGCCGGGCCGCCGGGCCGGCCGCCGCCCGCAACGTGGGCTGGCGGGCCGCCCGCACCGAATGGGTGGCCTTCCTCGACGACGACGTGGTGCCGGACGCCGACTGGCCGCAGCGGTTGCTGGCCGACCTGGCCGCCGCACCCGACTACATCGGCGGGGTGCAGGGCAACCTGCGGGTGCCGCTGCCGGCCGGCCGCCGCCCGACCGACTGGGAACGCGTCACCGCCGGCCTGACCGACGGCGACTGGATCACCGCCGACATGGCCTACCGGCGGGAGGCGCTGCACCGGGCCGGCGGCTTCGACGAGCGGCTGCCGCGGGCCTTCCGCGAGGACGCCGAACTGGCCTACCGGGTGTGCCGGGCCGGATACGCGCTGGCCCGCGGCGAGCGGACGGTGACCCATCCGGTGCGGCCGGAGAGCCGCTGGGTGAGCGTGCGCACTCAGCGCGGCAACGCCGACGACGCGCTGCTGCGCCGGATGTACGGCCGGCACTGGCGGACCACCTTGGGCCTCCCGCCGGGGCGCCGGGCGAGGCACGTGGCGGTCACCGCGGCCGCGCTGGCGACGCTGCTGCCGAACCGGTGGGTCCGGGCCGCCGCCGGGCTGGCCTGGGCGGCCGGCACGGCCGAGTTCGCCGCCGCCCGGATCGGGCCCGGACCGCGCACCCCGGCGGAGGTCGCGACCATGCTGGTCACCAGCGCCGTGATCCCGCCCGTGGCGACCGCGCACTGGGTGCGGGGCTGGTTCGCCGCGCGGGGCGCCCGGCCGCTGGAGACCCTGCG